>DAIDGZ010000178.1 GCA_027452125.1 Acidobacteriaceae bacterium | reverse complement strand
ATATAGGGGTGGTCATGGTTGCGAGAGAAAATCGGACCAGACACCGGGGTCCCCACGGACGGGTCTTTGTCTGTGGGGTGGAGACAAAGCCGAGCCCGAAGGCTGTGGTGGGCCACCGTCGAGGGCGAGAATGCAGTATGGGCCGATTTTCGCCGCAACCCTTCGGGCTGGGGCCATTTTTCCTCATTTCTGCGTCACTCGTCGCTAGCAGACACCCGGTATCCACCCCAGCGCACACAGATCGTGCGCCGGGGGCCCCGGTATGCGTCGCTTCTCGCTCCTTGAACTAAGAAAAAATGGCACCCAGCCATGGACATCCCTGTATGTCGATACACCCTAGACAGGCGCAACGCCCGAGAGGCTGACCGGGAAGATGAGCTCCCGGTTAGCCCTCGAATCCCTCTTCGCGCGCTTCGGCGTCCAGGTTGTCCAGCGCCGAGAGGGTCTCATCGGGCACGTCCCACTGGCGCAGGATTTTGTAGATGACGCCGGGCGAAAAGCCTGCGGCCACCAGTCGCCGCATCACACGGGCCGTCTCCTTCTCGTTCTCCGGCTTTTTGATCCGTTTGCGTTCCAGGTGGGCGCGGGCCAGCGTCTCTTCGTCGGTGCTGGCGTAGCGCGCCTCCACCGTCTCGGCAATAAGGTCGGCGGCCACACCCTTCTGCTGCAGGCTCTGGCGCACCCGGCGCTGGCCCAGCTTCTCATTCTCCTGGCGCAGGCGGGTGTAGGTCTCCGCGTAGGCAGCGTCGTCCAGGTAGCCGTACTCGCGCAGGCGGGCGAGGACGGCGGCGATGACCTGCTGCCCCTGGTCGCCGGGCTCTACGCGGTCTGCCATCAGGCGGCGTAGTTCCGCCTCGGTGCGCATGCGCCGGCCCAGCGCCTTCAAGGCGTAGTCGTAGAGGCCAATCTCGTTGAGAAAGGCGCGGGGCCTGCCGGGTTTGCGGGAGAAGGGCATCGCCTCAATCCTGTGGGATCAGCAACCGGAAGGACAGGTTGCGCCGCCAGCGATCATGCTTGAAATGACTGTCGAGTGTAAGGATATCGCCGGTTCCCCGCTGGTCTGCCAGATGAATTTGACCGGCATCCGCGAAATCAACCGGCGCGTCTCTATGCTTGCGCATCAGACCCGCGATCTCTGCGCGATGGCTGGCCAGATGAAAGGGCGCCTGCAGCGCTCCCTGAGCAATGCGGGCGAGAATGCCGCCGGCAGCCGCACTGGCGTGGCCGAGAAGACGGAGCGCCTCGGTAAGGCAGGCCTCGCAGGTCACAATGGGCCCATCAACTTTCTCGCAGGTCTCAACACACCGGCGGTGCGCCTCTTCGCGGCTGTTGTAAGCGGCAACAAAAAACCGAATCCGCTGGAGCCTGTTCTGCGCACGGGTGAGCACAGGACAGATGGATGCGATCGAATCATGCCGGATGCGCTCACTCCCTGGCGTCTGCTTTCGTCCACTCATCCACCCAGTCGTTCACCGTCTTCCACCATAGCTGGGAGTTTTGCGGTTTCAGCACCCAGTGGCCTTCGTCGGGGAAGTAGAGCATCTTGCTGGGCACGTGCATCAGTTGCAGAGCGGTGAAGAGCTGGTAGCCCTCGCTCACGTCCAGCCGGTAGTCGAGCTGGCTGTGGACCACGAGCGTGGGCGTCTTGAAGTTTTTCACGGAGAGCATCGGGGCCCACTTGCGGAAGGGATTCTCGCTGTCCGGCTTGCCGAAGTAGTCCCAGGGCTTGCCGCGGAACTCCCACTCGTTGAACCACAGCTCCTCGGTGGAGCCGAAGGCCGACTCGGGGTTGAACATGCCGTCGTGGGTCACGATGCAGCGGAAGCGGTCGGTGTGGCCCAGCACCCAGTTGGCCATGTAGCCGCCATAGCTGGCGCCCAGGGCGCACTCGCGGGTCTTGTCGAGGAAGGGGTAGTGCTGCTCGGCGTAGTCCAGGCCGGTCATCAGGTCAGTGAAGGGCTTGCCGCCCCAGTCGCCGTTCACGCCATCCACGAAGGCCTGCCCGTAGCCGGTGGAGCCGCGCGGGTTGACCATGACCACGACGTAGCCGTTGGCGGCAAAGAGCTCGGCATTCCAGCGATAGGACCATTCATCGCCCCAGGCGCCCTCGGGACCGCCGTGGATGAGGAACTTGACGGGGTACTTTTGGGCGGGGTCGAAGTGGGGCGGGCGAATGAGGAAGCCCTGGATTTTGACGCCGTCGTGGGCGGTGAACCAGAAGGACTGCATCTTGGGGAGGTCGAGCTGGGCGAGGAGGGAGTCGTTGAGGTGGGTGATGGGACGCGGATAAAGAAGAAAACTCGGAGTGTCATCCTTCGCGGTCGACGGATCCATCTCGACGTCGAACCGAACAACCTCTGCCGGCGAATCGATGGCGACCTGGGTCGCAAGAATTGGCGCGGATGTAGATTTCGATTGTGTGCTATGTGGAATGGGCAGCAGTCCGCTGAAGCTGCCAGAGTGGTTGTAGGTACCGGCCTCGTCCCGTATGCCGCTTGAGAGTCTCACGGCTTGAACCGGCTCTTCACCCCTTTCTCCAGAAACGAAGTAGATGAATTGTGATTCCGGCCCCCATACAAACTCATCCACCCAGTTGTCGAAGTTGGGCATCAGGTCGCGGATGGTCTTGGTTTGGCGGTCGTAGAGGACGAGGCGGAACTTGTCGCTCTCGTAGCCAGCGCGCTGCTGGCTGCGCCAGGCGATATATTTGCCGTCGGGCGAGTAGGCGGGGGAGAAGTCGCCGCCGGGCGAGGTGCTGATCTTTACCGGCTTCGCCTCAGGATGGGTGAGGTCCAGCGTGAAGATGTCGGCATTGGTGCTGACGGCGGGGTCGTCCACGTACTTCTCGGTGTAGGCCAGCTCCCTGGAGTCGGGCGAGAAGGCGCAGCCGCAGTTGCTGCCTTCCAGGGAGAAGGGCGGGGTGTCGTGGGTGTCGCCGGGGTTCAGGTCGCGCAGCTCGCCGCTGGCCACCGTGACCAGAAACAGGTGGCTGCGCTTGTCGCCGGTGAAGTGGTTCCAGTGGCGGTAGAGTAGGTGGGTGAAGATCTGCGCCTTCACCGGGTTGGCGGCGGCCGCGGCGTCGCGGTCCGCATTGCATCGGTTGCCGCTGTCGAAGTCGGCGGGGGTGATGGCCGGACAGCCGGGGTAGACGAAGGAGGTGAAGACGATCGACCTGCCGTCGGGCGACCAGAGGGCGTTGTCCGCTCCGGTGGCGATGTGCGTGAGCATGCGCGGGTCGCTGGCCTCGCCGGTGGCGGGATCAAAGCCAGCCAGCCACACCTGTACCGAGCCGGAGCGTCCGCTGAGGAAGAGAATCTGCCGGCCGTCGGGCGCGAACTGCACGCCATCGTCATCCGGCTGGGCCACGGCGAGCCTGCGCGGCGCGCCGCCGGCGATCTTCTGCACCCACCACTCCGTGGTCTTCGCGTTCTGGCGCAGATCCACGGTGGTGGCGCCGTAGGCCAGCCACGTGCCGTCGGGCGAGACGGCGGTGCCGCCCAGCCGCTTCATGTGCATCATGTCCTCAAAGGTCATGGCGCGGCGGGTTTGCGCAGGGATGAAAACAGGGAGCAGAAAGAAGAGTGCGAACAGCAGAAAACGGCGCATGAAGATCCTCATCCGATGAAGAAAAAGTGTACATCGGATGGGCGAAAGGCGGTGTGATGGCGGCGGCGTGGCACGGGTGAGGCCCTGAGGAGCGACCGGCTAAAGTCCGTTGAGACCGTGGTCACGTGCCGGCGCCCCGGAGCAGTTCACGGCTTGCGGAGCGGACTGCTTTCCACTGCCGCGCATTACGCATAGAATCGCAGTTGGATCACCGGCATGCGCCGCGACCAACGCCTATGTCTCGCAATCTCTACATCCTCGCTGCCTCTCTGGGGCTGTTCGCGCTGATCTCGGCGGGCATGTCGCTGATTCCCTCCAGCTTTCAGCCGGGGTTGCCGGCCAACGCTTCATTGTGGCGCAGTGTGGGGTTGTTTCTCTTTTTCTTTGCCGTGCTGTCCGCCTTGATTGGCGTGCTCACCCATCTTTTTGAGCAGGTGGATCGCCGCAACGAAGAGGCCCGCCTGGCCGCCCGCCGCAAGCGCCGCCGCGAGCTCTGAAAAAGCGTCCCTCCGGTAAAATAGGAGCTGGGACGTTTTCCCGCACAGAATCGAGTGGAATCGCATGTACGAAGTTACCGTGGAGTCCGGGTTTTCCTCCGGCCACTACCTCCGCAACTACAAAGGCAAGTGCGAGAACCCGCACGGCCACAATTACAAGGTGCGCGTAACCCTGGCCGGAGCCGAACTGGATGAGGCCGGCCTGCTGCTGGACTTCAAGCTGCTGAAGCAGGTGATGCGCCCGGTGATCGACCGCATCGACCACCAGATGTTGAACGACCTGGAGCCGTTTACCGTGCTCAATCCCTCGGCGGAGAATCTGGCCAGGTATTTCTATGACCAGACCAACGAGCAACTGGAAGGGATGACCAAAGGCCGCGTGCGCGTGAAGGATTGCACCATCTGGGAGACGGACACCACCACCGCCACCTACTACGAATAGAGGCGCGGGGCAGCGGTTTGCACCGGCTCCGCGCATCGGCCCGTCCGGGTGCATTGTCTCAGTTCATCTGGCTGGACTTGGAGGCGAGGTACTTGTCGAAGGGAATCTCGAACGAGAACAGCTCGTGGCCGTCGGCGTTGCGCAGTTCGCGCACGTAGAGGTGCGCGCCCTTGAGCGGGTTGGTCAGGGCCGAGACGTCGTAAAACAGGAAGCCGGCCCGCGTGGTGTGCGGCTCCACCACCAGCGTCTGATACTCAAACTGGTCAAAGTCCGCCTCGATATCCTTGTTGGTCGCCTTACCTTTGAGATGAATTTTGGGCAGGGGCGCGGGCAGGGGAATGTGCTCGCCCTGGCGCTCCCGGCGGGTCATCAGGCGTTCCACATCCTCCGGCTCGGCGGCCTGGATACGGTCGCCCGCGGCGGTCTCGAACAGAATGCGCGCATCTTTCAGGGAAATAGGCCGGTCGCCCTGGTTGGTGACCACCAGCCACACCGGCATCACGCCGTGGCTGAGGTAGTCCACGCGGAAGAGCGAGGCCTTGTCGCGGGTGTCGTAAGGCTCGGCGGCGATGGCCACCTGCTCCTGCGCGTGCACTTCCACATCGGCGTAGGTGGTGGCCGGCTGGGTTGAGGGCAGCTTGCGCTCCCGCGCCCCGGCAGGCAGGGCGCACGCAAGCGCCAGAAGCAAAGCCGCTGTTCTCATCGTGCACGACTGTATCATTTGGAGTTAGACCGGAGAAAGCCCTGATCCGTCAGCATGATTGTCTTCTTCTACAATCTCGCGCTGTTGGCCGCCCTGCTGCTGAGCGCGCCGTGGTGGCTGTGGCGCATGGCCACCACCCACAAGTATCGTGCGGGGCTGCTGGAGCGGCTGGGCCGAATTCCGCGGCAGCGGCTTGGCCTGCATTCCGCTGAGCCGAGCGATGCGCGGCCGGTGCTCTGGCTGCACGCCGTCTCCGTGGGGGAGGTGCTGGCGGTAACCCGCCTGGTGGCTGAGCTGGAGCAGGCGCTGCCCGGCTACCGTTTGCTGATCTCCACCACCACGCGGACCGGCCAGGAGCTGGCCCGCGCGCGCTTTGGGGCCGGCCGCGTCTTCTATTGCCCGCTGGATCTGCCCTGGGCGGTGCGCGCCTGCCATCGCGCGCTGCGCCCGCGGCTGTTTCTGCTGGCTGAGACCGAGTTCTGGCCCAACCTGCTGACCGCATGCTTCCGCCGCGGGATTCCCGTGGCCGTGGTGAACGCCCGCATCTCTGACCGCTCCTGGCCGCGCTACCACCGCCTGCGCGGTCTGTGGCGCGGCTTCCTGGAGCGGCTCAGCTGTGTGCTGGCGCAGAGCGAACTGGATGCCGAGCGGCTGCGAGCCCTGGGCTGCGCCGCGCCGCGCGTTCATGTCGCAGGCAACCTGAAATATGACGTGCGCGCCCCGCAGCAAAGCGAGGCGGTGCGCCTGCTGGCGGCGCAGGGAAGCGATCTGCGCTTCGTGGTGGCGGGCAGCACCCTGCAGGGCGAGGAGGCGGCGCTGTTGCAGGCCTGGCCGCATCTGCTGGCTGCCGATCCGCGGCTGGCGCTGGTGCTGGCGCCGCGGCATCCGGAGCGCTTCAACGAGGTTGCCGCCCTGCTGGAGCAGTCTGGCTTTGGCTGGCGCCGCCGTTCGCAGTGGGGTGCTCCAGCCCGCTCGCTCCAGCCCGGTGAGATTATTTTGCTGGACACCATCGGCGAACTGGCCTCGCTCTACTCGCTGGCCGCGGTGGCTTTTGTCGGTGGCAGCCTGGTCCCGGCCGGTGGGCACAATCCGCTGGAGCCGGCGCAGTTCTCGGTGCCGGTGGTGATGGGGCCCCACACCAACAACTTCCGCGCCATTGTGGATGACCTGCTGGCGCACGATGCGCTGCGCAGCACCACACCGGAAGAGCTGGCCGGCACGCTGCTTGCGCTGCTGCGCGACCGCGCCGCAGCGCAGGCCCTGGGAGAGCGCGGCCGCGCAGTGTTTGACCGCCAGGCCGGCGCTACGGGACGCTGCGTGCAGGCGCTGTGCGACCTGCTGGCGCAGGGAAGCGCAATGGGGGCGCGCCCATGAACGCCCGTCCCTGGCTGGCTCCGGTGGTGCCGCTTTACCGGCTGGCGTTGGCTGGCCGCGAGTTGCGTTTGCGCAGCGGGCTGGAGCCGGTGCGCCATCTGCATCGCCCGGTGGTGAGCATCGGCAACCTGGCGGCGGGTGGCGCCGGCAAAACGCCCTTCGCCATTGCCCTGGCCCAGGCGCTGACCCGCCGTGGCGTTGCGGCGGACATCCTCTCGCGCGGCTACGGACGGAACGCTGCGCATGCGGCGCGCGTCGATCCGCAGGGGCATGCGCGCGACTACGGCGACGAGCCGCTGCTGATGGCGCGCGCCACCGGCCTGCCCGTCTATGTGGCCGCGCAGCGCTACCAGGCCGGGTTGCTGGCCCAGGCCGAGACGCCGGAGGCCGCCGTACACATCCTCGATGACGCCTTTCAGCATCGGCAACTGCATCGCGACGTGAACATCCTGCTGCTGAGCACCCGCGACCTGAACGACCGCCTGCTGCCCGCAGGCAACCTGCGCGAGCCGCTCAGCGCCCTGCGCCGCGCCACCGTGGTGGTCATCCCGGCGGAGGAGCCGGAGGTGGAGAGCTATTTGAGCGGGCAGGGTGCGCCGGACGGCCGCTCGGCAGCGCCGCGCTGGAACGGCCCACTCTGGCGCATGCGGCGGGTGATGCAGGTTCCCTCCGGAGATGAACCGTTCCTGGCCTTCTGCGGTATCGCGCGGCCCACGCAGTTTTTTGCGGGGCTGGAGGCCGCGGGTGTCCGCCTGGCGGCGCGCGCCGTCTTCCCGGATCACCACCCCTACACCGCGGCGGACATGGCGCGGCTGGCCGCACAGGCCCGCGCCGCCGGAGCCACCGCGCTGCTGACCACGGAGAAGGATCGCGTGCGGCTGGAGGCGCTGCCGTCCGCCGGACTGCCCGTGTTCACCGCGGGGCTGCGCATCGAGATGGAAGACGAAGATGCGGCCCTGGAGTGGCTCCGGGACCGCATCGCTTCAGCCTGAATCCGTTCTAATCCAGTTCGCCGATGTACACGCCGAACGGCCCCAGGGCGATCTTGTCCAGCGTGATTGGATCGGCCTCTTCCGGCGATTTCAGCAGCGTCTTCAGATGCACCGCCTTCAGGCCCTCGGCGGCGGCCTTCAGGTCTACGGCCTGCGGCTGTGCGGTGAAGTTGGCGGCCACCACCACGCGGGCCGCGCCGGGCGCCTCGCGCATCCAGCTCAACACCTTGTCGTTGCCGGCGTCGAGCATCACGTTGGCGCCGTGGGCAAAGGCCGGATTGGTCTTCTTCAGGTGAATCAGCGCGCGATACCAGGTGAGCAGCGAGGTGGCGTCGAACATCTCCGCCGTCACGTTCACTGTCTCCGCCGTGGGAGGAATGGGCAGCCACGTCTTCACGCCGGGTTTGCTGAAGCCGGCATTGGGACGGCCGTTCCACTGCATGGGCGTGCGCTCGCCGTCGCGGCCTTTCTCTTTGGGCCAGCCGGTGATGCCGATGGGGTCCTTCACGTCCTGCTTGCGCGCGGGCGGCGTGGTCTTCATGCCGATCTCGTCGCCGTAGTAGAAGAGCGCTGCGCCGCGGCTGGCGAAGAGCACGGTAGACAGCACCCGCTCAATCTGCGTGTTGTGCACGCCGTCGCCATAGCGCACATCCATGCGCGGATTGTCGTGGTTATCCAGCAGCAGCAGCGGCGTGTTGCCGCCGATCCTGGTCTCCACGTCGGTCAGTTTGGCGCGGAAGGCGGCCACGTCGAGCTTGTTGATGAAGGCCACCTGGGTATCCATGGGCAGTTCGAACTCCGGCTTCTGCGGCGTGCCGTACATCCTGTTGAGCTGCGCGATGTTGGAGAGATAGGTTTCCCCGATCATCACCCGCGTGCCGGGATAGCTGCTGGAGTCGAACTTGTCCACGGTCTCGCGCATCTCGTGGATGACCGGATGCACGCCGGGCAGGTTGTCGGTCCTGGAGTTGTCCAGCACCACGTCACCGTAGGCATTGCGCAGCGGCTTGCCATCCTTGCCCCGGATCACCCTTTCATTGGCCAGGCTGGGGTCCTCGAAGAGCGTGGTGATGGCGTCAAAGCGGAAGCCGCCGACGCCGCGCTCCAGCCAGAAGCTGAGGATGTCCTTGAACGCCTGATGGACCCTGGGGTTGTACCAGTTCAGGTCAGGCTGCTGGATGTAGAACTTGTGGTAGTAGTACTGCCGCGTCGTCGCGTCCCACTGCCAGGCGGAGTGGCCAAAGATCGACTCCCAATTGTTGGGCGGCTGTCCCTTGCTGGTGGCCGTCTCGCCCTTGCCGTTGCGCCACACATACCAGTTGCGGTAGGGGTTGGTGCGCGAGGAGCGTGACTGGATGAACCACGGATGCTGGTCCGAGGTGTGGTTCATCACCATATCCATGAGGACGCGGATGTGCCGCTTGTTGGCCTCCGCCACCAGGCGGCCGAAGTCGGCCATGGTGCCATACTGCGGATCGATGGCGCGGTAGTCGGAGATGTCGTAGCCGAAGTCCACCTGCGGCGAAGGGTAGATGGGGGTCAGCCAGATGGCGTCCACGCCCAGTTCTTTCAGGTAGTCCAGGCGCTCGGTGATGCCGTTGAGGTCGCCGACGCCGTCGCCGTTCGTGTCCTGAAAGCTGCGCGGATAGATCTCGTAGATCACCGCGTTCTTCCACCAGTCGCGCTCGCTGGCCTGGTTTTGCGCCCTGGCTTGCTGGGCCCCGATGCCGGTGCAGAGGGTCATCCACATCAGCGCGGCCATTGCCGCACACTGGACGACGCGCTTCGTGCCTCTCATCTTTCTCTCCTCAATCTATGCCGTATGGAAACAATATGAAGCCAAACTATATCACCCGCTCATTGCGAGGACGTGTCAGGCCGCTGCGGCGAACTCTTCTTGAGCCGCCCGAAGTCCACGCCGATGTCAGGATCGGTGCGGGTGCCGCGGATGTGTACCGGCACCTCGGTTCCTGCGCCATCCTTGCTGAAGTAGCGATCCAGCGGCTTGAGCAGAAGGCCCTTCCATCCACCCACCATCTGCGACACATGGGCCTGCATCTTTGCCACTCCGGCAAAGTTCAGCCGCTCGTCTTCGATGCCATAGCTGCCCTTCAGATCGATCTCCGCGCCGGGCACGGTGTAGCGCAGATTGGGCAGCGTCACCACTGCGTCGGCCATGGTGAAGTCGCTCTGCATGGTGGAACTGATGGCCTCGGCTCCGGGGTTGCCCAGGTCGCCGGGGCGGCCCTGCCCGCGCAGGCTGAGCTGGGCAATCTTGTCCTGGATCTTTTCGCTGGTGAACTGCGCATCCTGCAAGGAGAAGTTGCCCTTGAGCCGCATCCGCTCCATCACCGGAACCGGCCCCGGCGGAATCTCCAGCGCCGCATGCGTGGCCAGCGTTCCGCTCAGCAGAGGCTGGGCCGCGCGGCCAGTAAGTTGCAGGAAGTCCTGAATGCGTCCGTGGTTTACCGTGACATCGAGTGCGATCTCATGCCCGCCGGGGTGGCCGTTCGCCGCCAACTGGCGCACCACCTTGCCGCGTGCGGTCACGTGCGAGCCGCCCAGCGTGGCCTCCACTGGTTCCAGCCAGGTGTCGCCGTTGGTGGCATCCACGCGCGCGTGAAACGTGGTGTGCAGCGGCATGGCGTGGCCGACGGCCGTTAGCCGGAAGTCCGGCGTATCGGTTGCGCCATCTACCGTGAGGTTGCGCAGGGTGCCCTGGTAGCGGCCGGTAGAGTGCAGCATGCCGGCGATGCCGTGGAAGGTGCTCAGGTCCGCATGCTCAAAGGTGTACGCGCCGGCCAGCGGGCTCTCCCCGGGGTCGTCCACCACCCAAGGGCCAAACTGCCCCTCGGCGTGAATCGTACCCACCGGACGCGGATTGGTCAGCTCCGCCTGGAAGCCCATCGCTCCGCTCAGGCCCGCGCTTACGCCGGTCAGATGCAGGCGCGCAATGGCGATCTGCAGCGGCAGCTTGCCCGGCTTGTCCGTCTCCAGCGTCAGGTGCGCATCGGTACACTCCACCGCGCCCACCTGGAACTGCACCAGCCCGCTGCCGGGTGCACTCCGGTTCTGTACTGCATTTGTTTGGGCGTCTGGCGCTGCATGGCGGAGGCGCGCGCGGGGCGGCAGGTCTACCTGGAGGCCGTGCAACTGCACCACAGCGATATGAATGGGTACGCCGGGCCGGTAGCGAAGCGCCGCGTGAAAGCGGAACTCGGCGAGCTGGATCAGCGGCTTCTGCGTGGCCGTGTCCGCGGGCGCCGCGTTCAGCATCTGCTGCGGCGGCCAGATGCGCAGGCCCTTGCCCTCGGCGCGCAGACCCTCCAGCAGCGAGACGTGAAAGCTGTCCAGCTCCACGCGGGCATGGAACTTCTGCTCCAATGCAGCCACGATGCGCGCGCGCAAGTAGGGTTCGGCGCGGTGCAGCAGCGCGGAGACAACCGTGGCAGCGACGCCCACACCGGCCAGAGCGCTGCCGCCCAGCCAGCGCAGCCAACGGCTACGGCGCTTCGGCGATGCCGGCTTCTGCTGCATGCGGGCCCTCCATCTGTCTTCTATTTTCGCAGGCGCGCCGTAGCGGGCCGGTTTTCTTAAAGGAAGGTGAATAGCGTAGACTTGCTGGCACAGATGGAAGCGCAGATCGAACAACTCGCCAAGTTGCAAGCCGTTGAACTGGAGCGTACGCGCATCCATCACGAATTGCGTGAGCTGCCCGCCCAGATTGCGCGGGCTGAGTCGGATCTGCAGGCTGCCCAGCGCCGCTCCGCTGAAATCTCTTCGGCGCTCAACGACGAGGAGGCGCTGCGCACGCGGCTGGAGCGGGAGATTGCCACGCATCGCCAGAAGGCCAATCGCTTCCGTACGCAGATTGACTCCGTGACCACGCCCGCGCAGGCCGCAGCCATCGACCACGAAATTCAGTTTGAGTCCGGCGAGGCCAGCCGGCTGGAAGACGAAGAGTTCGCCAGCCTGGAGCGCACCGAAGCCCACGAAGTTGCGCTGGCTGCGGCCCGCGCGCAGGTGGAAGAGCTGGCTGCAACTCTGGAGACCACTCAGGCCCGCGTGGCACGACGCCGCGAAGAGTATGCCCAGGAGATGGCTGCGCTGGATGCCGAGCGCGCCGCTCTGCGCCAGTCCATCGCGCCTGACCTGCTGGCCCGCTTTGACCGCCTGGCCGCCGCGCGCGGCACGGGGCTGGCCCGCGCGGAAAATCAGCAGTGCACCGGCTGCCGCATGGGCGTGCGTCCGCAGGCATGGAACCAACTGCGCGAGGGTGAACTGCTCACCTGCGACAGTTGCGGCAGACTCCTCTACTGGGATCCCGCGATGACCGCTGCGCCGAAAGCTCCGCAGCCGGAGATGCTGCCCGGCGCCGGGCGCGCGCCAAGGCGGGCTACGATCTCCGGCAGCTGATGATGCAGAAGTCCGCGGCTTTTCTGTTTTCGGGGATGCTTAGGTTTTCAAATCCCAGGCAGAAGTCCTGAACCGCAGGCCCTTCGATTCCACTTCAAGACAGACCGCGCCAGGCTCTGCCCAGGCCCTGGCAAACCTCGCTGTTTCCTGGGCAGGACCGCCGCATGACCATGCCTCAGTGGCGGAAGTGGCGCATGCGGGTGAAGACCATGGCCAGCCCCAGCTTGTTGGCGGTGTCGATCACGTCCTGATCCTTGACGCTACCGCCCGGCTGGATCACGGCGGTGGCTCCGGCCTGGGCCACGGTTTCCAGCCCATCCGGGAAGGGGAAGAAGGCATCCGACGCCGCCACGCAGCCGGCAAGCGGCAGCACCGCCTTCTGCGCGCCGAAGCGGGCCGCATCCACGCGGCTCATCTGGCCGGCGCCGATGCCCAGCGTCTGGCCGTCTTTGGCGTACACAATGGCGTTGGACTTGACGTGCTTGCAGATGCGCCACGCAAACAGCAGGCTGCGCAGCTCCTCCGGCGTCGGCGGACGCCACGTCACCATATCCAGCTCGTTCTCCGCCACCATCGCCGCGTCCGCATCCTGCAGCAGCAGCCCGCCGGAGACGTTCTTCACTACCGGCCGCACCGGCGCCGGCGACACCTCGACCAGGCGCAGGTTCTTCTTGGCGGCAAAGCGCTCGCGGGCCTCCGCGGTAAAGGCAGGCGCGGCGATGGCCTCCACAAAGAGCTTGGCAATCTCCTCCGCGGCAGCGCCATCCACCGGGTGATTGATGCCGATAACCGAGCCGAAGGCCGAGACCGGATCGCAGGCCAGGGCCTTCTGGTAGGCCTCCAGAATCGTGCCTCCGGTGGCCGCGCCGCAGGGGTTGGTGTGCTTCACAATCATCACCGCGGGCTCGGTGAACTCGCGGACCATCTCCCAGCAGGCGTCCAGGTCGACCAGGTTGTTGTAGCTCAGCTCCTTGCCCTGCAACTGGCGCGCCCCGGCAATGCCCAGGCCGGAGCCGTCGTCGTAGAGCGCGGCGCGCTGGTGCGGATTCTCGCCGTAGCGCAGCGACTGTGCCAGCGGGTAGTTGATGCGCAGCGTGGACGGGAAGGCGCTGGCATCGGGAGCCGCCGGGGCGTCAGGGGCCGGAGCCTCCTCCGCGCCGGGAGCGATGCGGTCCAGCGTGCCGGCAATGGCCGCGTCGTAGGCCGCCGTAAGCCCAAAGGCCTGGCGCGCCAGCCGCCACCGGGTAGCCCGGCTCAGGCTGCCGTGGCTGGCCTTCAGCTCGTCCATCAGTGCCGGATAGTCGGCCACGCGGGTCACCACCGCCACGTCTTCAAAGTTCTTGGCCGCCGAGCGCACCATGGAGGGGCCGCCGATATCGATGTTCTCAATCAGATGGCCAAAGGAGACGCCGGGCAGCGCGGCCGTCTTCTCAAAGGCGTACAGGTTCACCACCACCATGTCGATGGGGGCGATGCCGTGCGCGGCCACCGCCGCCTCGTGCTCGTCGTTGCCCCGGATGTAGAGCAGGCCGCCGTGCACGCGCGGGTGCAGGGTCTTCACCCGGCCGTCCAGCATCTCCGGAAAGCCGGTCAGGTCGCTGATGTCCTGCACGCCCAGCCCCGCCTCGCGCAGGGTGCGGGCGGTGCCGCCGGTGGAGACCAGTTCCACGCCGTAGCCGGCCAGGGCCTGGGCAAACTCCACCAGGCCGGTCTTGTCGGTAACGCTCAGCAGGGCGCGACGGATGGGGCGAGCGCCGCTCGTTTGTGCAGTCACAGTCTTTGCTCCTCAGGGCCGCGATTCGCCCCGCGCTTCCCTTGCGGGCGGCGAGGCACATGGCCAAACTCCAGACTACATCGAAACGCCCCGCCTACGGGCATCCACAGCCGCTCGCGCCACCCGCCGCCCCCGGCCCGCGCGGCCCGCCGCCACAGCAATCTTTCGGGAAATCCAGTACAGTGAAGGATATGGGTAGTTACACATCCGTTCCTCCGCCGCACGGGCAACCGCCTGCCCGCGTGGACTCTGGCGCAGCGCCGGAGTTCCTTCCGCCGGAGGGAGGATTCCAACAGCCTCCACCGCCGGCCCGGCGGCATAAGCCCATCTGGCTGGCCGCCCCGGCCACGCACCTGCTGGTGGGCATCAACTGCCTGGTGTTTCTGGCCATGGTGGCCCGCGGCATCAGCTTCTGGACCCCCAATGTCGACCAGCTGATGAACTGGGGCGCCAACAACGCCGGCGCCGTGCTGCTCTACGGCCAGTGGTGGCGCATCGTCACCGCCATGTTCCTCCACGTGGGCATCCTCCACCTCTCGCTGAACATGTGGTGCCTGTGGAACCTGGGCCTGCTCGCGGAGCCGCTGATGGGCTCCCTGGGCCTGTTCGCGGTCTACATCCTCACCGGCGCGGCGGGCAACCTGCTCTCCACCCTGGTCAACTGGCTCTTTCCCATTCACGACGGCGGCGCCATCTTCTTCCCCGCCGGCGCCGGAGCCTCGGGAGCCGTCTTCGGCATCGCCGGCGCGCTGATCATCCTGCTCAAGTCCAACCGCCTGCCCGTGCCGCAGCAGGAAGTCAAGCGCCTGCGCAAGTCCGTCATCTACTTTGCCGCCATCAACCTGGTGCTGGGGCTGGGCATCTGGGGCGGCAGCTTCGTGGTCCGCTCCGGCCTGAACATCGACAACATGGCCCACCTCGGCGGCTTCACCAGCGGACTACTCTTTGCCGCGCCCATGGTGCCCCGCCTGGGCTCGCCGCGCAGCGTCTTCCAGACGCGGCTGCGCGTCGCCATCGGCATGATGACTGGCCTGCTGGTGCTATTCGGCTTCTACCTGGCCCAGTTGCCCCCGGTACGCTAGTCCGGCAGGCAGCGTGAGCCGCTCCTGCCAGCGAACCCGCTTCTGTGCGAAAATGTTGGCCATCGCGCCCAACTCCGCGCAGAAGGGGCTGACCATGGAACGTCGTGACTTCCTGAAACAAGCTGCCATTGCCGCCGCCGCCACCACCGTGCCCATCTCCGCCGCCGCCTCCACGCCCTCCAGCCCCATCGCCCGCCGCGTGCTGGGCAAAACCGGGGAAAAGCTCTCCATCATCGGCTTTGGCGGCATCGTCGTCATGAACGAGCAGCCCCAGGACGCCGTCAACATCGTGGCCGAGGCCGTGGACCGCGGCATCAACTACTTTGACGTGGCCCCCAGCTACGGCAACGCCCAGGAGCGCCTCGGCCCCGCGCTCAAGCCCTACCGGCAAAACAGCTTCCTCGCCTGCAAAACCGAGGGCCGCATGAAAGACGACTCGCGCGCCCAGCTTGAGAACTCGCTCCGGCTGCTGCAAACCGATCATCTGGACCTCTACCAGTTCCACGCGCTCACCAAGATGACCGATCTCGACAAGGTGCTGGGGCCGGGCGGCGCCATGGAAACCATGGAGGCAGCAAAGAAGGAAGGCAAGATCCGTTACATCGGCTTCAGCGTCCACTCCGTGGAGACGGCCCTGGCCGCCATGGACCGCTACAACTTCGATACGGTGCTCTTCCCCCTGAACTGGCTGCTGGTGAGCCAGGCCAACTTTGGCATGCAGATTCTGGAGAAGGCGCAGCAGAAACAGATGGGCATCCTCTGCCTCAAGAGCATGGCCAAAACCGTGTGGCCGCCGGACCAGAAGAAGGACCATCCCGAGCCCAAGTGCTGGTACCAGCCGGCGCAGTATCCGCACGAGGCCTCGCTGGGCCTGCGCTGGACGCTCAGCCACCCCATCACCGCCGCCATCCCGCCGGGCGACGAGCGCTACTTCCGCCTGGCCATGGACGTGGCCCAGAACTACAAGCCGATTGAGCCCCACGAGGAACAGGCCCTGCTGGCCGGCGGCCACGGCGTAGAACCCATCTTCCACCTCGGCAACGACGTGTAGCCGCGTGCCGCGGCGAGCTTATCGCAAAAGCGCGAGGAACAGTGCACACCCTTCGCACACAACGCACTGATGAACGATTCTTAACCACGCCACCTGCCGAGTTGGCTCTTCAGTCAAGCTCAAAAAGGACATTTTCATTCGAGGCGGCCCGGCTAATGTAGCATTTTGTAATGGAGAGCCATGGCTCGTAAAGGCTTTAATCCGAAGAGGCACATCCAGCCCATACCCATCAAGAAGGATCTCTTGAATGCGCTGGGAAAGCGTGTACGGTATGGCGGAAACCCAGAACACAAGTTGAA
Organism: Acidobacteriaceae bacterium; assembly: GCA_027452125.1. Classification (GTDB taxonomy): domain Bacteria; phylum Acidobacteriota; class Terriglobia; order Terriglobales; family Acidobacteriaceae; genus Telmatobacter. Next base: position 10,964 of record DAIDGZ010000178.1, on the reverse strand, counting down.
TCCAGGTAACTTCGGATTAGATCCGCCGTCGTCTCCGCGGCCAGATAAGACCCTTTGCGACGGCACGGGAATTTTTGAGAAAGGCAAAGCGGTAGCCCTCTTGCAGGAGGGAGTACGGCGAGGCTTAATCAGTGTCCAGGAAAGAGACGGACTGCCGCAGAACATTTGGGCGGTTACTGCCGATGGGATACCATTAGAAGCCCAGCTTGAGAATCAAGCTACCGCAACGTACCATGGTTATCCAATGCCACTCAACGATCCGCTTGGTTCAGAAATCGTAAGACGCTGGAAATCCTATGAGCAACGAATTCAAGATTGAGATCAACAACTGGCTGCATGGCGGCGTCGGGGAACCACAAGTTCGGGAGACGACAGCCGAGATTTCAATCAAAGTCAAGTCATATTATGCAACCGAAGTAGAGGATCGGCCTGCCCGAAGTGTGCGTAAGTCGATTCGTGCATCAGCCTATCCTCTCGCATCGTGGTTTGCTTCCAACTGGTGGCGGCTTCGGTGGGAGCCGGAAAAAAAATCAACTGGAACTCCTTCTCAATCGTTGGACTGGGATCTGAGCCACGAACTTGGAGCGACCGGCGGTGGGTACGTGTGGCCGCCACTTACGTTGTCGAGCGATGGCTATCACATGCTTGTTCGGTGTGAGGGACGAGAAAGAACAGCCGAGGAGTCTCTGTCGCCCATACGCTATCTGAACTCATTTGTCGAACTCATTGAAGTATCCAGTTTCGAAAACGGCGTCTCAAACTTTGTGGAGCAGGTTTTAGCACGGCTCGACTCTGGTGGAATCCATCGCAGTCCGCTTCATGCGTTGTGGGCAGAAATACGCGCAGAGCGTGCCAAAAAGCCATTGGAACTGAGACGGAAGCTGGAAGCTCTACTTGGCGTCGATCCTGATGAGCAGGAAGGTTTGATTGAAGGGCTGTTGAAATGGCAAGCAAAGGTAGGGAAGTACGCTCTGGGAGAGATTGCTGCGGCAAGCGAGACATCTGATATCGAGACAATTCTGAAGGCCACGGCTGACGCCGCAAAATCCGTCCATACTTTCTCGCGGATTGCCGATTATGAAAAGATTAAGGGCCAACTGGCGGATAAGGGATCGCTATTCAATAACGTGCCATGGAGATTAGGAAAAGAGACTGCGGCCACAGTTCGCCGGGTATGGAAATTGGGAGATAAGCCAATCAGGAACCAGGACATTGCCGAACGGCTTGGTATTGACGAAGCTGTATTATCGGGTGCTCACTCGAATGTCCCTGTGCCGGTTGCTATCCGTGGATCCCATGAAGAGCAACTTAAGTTGTTGCTGAGGCCAACTCATCCAAATCGTCAACGTTTCGACTTGGCACGCCTGATTGGCGACCATATCGGAGTCGATGCCGGTGATACCTGGAAGCCAGCAACCCATTCCATGACGGCTCGTCAAAAATTTCAACGCGCTTTTGCTGCTGAGTTTCTTTGTCCCTCGGATGTCTTGTATGACCGATACAAAGACAGCGGCCTTGATGTCGATGAGGATGTTGACGAGACAATTTTCGACGTCTCCAGGGAATATCAGGTATCCCAGCGCCTTGTGTTGAACCATCTTGCGAATAGAGGTTTGATCGATTCCTCGCTGTGGGGAAGCCCTGATGTTCAAACCACAGGTCATATATTTCAATACTCGTGATTGCTTCTCATGGCAGGTCTACATTTCATTCTTGGTGTAGGTGATGATTCTTCGGGCTGAGATTGGTGCACGACAGCCTGGCTTTCTCTCTCTGATGAGCACTGAGAGAAACCACGAGAGGAGAGCCCGCAAATCTTTCACGCTTTAGGATCGCGTGATAGTCCATGTCTATGGTTTCCTAAAGCTCGCTCTCTCAGTCCATCGGGTTGCCTTCTTAGCCGCCCGCATCCCGGCAAATTTTCTTCCGCGCTTTTGCAGATAATTTCCCCCATCTCGCCTATCCTTTCCTCAGGGCGCAGGAAGGCCGCACCCGCAGGGCTCAGCGCATCGCCGAAGCGGCCGAACCGCCCCAAAACCCTCATTAAATGCAGCATTTGCCTCGATAAAATGCGCGTTTTTTTGCATCGATGCACGCATTTTTTACCCGGTTTTCGCAGACCTGATCCGCTCGCAAACAATTGAAAAAGAGTTGCTTACCCGGACATCCACCAGCCGGAAAGGCAGTAAAAGTGGGATACCCCCCTCCCCCACCCTGCTCGCCACCCGGCATTTAAACTGGAGGACGGTTCGGTAAATTCAACCCCAACTCAATTGGCGAGACCTCTTGTTCTTTAACCGAAGAACAAAAGGGAGGATGTGTGGAACTTCGACTGCTGGCAACCGATGCCGGAAGCCCTCTTGCTCAGGGTGTCTCAACGCACCTGGGAACCCCTTTGACTCCGGTGCGCCACAAGCGCTGCTCTGACGGCGAGTATGTGCCGCAGATTCTGGAGAACATCCGCGACACGCATACCGTGCTGGTGTGTCCCACCTGCCCGCCCACCGATCACAACCTGATGGATGCGCTGATCCTGGGCGACGCCGTGGTGCGCGCCGCTCCGGCGCGGTTCACCATGGTCTTTCCTTACTGGGGATACAACCGCCAGGACCGCAAGGACAAGCCGCGCGTGCCGCTGACGGCCAAGCTGGCCTCCGACATGGTCTCCATGCTGTGCCCCAACAACGTGCTGCTGTTTGACGTGCACTCCGAGGCGACGCTGGGCTACTTTGCCCGCTCCGTGAAGGTGGATCACCTGTACAGTTCGGCGGTGAGCGTGGAGCGGCTGCGCGCGCTGGTGCAGGAGCCGTTTGTGGTGGCGGGTGCGGACAAGAGCGCCGGGCCGCGCTCCGCCTACTATGCCCGCCTGCTCGGCCAGGACCGCTATGTGCTCTTCGACAAGATACGCGATACCGACGGCAAGGTGATCACCTCCCACTCCAAGGTGATTGGCGATGTGGCCGGCTGTGACGTGATCCTGGTGGACGACCTGATCGACACCGGCGGCACGGTGAACCTGGCCGCCAGCACCGCCCTGGCCGCGGGCGCGCGCAACGTCTACCTCTTTGCCACCCATGGCGTGCTCAGCGGCAAGGCCATTGAGAACCTGGGTGCGGGGCAGATTCACAAGGTGATCGTGACCGACAGCATCTATCACGACCCCGCCACGCTCCACCCCAAGATCGAGGTCCTCTCGATTGCCGGCTTTCTGGCCGAGGCCATCCGGCGCATTCACCAGGGCAAATCGCTGAGCGAGCTGATTCCCTGAGCGAATCCCCGCGCGGCGCTACCGGGCGCCGGTCTCGGTCCACAGGAAGGCGAGCTGGTCGGCGTCATCCTGAATCTGCTGCTCCACACCGAGGCCGGCGGAGTGCCCGCCCGCCTTGCTCACGCGCAGCAGCACCGGCCGCCCGCTGCTGGAACTGGCCTGCAGCAGCGCGGTCATCTTGCGCGCATGCAGCGGGTCCACCCGGGTGTCATTGGCCCCGGTAAAGAACATCACCGCCGGATACACCCCGCCCTTCTTCACGTTCTGGTAAGGCGAGTAGCGCAGCAGGAATCGGAACTGCGCCTCGTCCTGCGAGGATCCGTACTCCGTGATCCAGTGCGAGCCCTGCAGAAACTTCTGGTAGCGCAGCATGTCCAGCAGGGGAAAGCCGCACACCACGGCAGAGAAGAGCGCCGGCCGCTGCGTGATGGCCGCCCCCATCAGCAGCCCGCCATTCGACCGCCCGGTGATGGCGAAGTGCGCGAACGACGTGTAGTTTTGCCCAATTAAATACTCGGCGGCAGCATAAAAATCATCGAAGACATTCTGCTTCTTCTCGAACATGCCGGCCTGGTGCCAGCGCTCGCCATACTCGCCGCCGCCGCGCAGGCTGGGCATGGCAAACCAGCCTCCCTGCTGCATCCACGCGGCATACACCGGGCTCCATCGCGGCAGCTCGCTCAGGTTGAATCCGCCGTACGCGGTCATCAGCAGGCGCGCCGAGCCATCCTGCCTGAGCCCTTTCTTCCCAGCGATAAACAGGGGTACCCGGGTGCCATCCTTCGACGTATACAACACCCGCTTCAACTCGTACTGGCTGCTGTCAAAGGGGGTGTTCGGTTTGGCAAACAACTCGCGTTTGCCGGTTGCGGTATCCAGCCGGTAGATAGCCGGTGGTGCGATCAGTGACTCAAAGCGGAAGAAGCCGTAGCGGTCCGTGGTGCGCCCGGCAAGCGTGGAGACAGCGCCCAGGCCGTCATACGTCACGGCTCCCGCGGGCTTGCCTTCCAGCGTGTAGACGCTCGTTTCGGGCTGTACATCCTTGAGCCGCGTCACGTAGAGTTTGCTGCCGACGATGGAGAAGTCCTCGATCGCGTCGGAGCCTTCGGGCACTACGGTCTTCCACACATCGGGCATGATGCCCGGATACGCCGCCAGAATGCATCCGTTTGGCGCGTGGTAATCGGTTTCCACAAACCACACGCCTTTGGCATAGATTGCGGCAAAGCGCGCGTCCAGTCCCCAGACGAGCAGATCAAAGTAGGCCTGCGGCTTGCTCAGATCGCGGTAGACAATATCCACCCGCCGTGCCGGAACGCCGCGCTGAATAGTCACCATAAGGTAGTGAGCGTCATCGGTGATGGCGGCGGTGATCAGATCGTTGGGGCCCAGTTCTTCGCCGCGAAACTCGCGGCCGAAGAGCAGTGTGTCGCTTGCAGGACGCGTGCCCAGTTTGTGCTCGTAGAGCAGTGTGCCCTGTGCGGTGGAGCGCGTGTAGTAAAGGCTTGTGCCGGCGGGCGCAAAGAAGACGGAGAGATAGTGCGCGCTGGGCAACTCGTCCAAGAGCGGTTTGCCGGTCATCACATTGTAGATGCGGACGGTGGTTTCATCCGCGCCGCCCTGACGCACTTGATAGGCGATGAGTGTGCCGTCGCGCGAGACATCGTCGAGGCCGATAGAGGTGTTGGGATCGCGGCTGAACTGCGCGGGATCGATGAGCCGCTGGTCTTTGCTCGCCGAGGCGGGACCGGTCCAACCGTGCCGCAGGTAGATAGCTGCCTGATTTTCACCACCCAGGCGCTTGAGAAAGAAGAGATCGCCACCTCGCTGCAGAGGCAGTGACCAGCTGGAAACCTGCTCCAGGGAGTCGAGCGTATCCACAATCTGTGAACGACTACGCGTCTGATCGAGGTAGCGCTGCGCGTAGGCGTTTTCGGCATCGATGAAAGCTCGGGAGGCGGCGCTCTTGCCATCCTCAAGCCAGCGGTAGTCATCTACGAGCTTTGTCCCGAAGTAGTTGTCGGTTACAGGGTTAGCCTCTGCTGTGGGCGGTGCAGGCAACGTAATGCCGTCGCGGCCGTGAATCGCCTGCGCTGCCGCCAGTACGGTTAGCAGCACTTCCAGCAGTAGCGCCCATCCTAAGACTCGCCGCATACCGCGCCTCTTTCTGGGAACAGCATACGCGCAAAGCTTGCCAATCCGCGGCGGTAGTGTGAGGTACTGCCATTAAAATCGAGCTTGAGTGCAATTTACGTTTCCCAACCAGACACAGGCGCGCCCGCAGTCTCGATTGCAGCGCAGTCTGGGCATGCTTCGCCCGTCGCATGCGCACAGTGTGTTCTCCGCCACTGTGCTGCTGATGGTGTCCACCTTTTTGTCGCGCATTATCGGACTGGTTCGCACCAAATACATTATGTGGCTGTTTGGCAGCGGCATGCAGGCGGATGCGCTGAACGCGGCCTTTGTGCTGCCGGACAAGATTTCATATTTTCTGGTCGGCGGGGCAGCGTCCATTACTTTTGTCACGATCCTGACCCGCTACCGTGAGACCGGCCGCGATGAGGAGGGGCAGCGTTCGCTCTCCGTGATCCTCACCACGATGTATGTGGTGCTGGGCTCGGCCATTCTGCTGGCGGAGATTCTGGCGCCGCCGTACGTCCACTGGATGTTCCACGGATTTGACGCGGATAAGGCTGCGCTGTGCATCACGCTGACGCGCATCCTGCTGCCCGCGCAGTTGTTCTTCTTTGCCGGCGGCGTCTTCGGGGCGGTTCTGTTTGTGCGCAAGCAGTTCAGCGTGCAGGCGGTGGCGCCTCTCATCTACGGCTCAGGACCGATCATCATGGGCCTGCTGCTGGTCAAGCGCATTGGGGTTTCGTCGCTGGCCATTGGTTCTGTTGTGGGTGCGCTGTGCGGTCCGTTTCTGCTCAATTGGCTTTTTGCCCGCCGCGCTGGAGTGCGTTATCGTCCGATTCTCGATTGGCAAGATCCGGGCCTGCGCGAGTGGGTACGCCTTTCCCTGCCGCTGATGGCAGGCGTTTCGCTGGTTAGTGCTGACAACTGGATCATCAGCTACTTTGCCTCCACGACCAATGGGGCGGTTTCGCTGATGAACTATGCCAAGCAGTTCTTTACCGCGCCGATGGCCATGTTGGCTCAGGCGGCCGGCGCGGCATCCATGCCCTTCTTCGCAAGTCTTTGGACGCAGGAACGTCGCTACGAGTTTGCCACCAGCGTTGCCGACTCCGTTTCACGCGTCTCGGCGCTGGGGCTGCTGGCTGCATCGGCGATGATTGCGCTGGGCAGACCACTCATCAGCCTGGTTTTTGTTGGCGGGCACTTCTCGCTGACAGATGCTGGCGCCTGTTCCTTATACTTTGCCGTCTTCTCCGTGTCGATGTTCCTGTGGGCTGCGCAGGCCATCTATGCACGCAGCTTTTATGCGGCGGGCAACACCATGGTGCCTATGGTAGCGGGAACCATTGTGACTGCGGTTTCGCTGCCCGTCTACGCGACGCTTCATCATCATCTTGGCGTGATGGGACTGGCGATTGCTTCCGACCTGGGCATTGCCTTGCAGACGGTGACCATTGCCGTGCTGCTGCACCAGCGCCGCATGGTCTCCTTGGCCAGTCTGGATTATGTGGAACTGGGCCGATGCCTGATGGCTGGGTTGTTTGCCGGCGTCTTTGCCTTTGCCGCGATCCACGGATTTGATGTTATCTTCGGCCGTCTGCCCGGTGCGATGCCAGTGACGCATCACGTTGCGGTCAACGCCCTGGAGTCTTTGGTGGGTACGGCGCTCTGGCTGGCGATTGCGGCGTGGGTTCTGGAGAAAAGCGGCTCGGCTCTGCCGCGCGTGGTGTTGCGGCGCCTGGGCCTGGCTTGACACGTTTGCAATTGAGCGAGAAATGAATGCGCCTCCGCCAAAGCGGAGGCGCAAGGTTGAGCCGTACTCGATCGTTAAACCTGCGTCGGCTTTGGCGCTTCGCTCACCGCAACACTGGCCGGCGCCGTGGGCTTGCTTTCGGGCTTTCGGATGTCAATGCCGCCCTTGAAGAAGGCGCCGTCTTCGATGCTGATGCGAGCAGCAGCCACATCGCCAGTCAGCGCGCCTTCCGCGCGGATGTCTACGCGGTCAGTGGCTGACACGTTGCCGCGCACCTTGCCCAGCACCACAATCTCACGGGCGCTGATGCTTGCTGCCACCTGCCCGTTGCGGCCCACGGTGACGCGGTTGCCGGGCAGGGTGATGCTGCCTTCCACCTTGCCATCGATGAACAGGGATTCGGTGCCCGTAATCTCACCTTTGATCATTAAACCCTTGCCAATGGTGGCCTGGTCTGGAGTGGCCGCCTGCGCCCGGCTGGGCGCCTCATGCACCGCGGCCGGCTGAACCGGACGTACCGGCTCAGGCGTAGGGGTTGGGGTGGGAGCGACTGATCCGCTCTGGCTGGGTTTCCACATTGCGCTCACAATAATTCCCTTTCTGTCCTCGTCGGACAATAAAGTGCCAAGGCAAGGACAGCCGGTTCAGACCCGAATCTTCCGGATGCAGGCTACGGGGCTCCTCGGTGTTGCCATCCCGCAGCGGCTCCATCAGGAAGGGTCTCCCTTCGCGGTCCGCCAGTGTTCATGCGTCCGTCCCTATTTTATGATGCGGCGCTGACCTGTCACGTCCGGCGGCCCGGGCAAGCGGACGTAGTTGCCATCTGTGACAACATGCCGGGAGATTTCCCGGTTCTGCTGCCCAACTGCCGCAGCTGTAACCTACTCTAAACGTATGACCGATCGCGAACTGCTGGCGCGCATCGCCCGCTCGGCCGGTGGAAAAGCCGGGTATAAGCAACTTGTCCGAGAACTAGGACTGGCCGGCGGCCGTGAACGCCGACTGTTGCTGGAACAGCTTGCCCGTCTTACGGCGCGCGGCGCCCTGGCCAAATTGGATCGCGAACACTGGAGCATTCCGCGTCCGGCCGGCTCGCGCGACAATCTGACTGCCGGACGCCTGGATCTGCACCGCGACGGCTACGGCTTTGTGCGTCCTAACCCGCGCCAAGCCTCTGCCCGTACTACAGAGGAAGATATCTTCATCCCGCCTAATGAGATCAACGGCGCCATGCAAGGTGATCAGGTGCTCGTAGAACTGGAGCCGCCGCGTGCTGACGGCCGCCGCCTCGGCCGCATCGTTCGCGTCATCGAGCGCCGCAATCCTACCGTTGTGGGTATCTTCCACTATGCGCGGCATGGCCGCTCTCAAGAGCACTTTGTTGTTCCCGCCGATGACCGCATGAGTCAACCCATACTCATCCCGCCCGGCGATGAGATTCCCCCAGAGCAGGAAGCTGCCACACCGCACCGGGTCCTCGGGGCAGAGGCCACTGTCGCTGCGCGATACGACGATCTGGAAGGCCTCGTCGTCGATGTGGAGATTGTCCGCTGGCCTACACCCTCGCGTCCACCTGTTGGTCGAGTGCTGGAGGTGCTTGGCGACCCAAACGATTTTGGCGTCGATGTGGAGATGACGATCCGCAAGCACCAGTTGCCGCGCATCTTTCCCGACAAGGTGCTGGCTGAAGCGCGGACCGTGGCACATCTGGATCAGGCTGAGGCGGCACGCCGTCGCGACTTCCGCCACCTGCCTATCGTCACCATCGACGGCGAAACTGCGCGCGATTTCGACGACGCAGTGTTGGTGACGGACCGCGCCGATGGAGGTTACGAGCTCCAGGTGCATATCGCGGATGTGGCGGAGTATGTGCGCGCTGGTTCTGACCTGGATTTAGAGGCACGGCTGCGGGGTACCAGCGTTTACTTTCCCGATCGGGCCATCCCCATGCTGCCGCAGGAGCTCTCCACGGACATATGCAGCCTGCGGCCGCAGGAAGATCGACTTGTGCTGAGTTGCATCATGCAACTCGACAAGGAAGCACGCATCCAGAGCTATGAAATTGTCGAAGGCGTTATTCGCTCCGCCGCGCGCATGACGTACACGGCAGTGCACGCCATTCTGGAAGGCGACGAGGCGGAACGCGCCAGCTATCCTGAGTTAACACCTCACTTCGAGCGGATGAAGCGGCTGGCAGTGCTGATGAATCGCCGCCGCGAAGAGCGCGGCAGCATTGACTTCGATCTGCCCGAACCGGTGATCGAGTTTGACGAGCAGGGCCAGATGCGCGGCGTTACCCGTGCGGAACGCACCTGGGCGAATCGCCTGATCGAGGAGTTCATGCTGGCTGCCAACGAGTGCGTGGCTACGTGGCTTGAGGATCTCGGCGTACCTTCGCTTTATCGCATCCACGAGAAGCCTGAACCGCGTCGCGTGGTGCAGTTTGAAGAGCTGGCAGCCAGCTTTGGATATTCGCTCGGCCTCGGTGCGCTGCCCGTGAAGCGCGTGCAGACCCGTGGCGACCGCCGTGAGGCTCGCCGCAGCGGCCGCGAAGCGCGCACACATGAAGTGCCAGAGGATATTGCCGTAACGCCACGCATGTATCAGAAACTGGCTACGCGCATTGAGGGCAAGCCGGAAGAGCGCATCCTCAGCTATCTCATGCTGCGTTCTCTGCGCCAGGCACGCTATTCTGAGGCCAACGAAGGGCACTTCGCTCTGGCTGCGCCAACCTACACTCACTTCACCTCGCCTATCCGCCGCTATCCTGACCTCATCGTGCACCGCATCACCAAGACGCTGCTCCGCGATGGGATTGAAGGCCATGCAGCCATCCCTGAGGGCCGTATGAGTTCGCCCTGGACGCATCCCCATGAGGCATCTCTCCCACTCTACCGAAGCAGGGCACCAAAGGCCTCTTGCACGTTGGGACCTGGATTTGCGCAGGTTTCCGAGCCGCCTATTCCCGAATATGAACTTGCCCAGATTGCAGAAGAGACCAGCCAGACGGAGCGTCGCGCGGCTGACGCGGAGCGCGAACTGGTGGAGTGGAAGAAGGTCCGGTTTATGCAGGATCGCGTTGGTGAGGAGTTTGATGCGCTGGTGCTCAACCCCGCGAAGTACGGTCTGTTTATCGAACTGACTGATCTCTTCATCGAGGGACTCGTACCGATCGATACTCTGCGCGGCGATCGCTTTACCTGGCGAGAACACACGCACGAGATTGTGGGCGAGCGCTGGGGACAGCGATACCGGGCAGGCGACCGCGTGCAAGTCATTCTGGACCGTGTGCTGATCCAGGAACGTCGCCTTCAGTTTTCGATTGTGGAAGAGGGCATTGCTCTCACCGGCAGAAAGCTATCCAAGCCTGCGGCTAAGACCAAGAAGAAACGCAATGCAACTGCCGGATCTGCCGCCAGGCACGTGCCGAGGAAGCAAAAGCAAGGCAGGAAGTCCAAACGCCGCTAGCATACGTTTGACAGGTAGACCGGCGGGGATCAAAGCATGCTCACATCTTCCACGGATGGCGAGTGGCAGTGCGCATTAACAGCAGGCATGATTCTAGATTGCATCATAGGCATCCGCCCGCATGTGCCGTACAAATCTGGATTCCTACCCTTCTGACTGGCGCAAGCCAACATATTTAATTCCCCAGCTGGCGCCTCGCCTCGGGTGTATACAGTCAGGTTCAGGGAATGCTCTGAGCGTATACATTCGTCTACACCTGCCTGCGCGGCTCCTGTTAAATACCTGTAGATAAATTACTTGGATTGCTTTCGAGTTTGGCGCGGCAATTGCTCTGATCCT
>DAIDGZ010000177.1 GCA_027452125.1 Acidobacteriaceae bacterium | reverse complement strand
GTTCGGCGTCAGCGTGGCTACACCGCTGGAATCCAGCGTCGCCGTGCCAATCACCGTGGTCCCATTCGAGAACGTCACCGTCCCCGTCGGCTTGGGTCCGGTAGTCGCCTGCACCGTGGCCACCAGAATCGGCTGCGGGCTGGTTCCTCCCGTACTCGCCACGCCCAGGTCCGTCGTCGTGTCGATCTTGTTGACCACCTGGCTGAATGCTGCCGACACGCTGGGCGAGTCATTCGCGTCGCCCGAATAACTGGCCACAATCGAGTGCGTCCCTGCCGTCAGATTGGAAGTAGTAATCGCTGCGGTGCCCGTGGTATCCAGGGTCGCCGTGCCAATCGGCGTTCCATCCGCGCTGAAGGTCACCGTGCCCGTGGGTATTCCTCCGTTGCCCGTCACCTTCGCCGTAAAGGTGATCGGCGAAAGCACCAGGGCCGGGCTGCCGCTGGACGTCAGGCCGGTGCTCGTCGTCGCCTGCACCACCGTCAGCGGCAGCGCTGCTGAGGTGCTTCCCTGGTCATTCGCATCGCCACCATAAGTGGCCACAATCGAGTGCGTCCCCGGCGCCAAAACCTGGCTGATCGTCGCTGTTCCTGCCGCTGTCAGCGTTGCGCTGCTCAGCGGTGTTCCATTGTCGGTAAAGGTCACCGTGCCCGTCGTCGTGGCCGAACCCATAATCACATTCACCGTCGCTGTAATCGTCACCGGCGCCCCGGCGATACCCGGATTGGGGTTGGCGCCCAGGGCCGTGGACGTCTGCGTCTGGTTCACTGTCTGCGTCGTCGTCCCGTTGCTGGGCGCATAGTTGTTGTCACCCGTGTACTGCGCCGTAATCGTGTGCGGCCCCACCACCAGCGACGATGTCGCAAAAGTCGCAATTGCCGGCGTTCCGCTCAGCGTCCCCGTTCCGATCTGCGTGCCATTGTCGAGGAAGTTGACGGTGCCCGTGGCCGGTGCCGTTCCCGAACCCGCCACTGTTGCTGTAAAGGTCACTGCAACTCCGTAGTTCGACGGATTCGGCGCCCCGTTCACAGATACATTCGACGCCCCCTGCACATCCTGATTCAACGGGCTCGACGTGCTGCCCACAATGTACTTCGCTGTGTCTCCGTTGTACTGCGCGGTGATCGTATGCACGCCCAGCGTCAGCGCTGAGGTGGTGTAGCTCGCTACACCGGACGCATTGAGTGCGATGGTGCCGAGCACCGTTGCCCCATCGGTAAACGTCACCGTCCCATCCGGCGCCACGCCGCCGCCAGCGGGTGCCGTCACCGTCGCCGTAAAGGTCACGCTCTGCCCCAGTGCGGATGGGTTCGCGCTCGACGTAAGACTCGTCGCCGTCAGTTCTTGCACCGTCTGTTTATATGGCGGCGTCGTTCCATTCGGGTCCGTCGAGTTGCTCCCGAAGTGCGTATTGTCTCCGCTGTAGGTCGCCGTGATCTGGTGAACTCCCACAGTCAGCGTGGCGATCGAGGCGGTGGCTGTCGCCGTGGCCGTAGCGCCGCTCGTCGATCCGCCCGCCAGCACTACGCCCGATGCAATCTGCGTCACGCCATCATAAAAATTCACCGTTCCCGTCGGTATTCCGCTGCTCGCCCCGGTGCTCACCACGGCAGTGAAGATCACCGATTGTCCATAGTTCGATGGATCAGGTTGAGAGCTCACCGCAATGGTGGTCGAGTTGACTGCCGTGGCATCACCGACCATCTCGATATCCAGCGGCGCGCTGGGCGTGTCTCCCTTGCTGCCGACAAGGATGTTGGCAAGCAATGGATTGCCGGACACGCTGGGCGCAAACACCGCACCGATCGTGCAGCCCGCGGCCACTGCCATGTAGGGCGTGCCTGCATTGCAGGTGGTGGAGCCCCCGTCAACCGCCGCGTTCGCGTCCGGCGCAATTGCCGTCAGGTCCAGCAGGTCATTGCCGTCGTTCTCGACCTTCTGGCTCTGGGGCGCCGATTTGTCGCCCTGGCGCACCGGCGTCGCTGTGTAATCCAGCACCACCAGGTTGCTGTGGATCTCGCGAATGACCATGTCATAGTAGTCGGCAACATAGATGTCGCCCTTCTGGTCCACGTGGATGCCGAGCGGCCCGTATAAGGATGGCTTGATGAAGTTGCCCTGGTAGTAGTACTCCCCGGTGCCGTTGCGGGCCAGGGTTGAAATGACTCCGCTCACCGCATTCACCTTGCGAATCGCGGCATTCTGCGTATCGGAGATGTAGACATTGCCAGCCGGATCCACCGCAACGCCGGCTGGCGCCCACAGTTCCGCCTGATTGGCTGGCCCCCCGTCGCCCGCATAGCCCGCGGTTCCATTTCCCGCAAAGGTGGTGATGACGCCCAGGGTGTCCACCTTGCGGATGCGATTGTTCGCCGTGTCCGGGATATACATGTTCCCCGCACTATCAAAGGCCACTGCATAGGGACGGTTCAGTTCAGCGCTTGTTGCTGGGCCGCCGTCCCCGGAGTAGCCGCCGGTTCCGTCGGGATTCATGAAGCCACTGCCAGCCACCGTCGTGATGATCCCGGTCTTCGCATCGACCCGGCGAATGCGATGGTTCGCGGTATCGGCCACATACAGATTGCCACTGGCATCCACCGTCACGCCCCAGGGCTGATTCAGCATCGCCGCCGTCGCCGGGCAGCCGTCTCCTGCCGAGTCCGTCTGCCCGGCACAGCCCGTGCCTCCCCCCGCCACAGTCGTAATGATGCCGGTCGCCGCCGTGATCTTGCGGATCGCGTTATTTTTGGTGTCCGCAATGTACAGGTTCCCAGCCCCATCCAGCGCCAGTCCGTCTGGCAGATTCAGAGTCGCCTGCGCCGCCGGACCGCCGTCTCCCAGTGGAGTGGAATTGCCATTGCCCGCGATCGTCGAGATGATGCCCGCCTGGGTGCAGGTGGTCCCATGGATCGTAGCGGTTACGCTGGCTCCGCACACCATGCGGATGCGGTTGTGCAGGCTGTCCGCTATGTATAGATTTCCAGCGCCGTCCAAAATCTCGTCTGCGGGAAGATCCAGTTCGCCCTGTGTGGCCGGCTTGCCGTCATTCAGCGTAGTGTACAAGCCATCCTGGCCGGCAATCAGTTCAACATTGCCTGTGATCAGCACGCCCAGACCGCCCTTTCCCGTACCGGCAATCAGAGCCTCACCCAGAACATTGCCCGTACCATCCAGCAGCACCACCGCGCCCGTACGCACCCCCGGCGCCGCCGGCGTAAACGTCACCGGCTCCGTACAACTGCCGCCTGCGGTCACCGCCGCCCCCACACACGTCGAGGTTCCCGTACCCGCGGCAAAATCCAGCCCGCTTGCGCCCGCCGTCAGCACTTCGATCTTCGCCACCGCGCCCGTCGCCTGGATCGGCACCGTCACATTCTGCTCTGCCGACGTACTGCCCACTGCCAGCGGGGCAAATGTCGACTGCGCCCGCAGTCCCGCCCCGGCCAGCAAGAGCACAGCCATCACCACAGCCATGCGGTGCGCGCGCGCCGCAAACCGGCGCGAGATCTTCGATGGAATCAAGGTGGATACAGCATGGGTGGCTTCAACAGCTGTGCGGCTCATGTGCGGCTCCGTGATCTATTCCAGAGGGGAAGTTGGGTGCTTCGCTACGCGTGTTGAGCGGCCACAGCCCGGGAAGCCTGGATCGACAAGCCGGGGCCGCTGTCGATTCTGCATTCCAGTTGCCGCCTCATTGCGCTACCCGGCTGGCGGCCCCTGAAATCTCCGAACTTCATCCTCGCACTTTACTCTGCAATTGCAAAGTGCTGTCTTCAATACTCCACGTGAAACTTTGTTCATCTTTTACTTGCCGGCAATGGAAGTTACTCCCGTACATTGTTCCGGCGTAATATCGAGCCTGTCTGCGGTGCGCCGCGTCACTGCACCCTTCCCGCCCCTGCGCTACCCATAATCAGGGGAGTTCGGATATCCGTCTCCGGAGCATCTGTATGACTGGGATGCACACAAGGTACCGCCGGGATCTCCTTGAACAGCCTTTCACCGGTACTGCGCCCTTCTCCCGCGCCATCCCTCATGACCCCGCTCCACCCTCCTCCGCAGCGCGACCTTTCCCCCCGCAATCCGTCATGCCTACAATGCT
This sequence comes from Acidobacteriaceae bacterium, assembly GCA_027452125.1. Classification (GTDB taxonomy): domain Bacteria; phylum Acidobacteriota; class Terriglobia; order Terriglobales; family Acidobacteriaceae; genus Telmatobacter. The sequence goes on along the minus strand of DAIDGZ010000177.1, from coordinate 23,438 downwards.
TGCGAGGTCATCGACATGCACAGAAAAAGGAGCCTGACCATGACCTGGATCGCCGCACAACTCGCCACACTCGCCTTCACCGTTCCCTTGCTGCACACCCGCACCGCCAGCGCGGAAAAGGTCCGTCAGGCCGCCGTAGCCGGAGCCTTCTATCCCGCCGATCCCCAGGCGCTCCAAACCATGATCGATGAGATGCTCGCCCAGGCCACGCCGCCGCGCATCGATGGCCCCATCCTGGCCGCCGTGGCGCCGCATGCCGGCTATCCCTACTCCGGCCCGGTGGCCGCCTACACCTACGCCGCGCTCAAGGGCCGCACCTACTCCCGCGTCATCATCCTCGCGCCCTCCCACTTCGTCTCTTTCGACTTCGCCTCCGTCTACGACGGCGATGCCTACGCCACCCCGCTCGGCGAGATCCCCGTCGACACTGCCTTTGCCCGGCAACTCGCCAAAACCTGCCACGGCGTCCATCTCTCCGACAAGGGACACACCCCAACCTCCGCCGGCCCCGAGCACGCCATCGAGGTGCAGCTCCCCTGGCTGCAGCGCGTCCTCGGCAACTTCGAGCTGGTGCCCATCATCATGGGCGACCAGAGCTACCAGGCCAGCCGCGCCCTCGGCGTCGCCCTCGCCCGCCTCATCCACAACGACCCCGCTACCCTCATCCTGGCCAGCTCCGACCTCTCCCACTACCACACCTACGCTGAGGCAGAGTCCATTGACCACAAAACCCTGCACGCCCTGGCCGCATGGGACTACTTCAGCATGGCGCGCAACTTCCAGTCCCGCGTCTGGGAGGCCTGCGGCGGAGCCCCCATCGTCGCCGCCATGATCGCTGCCGAGCACATGGGCGCCAACCAGGCCATCACTCTCAAATACGCCAACTCCGGCGACACCTCCGGCGACCGCTCCCGCGTGGTGGGCTACAGCGCCGACCTCTTCGTCAAATCCGCCCACGCCGCCGCGGCAGACAGACCCTTCTCCCTCACCGCAGAGGAGAAGCAGCAGCTCCTCGCCATCGCCCGCCGCTCGGTCGAGTCCGCCGTGCGCCAGCATGAGTCCTACACCCCCGCGCAGCCCGGCGATGAAACCCTCAACCAGGAATACGGCGCCTTCGTCACCCTCACCGCCCATGGCGGCTTGCGCGGATGCATCGGCTACACCTCCGCCGTAAAGCCGCTTTACATGACCATCCGCGACACCGCCATCCTCGCCGCCCTGCGCGATCCCCGCTTCCACCCGGTCGGCATCGAAGAGCTGCCCGGCCTGAACTATGAGATCTCCGTGCTCTCTCCGCTACGGCATGTGATGGACGTGCACCAGGTCGAGGTGGGCCGCGACGGTTTGCTGATGAAGAACGGCCACAACGAAGGCCTGCTCCTGCCCCAGGTCCCCGTGGAACAGCACTGGGACCGGACGAAGTTTCTTGAGGAAACCTGCGTCAAGGCCGGACTCGCGCACGACTGCTGGAAAGACGAAAACACCGACATCTTCAAATTCACCGCCGTCGTCTTCAGCGATCACCAGCCATAACCATCGGGGCAGAGAGCGGAAACACAGGGAATGAGCAGCCCCCACGAAGGGAGCAGGGCTGCGGACTACCTCGCGCAGACCTGCACGACGCCCCTACAATCCATTGGAAACATTGAGTTAGAGCAGGAAGTTAAGAAAGGTATGGTGCGCCCGGAGAGATTCGAACTCCCGACCTAATGCTCCGGAGGCATTCGCTCTATCCAGCTGAGCTACGGGCGCGCTCTATAAGAATACCCCATTTAGGCCCTTCCGGTGATCCCGGCGCCCCGGCCCGCCTCCTCCACCGCCAACGGCGGTAGACTGAAAGAGTACGGAAGTGCCCGAGAGACTTTCTTCCCTGGAGGGACAATGCCGAAGAATCTGCTGGAACAGTTGCGCGGCTATACGGTGGTAGTGGCCGATACCGGCGACATTGAGGCGATGGAAAAGTTTCGCCCCACGGATGCGACAACCAACCCGTCGCTGATCACCGCCGCGGCGCAGATGCCGCAATATCAACCCATTGTGGATGGCGTGCTGAAAGACGCGCGCAACGAACTGGGCGAGAACTCAACCGACCAGGCGGTGGCCAACCTGGCCTTCCAGCGCCTGGCCGTGGCCTTTGGCAAAAAGATCCTGCAGATCGTGCCCGGCCGCGTCAGCACCGAGGTGGACGCCCGCCTCTCCTTCGACACCGACGCCACCATCCACCAGGCCCGCGCAATCATCGCGCAGTATGACGCCGCCGGCATCGGCCGCGAGCGCATCCTCATCAAGATCGCCTCCACCTGGGAGGGCATCCGCGCCGCCGAGGTGCTGGAAAAGGAAGGCATCCACTGCAACCTGACCCTGCTCTTCGGCCTGCACCAGGCCGTGGCCTGCGCCGAGGCCGGCGTCACCCTCATCTCCCCCTTCGTCGGGCGCATCCTGGACTGGTACAAGAAGGACACCGGCAAGGACTACCAGGGCGCGGACGACCCCGGCGTTGTCTCCGTGACGCGCGTCTACAACTACTACAAGCACTTCGGCTACAAGACCCAGGTCATGGGCGCGAGCTTCCGCAACATCGGCGAGATCTGCGAGCTGGCCGGCAGTGACCTGCTCACCATCTCTCCGCAGTTGCTCGCCGAGTTGGAGTCCACCCAGCGCGATCTGCCGCGCAAGCTCGACCCCGAAAAGGCCAGCGAGATGAAAATCGAGCGCATCCCCATGGACAAGGACGTCTTCGACGCCATGCACGCCGCCGACCGCATGGCGACCGACAAGCTCAAGGAAGGCATCGAAGGCTTCTCCGCCGCGCTCGTCAAGTTGGAGACCCTGCTGGCCCATCGCCTCGCCGAGCTGGAGTCGCGCACGCCGGCCGCGGTGTAAATACTTGTTGTTTATTCCGTTACGTAAGGGCAGCCTTCCGGGGCTTCCCTTATCACGATCGGAGTACAATGCTGATGCAATCTATCGTTGCATCAAGCGAGGGTGAAAGGGGGCGACGGACATGCAAGCTTATTCCAAATTGAATGAGATCCCCAATTACAGCCCCGTTGAAGCTGCGCTTTACCTGCGTCTTAAGCTACATGACGTCAGGAACTGGATCAGCGAAGGTGTTATTCGATCTCCGCAGGCGGGGATCTCCTATCTCAACCTCCTTGAGCTGCATATTTTGAAGGGCCTGCGAAAGGAAGTTGGCCTGCCGTTGCAGAGGATCCGGCAGGCAATTGACGAGTACCAGGAGACGGAGAAGATGACACATCCGCTTCTCGATCCACGCCTCGAGACCGATGGGATTCATCTTTTTCTCCATGATGGAGATGAATATCTCAACTTAAATCGACCGAAGCAGATGGGAATTCCGGAAATTCTCTCCACATATCTGCGAAGAATTGACCGGCTGGAAAATGGGGTGTTTCGTTTCTATCCCTTTATCGTCCGTGAAGATGCACATGAGCCGAGGACAATCCAAATTTCGCCAGATATTGCCTTTGGCCGTCCTGTGCTGGCCCAGACGGGTATCGCGACAGAGGTGATTGCTGGCAGATTTCGCGCGCGTGACTCGATTACTGATTTGGCTGATGAGTATGGTGTGCCTGTTTCTATGATCGAAGACGCGGTGCGTTGGGAACTACCCTACCTGAATGCAGCCTGAAGATCTGGTTATCTATCTCGACGAGAACCACTGCAATAACAAATGCATTCTCTCTGTCTTGAATCAAGCCGGAATTCAGGTGAAGCGGCACTTAGATTACTTTGCGCGCGGCACCCCCGATGAAGAATGGCTTCCCAAGGTCGGAATGGAGGCATGGGTGCTGCTTACAACTGATGTGAGAATTCGCTACCGCTCCGCTGAACGGCATGCCGTTATTCAACACAACATTCGCATGTTCTATTTTTCAAAAAACAATATGAGCGGGCGGCAAATGGGGGATGCCCTGCAGAAAGCACTACCGGATATCCAGAAGCTCTGCTCGAAACAGCCTCCACCCTTTTTCGCCGCAATCACCAGGACGGGCGAGGTTCATCTTCGGGAAAAATTGGCAGATTTCTCTTGATCTTTCTACATAGCTGAGATCCAGTACCGATTGATGTCTCGTAGCACTCGGCAGTTATGAGCGCCAACAAATTCACGCCTCCCTCTCCCCCGCCACACCACTTCTCCGCTACTCTCGGTGTTACAAAACCGTAAACAGGCAGCGGCTGGCTTCCCCGGTGCGCTTGCTGTGGCAGTCCCTGCCTGATCCGCACGGTGGCCGCGCGCGCGTGGCCAAAGGGAGGTTGGTCATGCAGCCGCAGTCTTCGTCTCATCCACTCGCACCCTTCTTTCAGCAGGTCGTCCGCAACAGCTACGAGGGCAAGCTCGGCCTGCACGACCCCGCGGTCACCGGCTACATCGCGCGCCTGCTCTGCGAGTTCAGCGACGCGGAAAATCTCTACAAAGTGCGCGACGAGTCCGGGCATCCCATCGAGGAGCTGAGCGACCTGGTGCGCGCCGCCGATCCGGTGCACGGCACCGCGCCCTCCTTTGACGCCGAGCGGGCGCTGCGCAAGCACATCGGCGACTACGCCCTGTTTGTCGGCGGCATGTATCCCGAGGCCAGCGCCAGCCCCCGCAAACGCCGCCGCCGGCACAGCCTGCAGGAACTCATTCTGGCCGGCAAGGAGAGCTACTACATCGTCAGCCAGTTCAACCTGTTTGAATATGAACAGGAGGCGCCGCTCTTTGCCCGGCTCTCCGATGGCTTTGAGCGCTGCCTGCTGGGACTGACGCTGGTGCGCGAGGAGCTCAGCACCAGGAAAAATCTGCTGCCGCCGCCGGTCAACTGAGCACGCCAAAATCAATCGCCCGGCCCGGCACAGGAGAGGACACCATGAGCAACACAAAAGCCGGAGGGCGATTTCACCTGCATGACGTGGCGGCACAGTTTCCGGAGACTGCGGAGACCCTGCTGCTGGACACCTACCTCACCGACGAGCCCTCGGCGAGCAGCCGCGTCTTTCGCGTCTATCGCGAAACGCCGCCGCACTACCACGCCAACAGCGATGAGCACCTGTATGTCCTCGCCGGCCGTGGCGTCTTCTGGATGGGCAGCGAGGACAACAGCAGCGAGTTTGCCCCGGGCGACTTCCTCTGCTTCAAGCGCGGCACCGTGCACGCCATGCCCGCCATCCTCGAGCAGCCAGTCGTCTTCCTCGCCATCGACGCACCCCGCCGCGATCCTCGTGACATCATCTTCGTCAATCCCGAAGACGGAACGCCGGAGAGCTTTATCCGCGACCGGAACCGCTACTAAGGCGCCGAGGCAGCGGTCACACGGCGCGACTTCGCCATGCTGTCGTGGTAAATGCGCAGGCTGTTGCGCCCGTTGTCCTTCACCGCGTACATGGCGGCGTCCGCGTTGCGCAGCAGCTCCTGTGCCGTCTCACCACCTTCAGGATAAAGAGCAATGCCCACGCTGAGGGTCAGGCTGATCTGCCGGCCCTCCACCGGAATCGGCTGCGACGCGCTGCGCATGATCTGCCGGCCGCACCGCTCCACATCATGCAGATTGTGGAATTGCGGCATCACGATCACAAACTCATCGCCGCCCATGCGCGCCACCGTGTCGGACTCGCGCACGGTTGAAAACAGCCGCTGCCCCACCGTAGCCAGCAATACGTCGCCATGGTCATGGCCCAGCGTGTCATTGATCTGCTTGAAGTTGTCAATGTCCAGCAGCAGCACCGCAACCATGCTCCCATGCTCTTGCGCATGAGCAATCGCCTGGCCTAGCCGCTCGTACAGCAGGGTGCGATTGGCCAGCCCGGTCAGATGATCGTGATGGGCAAGGTAGTTGACGTGATCGGAGCGCCGGCGATGCTCGGTCACGTCGCGGCTGGTGATGGCAATGCCGTCGCCCAGGCGCACCACCTGCACGTTCAGCCACGTCCCCTTGATCATCTCGTCGTCGATGAACACCTCGCAGGTATAGGGCGTTCCGGTGCGCACCACCTCGCAGTATTTGTGAATCAGCCCGGAGCGCACCATGAATGGGCGCACCTCCGTGAGAATCCTGCCATAGAGGGATTCGCGCGGCACGCCCAGCCTGCGCTCCGCATTGGGATTGATGTAGCTGAAGCGGAAGTCGACAATCGCGCCGGACTCGTCCGCAACCCCGTCGAAGATGTAAAAATCATCAAGGCTGCACTCGGCTGCCGCGTAAAAGCGCCTGTAGTCCACAGACGCAGAGGCAGTATCCTGCCCGTGGCGCGCTGGGAAAATGGCGCGGAAAAGAGCGTGCAACGGAGCCCAGGGATAATTTGTACGCATGCTCAGTTCTTGGCCCGATCGTGCTGGGGAAGGGAAGATAGAAAAAACAGATTATAGCGCCAATATACAAAAAGAAAAGTATGCCGGCGTCTGGCACGTCAGACGAACCGGATCATGATGAACAGGCTGCGGATCAGGCCGCTACAAATACACTTCATCCACATAGCACCACTTCCAGTCCTCGCCGCGTTCCGCGCTTTGGATCAGAGGATGCTGCGTCTCGTGGAAGTGCGCCCGCGCGTGCCGGTTCGGTGAGTAGTCGCAGCAGCCCACATGCCCGCACTCCAGGCACATGCGCAGATGCACCCATTTGTCGCCGGTCTTCAGGCACTCTTCGCACCCCTTGCTCTGCGGCTTTACCTGCTTCATGTGCTCCGCTACGTGACTGCATTGCGCCTTGGCCATCGCTGCCTCCGTCTCTTCACGATACCTTGTATTGCGCCGCCAGTGCGTTGAACCCCGCCACCTGCCCGGCAATCCACTCCTCGTCGTGTCCCAGTTCTCCGGCCAGCAGGCTGGCCACCGGTTCGGCCATCTCCATCGCTGCCCCGGCATTCAAAAACAGCGCCCGTGTGCGCCGCGCCAGCACGTCTTCCACCGTGCGCGCCATCTCTTCCCGCGCCGCCCATACCACCTCTGCGCCCAGGTAGGGCAGCGCCGGATGCAGCGGCTCCGCCAGCACCGGGTCAGTGGCCAGCGCGCGAATGGCCTCCGCGTCCGCGCCATACACCGCCAGCGTATCCTCCGTCTCGCTCCGCGCCGGCGCATAGCCGTGGATGTGCAAACTCTTGGTCACGCAGTCCAGATCCTGCAGGTGCCCCAGCGTAATCGCGTGATCCACGCAGTCCTCAGCCATATGCCGGTAGGTCGTCCACTTGCCGCCGGTAATCGTCAGCAGCCCCGAGTTGTCCACGTGGATCACGTGGTCGCGCGACAGCGTGGATGTCTTGCCCTCGCCCTTCACCAGCGGCCGCAGACCCACGTACACCGCCAGCACATCCTTGCGGGTGGGGGGCCGCGTCAGGTAGTGCCCCGCAGTCTCCAGGATGAACTCGATCTCCTCCTCCAGCGGCCGCGGCTCCAGGCTCGGCGCATCCACCGGCGTGTCCGTCGTTCCCGCCACCGCATGCCCATGCCACGGAATCACGAACAGCACCCGTCCATCGCTGGTCCGCGGTACCATCAGCGCCGTGTCGCCCTTCAAAAACGAGCGGTCAAACACCAGGTGAATTCCCTGGCTGGTCACCACCAGCGTCTCCGCCTGCGGATCGGCCATGCGCCGCACCTGATCTGTGAACACGCCCGTCGCATTCACCACAATCCGCGCCGGCAGCGTCAGCACCTCGCCGGTCTCCGTGTCCAGCGCAGTCACCCCGTTCACATAGCCATCGGCATCCTTGGTCAACCCCGTCGCCGGGCAGTAGTTCAGCAGCGCCGCCCCATGATCCGCAGCCGTCATGGCCAGGTGGATCAGCAGCCGCGCAGCGTCAAACTGCCCGTCGTAGTAGACCACTCCGCCCAGCAGTCCCTCCGGCTCCAGACCCGGCAGCCGCGCCAGCGTATCGTCCTTGCTCAGCAGATTCGACGGCCCAAAGCCGTATTTGCCCGCCAGCAGGTCATAGAGCTTCAGCCCAATCCCATAAAACGGCGCCTCCCACCACGAGTAGTTCGGCACCAGAAACGCCAGATCGTGCACCAGGTGCGGCGCATTCTGCCGCAGCAGCCCGCGCTCCTTCAGCGCGCTCATCACCAGCGAGATATTCCCCTGCTCCAGGTAGCGCACCCCGCCGTGCACCAGCTTCGTGGAGCGGCTGCTGGTGCCCTTGCCAAAGTCGTGCGCCTCCACCAGCGCCACGCTCAACCCCCGCGCCGCCGCATCCACCGCTACGCCCATGCCTGTCGCGCCGCCGCCCACCACCACAATGTCCCAGGGCATCTGCGCCGCTTGCCGCTCCCGAATCCGCCGCACCATCGCATCTCGCTGCATCACACGCTCCCGTCAAAACACGTACCTGTTGCAGTTCGCCAACCTGCTGACTTGCTAATCTGCGGGTTTCCCATCCTAACCGCGCCTTTTGCGGTGAAGGGGGGAAACCACAGCCGTCCATACCAGCACGAAAAGCTAGTAGCTAGAAGCTAGTGGCTGAAAGCTGCTTCTACGCCGTCCATCCCTTGGCCCGTTCCACCGCCCGCTGCCACTCGGCTCGCCGCGTCTTGCGCTCTTCCGTGCTCATCCGCGGCTCAAACCGCACATCTCCCTGCCGCTTGGCGCGCAGATCTTCTGGACCGGCCCAGAACCCCACCGCCAATCCTGCCAGATAGGCCGCGCCCAGCGCCGTGGTCTCCGTCACCCGCGGCCGCACCACCGGCACCCCCAGCACATCGGCCTGAAACTGCATCAGCAGATCGTTCACCGCCGCGCCGCCGTCCACGCGCAGCGCCTCCAGCGGCGTCCCGGTCTCGCTGTGCACCGCTTCCAGCACGTCCGCCACCTGGTAGGCAATCGCCTCCAGCGCCGCCCGCGCAATGTGTCCCGGCTGCGTATCGCGGCGCAGGCCAATCAGCATGCCCGCCGCGTGCGCATCCCAGTGCGGAGCGCCCAGCCCCACAAACGCCGGCACAAACACCACGCCGCCGGCATTTGGCACCCCCGCCGCCAGCGCCTCCACCTCTGCAGAGGCGCCGATGATGCGCAGATTGTCGCGCAGCCACTGCACCACCGCGCCGCCAATAAAAATGCTGCCTTCCAGCGCGTACTCCAGCCGCTGTCCCGCGCTGGCCGCTACCGTGGTAATCAGCCGGTGCCGCGAGCGCACAAACTCCGTGCCCACATTCTGCAGCAGGAAGCACCCGGTCCCATAGGTATTCTTGGCCTCGCCTTTGCCCCAGCAGAGCTGGCCAAACAGCGCTGCCTGCTGGTCTCCGGCAATGCCCGCAATCGGAATGCCGCCCAGGCCCAGCGTCGTGGTCACCTCGCCCACCCGCTGGCTTGACCACACCACCTCCGGCAGCAGGCTCGGCGGCACATCGAACAGCTTCAGCAGCTCCGCATCCCAGGCGCCCTTCACGATGTTGAAGAGCAGCGTGCGCGAGGCATTGGTTACGTCCATCACGTGCCGCTGCCCGCTGGTCAGGTGCCACACCAGCCAGCTATCCACCGTGCCAAAGGCCAACTCGCCGCGCTCCGCCTGCGCCCGCGCGCCGGGCACATGGTCCAGAATCCAGGCCACCTTGGTGGCGGAGAAATACGGATCGAGCACCAGTCCGGTCTTTGCTGAAACCGTCTCGCCCGCTCCCTGCGCTTCGAGAGCCTCGCACTGCGCAGCAGTGCGCCGGTCCTGCCACACAATCGCCGGATGAATCGGCTTGCCCGTCGCCCGCTCCCACACAATCGTGGTCTCGCGCTGGTTGGTAATTCCGATCGCCGCCACATCCCGCGGCCGCGCGCCCACCTTGCCCAGCGCCTCCACCGCGCAGCTCATCTGGCTGGTCAGGATCTCCATGGGGTCGTGCTCCACCCAGCCTGCCTGCGGATAGTGCTGCTGAAACTCGTGCTGCGACCCCGCGGCAATCGCGCCCGCCTCGTCAAAAAGGATCGCCCGCGAACTCGTCGTTCCCTGATCCAGCGCCAGAACGTAGCTCATCCCATCTCCCTCATCTGCGCGAACAGTCAATCACGCGCGCCCCTGCAACGGCAAGACGCTCCCGCCGGACGTTTCAATCCTTGAAAATATGCCTCTTGTTTGAAGGCCAGGTCACAACGCTGAACGCACGATCCAAGGGCTGACCGTGCCGGTCGATAGGGCATTCCGTCTTGCGCAGGACAACCTGGGAAATAACGCGTGAGAGACGCGCCTTGCCCCGGCAATTCAGCTCGTAAGAGATACAAAAAACGATGGAGGGATGGGCCGCAGCCTACCCCTCCATTGCTAAGGACCCGGCGCAGAAGCGCAGCGGTCTGGATTACTTGTGCTTACTTCGCCGCCAGTTGCCGCAGTACGTAGAGCAGAATGCCGCCGTGCTCGTAGTACTCGATCTCCTGTGGCGTGTCGATGCGGACCTGCGCCTTGAAGGTCTTCTTCGTGCCATCCGCCGCCGTGGCCGTCACGTCCAGCGTTCTGCCGTTGGCAAACTTCTCCTTCAGCAGCGCCGTCAGGCCTGGGAAGTCATAGGTCTCCTCGCCGGTCAGGCCCAGCGACTCGACGTTCTGCCCGTCCTCAAACTGCAGCGGCAGAATGCCCATGCCCACCAGGTTGGAGCGGTGGATGCGCTCAAAGCTCTCCGCAATCACCGCGCGCACGCCCAGCAGCTTCGGCCCCTTGGCCGCCCAGTCGCGCGACGAACCCGAGCCGTACTCCTTACCCGCCAGGATCACCAGCGGCACGTTGCGCTCGGCATACTTCACGCTGGCGTCGAAGATAGACATCTGCTCGCCCTCGGGCAGCAGCCGCGTCACGCCGCCTTCGGTGCCCGGCGCCAGCTTGTTCCGCAGCCGCACATTGGCAAACGTGCCGCGCACCATCACCTCATGGTTGCCGCGCCGCGAACCGTAGCTGTTAAAGTCCGCCGGCTTCACGCCGTGCTCCGCCAGGTACCTGCCCGCGGGGCCGTCCTTCTTGATGTTGCCTGCCGGTGAAATGTGATCCGTCGTCACCGAGTCGCCCAGCACCGCCAGCACCCGCGCGCCCGTAATGTCGCTCACCGGGGCCGGCGTCTTGCCCATGCCGTCAAAGTACGGAGCCTGCCGGATGTAGGTCGAGTCCTGCTCCCACTGGTACACGTCGCCAGTTGGGAAGCTCAGCCCCTGCCAGCTCGCGTCGCCCAGGCTCACCGTGGCGTACTCCTTGCGGAAGCCCTCGCTGCTCACGCCCTTCTCGATGGCCGCGGCCACCTCAGCCTGCGTCGGCCAGATGTCCTTCAGGTACACCGGATTGCCGGCCTGGTCCGTGCCCAGCGGATCGGCGTCGAAGTTGTGCCCGATCTTGCCGGCCAGCGCATAGGCCACCACCAGCGGCGGGCTCATCAGATAGTTGGCGCGCACATCCACGTTCACGCGGCCCTCAAAGTTGCGGTTGCCGCTCAGCACGCTCACCGCCACCAGCCCATGCTCGTTGATCGCCGACGACACATCCTCGGGCAGCGCGCCGGAGTTGCCGATGCACGTCGTGCAGCCGTAACCCACCACGTTGAAGCGCAGTTTCTCCAGATACGGCAGCAGCCCTGCCTTCTCGTAGTAGTCCGTCACCACGCGCGAGCCCGGCGCCAGCGAGGTCTTCACCCACGGCGGCACACTCAGGCCCTTCTCCACCGCCTTCTTCGCCAGCAGGCCCGCGGCCATCATCACCGACGGGTTGGAGGTGTTGGTACAGCTGGTGATCGCCGCAATCACCACCGAGCCGTGATCCAGATACTGGTTGGGTTCGACGCCAAAGCGCTCCTTCACCGTGGTGGTCAGGTGCAGTGGAGCCTTCTCGGCAACAGCGGTATCCGTGATGGCTTTGCGCTCCCATGCGGCGGCAGTGCGCGAGCCGAGCGGCTTGGCCGTGGGGGCCAGCAGGCCGGGCAGTTGCTCGGCAAAGCTCGTTGCGGCGTTCTTCAGCAGCACGCGGTCCTGCGGACGCTTCGGTCCGGCCACGCTCGGCTCCACCGTCGCCAGGTCCAGCTCCAGCGTCTGCGAGTACTCCGCCTCCGGCGAGCTGGCCGTGTGGAACAGGCCCTGCGCCTTGTAGTAGGCCTCCACCAGCGCAATCTGCTCATCGCTGCGGCCAGTCAGCTTCAGGTAGCGCAGCGTCTCCGCGTCCACTGGGAAGATGCCGCACGTCGCGCCATACTCAGGCGCCATGTTGCTGATCGTCGCGCGGTCTGCCAGCGGCAGTTCTGCAACGCCCGGGCCGTAGAACTCCACAAACTTGCCCACCACGCCCAGCTTGCGCAGCGCCTGGGTCACGGTCAGCACCAGGTCGGTGGCCGTGGCCCCCTCCCGCAGCTTGCCCGTCAGCTTGAAGCCCACCACCTGCGGCACCAGCATGGAAACAGCCTGCCCCAGCATCGCCGCCTCGGCCTCAATGCCGCCCACGCCCCAGCCCAGCACGCCCAGGCCGTTGATCATCGTGGTGTGCGAGTCCGTGCCCACCAGCGTGTCCGGATACGCCACCGTCTCGCCGTTGGCCTCCGCGGTAAACACCACCCGCGCCAGGTACTCCAGGTTCACCTGGTGGCAGATGCCCATGCCCGGCGGCACCGCCGAAAAGTTGCGGAAGGCCGTCTGCCCCCACTTCAGAAAGGCGTAGCGCTCGCGGTTGCGCTGAAACTCCAGCAGCGAGTTGGCCTCATAAGCCAGCGGCGTGCCAAACTCATCCACCTGCACCGAGTGGTCGATCACCAGCTCCGCCGGCACCAGCGGATTCACCCGCTCCGGGTCGCCGCCCAGCGTCTTGATAGCGTCGCGCATCGCGCCCAGATCCACCACCGCCGGCACCCCGGTAAAGTCCTGCATCAGCACGCGCGCCGGCATGTAGGCGATCTCGCGGCTCGGCTCGGCCTTGGCATCCCACTTGGCCAGAAACTCGATGTCCCCGGCCGTCACGTTCACGCCGTCCTCGCGGCGCAGCAGGTTTTCCAGCAGAATCTTCAGGCTGAAGGGCAGACGGCTCAGGTTAAAGCCGCGCTCCCCCAGAGCCGGCAGGCGAAAGTAGGTGTACGAGCGATTGCCGGACTGAAGCGTGGACCGGCTGGCAAAGCTGTTCATCGGAGAAGAACCTTTCTATCCGCGCACAGGCGGATGGACGCTGAAGTTCAGATTGCACACAACTTGAGGCGGGCCGCTCGCTCACGGCGCGCCTTGCCGCCCACGGCTCAGTCATGCTGGCCGCAGGCGCGGAAAGACAAAACTCATCGGAAATAGATTACTCAGCGGCTCAGGCCCCGTCCACGGTCGTGGCGGCCACGACGGAAGCGCTTGAGCATTGGACAGGCCGGATTGGTCACGCAGGATTGCATGGCTTCCTGATTAAATTTTAGCGTGCCACTCTCGGCAGCTCCCCCGCTTCCCCGGGATGGATCGAAGCCGTCAACCGCACCCCCAGCGCGTGCATCACCTTCAGCGCCGTTCCCAGCTCAGGATTGCCGGCATCGCTCAGTGCCCGGTAGAGCGCCTCGCGGGCAATACCCGTCTCACTGGCCAATTGGCTCATGCCGCCCCGCGCCCGCGCCACGGCGCCTAATGCCTTGGCAATCATGCGCGGATCATCGCTTGCCAGCGCCTCCGTCAAATACGCGGCAATCGTCTCATCATCGGTAAGAAAGTCGGCCGCATCGTACGCCGATGTCTTCAGTGCCATCTCCTCACCTCTCGTCCTTCCACTGTGCGGCCAGCAGCCTGGCTTGCTGAATGTCGCGCTCCTGCGTGCTCTTGTCGCCGCCGCACAGCAGCAGCACGAGCAACTCACCACGCTGCGCATAATAAACGCGATAGCCCGGGCCGAAATCAATCTTCATTTCAACCACTCCCGCACCCACACTTCGCGTCTTGCCCGGATTCCCTTCCTCCAGACGGTCAATTCGCGCCAGAATCTTCGCGCGTCCCTGACGATCCCTCAGACTACCCAACCAGCAGGCAAACTCCTCAGTGCGGCGAACTTGCATCGTACCGGACCGCTCCACACTTTCCCTGATAGTAACCTATAAATTACAGGGCTTCGTCTGAAGATGTCTGTGATCCACGCTACTCCCCGCCAAAGTCCCGGTACCGCTCCAGCACGTCGTGCTCCGTGATCACGCCCTCCAGCTTGCTGAAGTCCGCGCGGCTCACCACCGGCACCACCGGCCAGCGATCCACATACCGCAGCGCCGTCTCCAGCGGGTGGTCCGGATGCAGGTACGGCACCTGCCGCGCTTCCAGCAGTGCCCCCATCTCCTGGCCCTGTTGGCACTGCGTCAGCAGCCCGGCCAGTTCGTCCTGCGTAATGCTGCACCAGCCCAAAGGCCGCAGCCGCACCAGCAGCGCCTTCTGCCCCGTCTTCTCCATCACCTTGGCGGCCTTCTCGCGCACATCCTCCGCCTCCAGCACCGGATACCGCGGCTTGCGCATGGCGTCTTCCACGCGCAGGATATTCTCCTCCCGGATCTCCTCCATCGACGGCAGATCCAGCCCATCCTGCCGCGTCAGCACATCGAAGATCGGCGTCGGCTGCAGCGCCCGCGAAATCACATACGCAAAGGTGTTGGCCACGATCACCGGCAGAATGATCGAGTAGTTGCCGCTCACCTCCAGCACCATGAAGACTGAGGTCATCGGCACCCGCAGGAATCCGGCAAACAGCACCCCGATGCCCACCAGCGCATACGTCCCCGGCGACCACGCGATGTGCGGCAGCAGTGCATGCTGCGCCCCGCCTACCGCCGCGCCCAGCATCGCCCCCACAAACATCGTCGGCGCAAACATCCCGCCCGGCGTCCCGCTCACAAACGAGATCAGGGTGGCCAGAATCTTCAGCCCCGCCAGAATGCCCAGAAACTGCCACGTAAACTGCCCGTGCATCGCCTCGTCAATGTACACATAGCCGGCGCCCATCACCTGCGGCGCGCCCAGCGCGGCAATCACGCCTATCAGCAGTCCGGCAATCGCCGGCTGGATGTACTGCGTCTCCGGACGCAGCTTCTTGCACCACGGCCGCAGCAGGCCTATGCCGCTCGACAGCACCACCGAAGCCAGTCCGCCCACAATGCCCAGAATGGCGTATGCAATCAGCTCCGAGGGCCGCCGCATCTCCACCACCGGGATGCGGAACAGCGACTCCGAGCCCAGGAACAGCCGCATCACCACCACGCTCGAGACCGCCGAAAGCACCACCGAGCCCAGAATGCCTGCCGTCCAGCGCCCGATCACCTCTTCAATCACGAACAGGACCGCCGAGATCGGCGCATTGAACGCCGCTGCCAGTCCTGCCGCGGCGCCTACCGGCGCAATCAGCCGCATCCGCTCCCGCGAAAGGCCAATCTTGCGGCCCAGCGCCGAGGCCAGGCTGGCGCCAATCTGCAGCGAGGGGTCTTCCGGCCCCAGCGAGAAGCCCGAGCCAATCGCCAGCGCCGAGGTGATGAACTTGCCCACCGCCGTGCGCAGCGGAATATACCCGTTGTAGATAAACAGCGCTGCCTTGGTCTGGTTCACGCCGCTGCCTCGCGCCAGCGGAAACACGTGAATCACCACCACGGCAATTACCAGGCCCGCAATCGTCGGCGCCAGCAGCAGGCGTGTGGTGGAAAGATGCGCACCCGACCCCAGCAGGTAGATCCGGCACCAGTCGATCGTGTAGCGGAAGCACACCACAGCCAGCCCGGAGAAAATCCCGATAAACACAGACAGGATCAGAAAGAAGCGATCTTCGCGGAACATCGATCCCAGCAGCACTCCCGCGCCGTGCCCCAGTCCGTGCCCCAATCCATGCGTGGAGGTCTGCTGCTCTTCCTGATTCAGGCCTTCTGCCCGTGGGCTCGTTTGCGGTTCCACGTCAATTCCCTTCATGTAGTTTCGCAATCAGCGCCAGCGCCATGTTCGTATCGTCGGGCAGGCCGCAGGTATCCGTGGTCTCGTGCTCCACGCTGAACACCAGGTTCATGGCGGCATTCATCAGGTCCGGGTTGCGGCGCAATCCGCTCTCGGAGATCTGCGGCTTCAGCTTCGTCCACTGCTGCGCCAGGTCCTGCAGCGGCCCCACGGCAGCCGGCTTCTGCGCGGCGTTCTGGGCCGTGCTTCCCATGCTCAACACGCCGCAGTTCGTCAGCCGCTGGCCCGCCGCGGAAAATGCATCCACCACGTCCCGGTTCCGTTGCGCCATGGAGATGCCCTGCCGGAACGGATCGATCCGCAGCACCAGTTGCGCCGTCTTCAGCCGCGCCACGCTCGCCGCGTCGTTCGGATTCACCGCAACCGCCTCCGTCAGGTAGCGCTCGGCCAGCGGATAACGCTGCAACTCAAAGGCGGCCAGCCCCGCGCCGGCCAGCGCCGCCTGGTCGCGGCGATCCCTGCGCAGGCTCATGCGGAACTGCTCCAGCGCCGGCTCATACGCCTGCGCCTGCACAAACAGCGTCCCCACGTGCGTGTGCTGATCGGAATCCGGCTCCAGATTCGCCGCCAGCGCAATCAGCTCCGACTGTGCCTGCGCCTTGTAGTTGATCCGCAATAGCAGGTCAATCAGCTCAATGCGCGTGTTCTGGCGCTCAATCTCCTGCCCCGCCGGCCACACCGAATAGATGGCGTTGTGGTAGTAGCGCAGCGCCTTCTCGATCTGGCGCTTGCTGGCCGCAATCCGCGCCAGTTCCAGGTTCACCCGCGCGTTCTCCGGCTCCCGATCCCACAGGTTCACCAGGTAGGCTGACGCTTCGTCCGTCCGGTTTTCCCCCAGCAACGCCTCCGCCAGGTTCAGCTCATACCCAGGGTTGTCTCGGGAATACAGCAGCGCCGTGCGAAAGTCCGTCACCGCTGCGGGATAGCTCTTCGCCGCCAGGTCCGCAACCCCGCGCCCCGCCCACCGGTCTGCCAGTGCATCCTGCTGTGCGTTGTAGATCTTGGCCAACCCGGCCACCGCCAGCACAGAGATAAAAGCCAGTCCGGTCAGCAAGGCCAGAATCACAGGCTCGCGCGAGACGTACTGAGACACATCGAGCCACTTAGGCCCTCTAAACATTCCTCAACTCCCAAAAAGACTAAAAATAATAAGACGTTCTCTCAAAATCATATCGTGCCTGCACGCCCGGCGGGCGCGGCGCCGGGGGCATTGCACCCCGGCGCCACAGCACGCGCCAGCCTACTGCGGCGGCTGCATGTTGTAGAGGAAATAGGCCCGCAGCTCCAGATACGGCCCGTGGAACGCCCGCGGCAGCGGTGGATAATTGGAGCCGATAATCGCGCCCCACGCCGCACGGTCGAGCGCCACATCGCCCGAGCGGCCTTCCAGCACCATGCTGCCGTCCATCACCCGGCCGTTGGGCAGCACCTTGAACCGGATCGCCACCATCCCTGACTTGGAGATCGGCGGATTCACCTCATCGGGAATCAACGGGTCCCAGGTGCGCTCCGTCTCCCAGTGCCAGCGCTGCAGCCAGCTGTTGAAGTCCACGCCCTGCGTGTCTGAGAGCACCTGCACCCCGCCCGTCCCCGCGCCCGGGTGCATCCGCAGGCCCGCATCCGAACCCTGGCCATAATTTCCCGCCCCCGGATTGCGAGAGGCGGCGCGCATCGCATCGCGCATCTGGTCTGCCGGGTTGTTGTGCTCCAGCATGGCAAAGTTGGGCCGCGCCGGCACCGCGGCCGGGCTCGGCGCCTGCACCGGCGACTGCTTCACCGTGGGCAGCGGCTGCGTCGGCTGCGGCTTGGCCGGCGTCTGCTCCGGCGGCGGAGGCGCCTGTTCGGGAGCCGGCGGAGTCGGCTTGCTCATCTCCTCCAGCGTCTTCTTGTCGATCGGCGGCAGCTTCTCCGGCTTCGGTTGCACCTTCACCTTCGGCTGGATCTGGCGCAGCGCATCCGGCGGCAGATCCAGATAGGTCAAATCCTTGCGCTGCTTGATCGCATCAAACGGATCGATGACCTGAGGCTCTTTCAAAATGTACTTGGGAATCCACGTCAGCGCCGACAGCAGCAGAAAGTGCACCAGCAGCGCGATCCAGATCCCCTCGCGCAACCGTGACCAGCGCCGCTCGTCCTCCAGCTCGCTGATCATCTCCAGCAGTTCGTGGGTGTCGTAGTCCACCCAGCGCGAACCCCGCACGCGCGGCTGGTTGTCCTCGGCAGAGACAACCTCCTCCTGGCCCGCTTCTACGGGCTCCCGAGGCTCAGTCACATTGCTTTCCGCTTCGCTTGTGGGCATTGTCTGCGCGGAGCCGCATTCACTGCGCACGGCGGCGCAGGGCTCCCTGCCAATTCCTTCCAGTTTATTGTCTCATTCCCCCGGTACGCCTGCGCAATGCCCCTGCCGGTACAATGATATCTGTCTATTAGGACGCTTGACAGGCCGGAAGGGATCGCTGTTTGAAGTCATTTTTTGCGCAAATCATGGTCAAGTGGAAGCTCGTCGTGCTTCCCGCGCTGGCCAAAATGGGCATCTGGGGCATCGGAGCCGTTGCCCTGCTCGACTCCTCCAGCATCCCCGTCCCCATGGACGCCATCCTCGCCCTCTACGTCTGGAACAACAAGAGCCAGTTCTGGCTCTACTGCGTGCTGGCCTCCGCGGGCTCGGCCATCGGCGGCCTGCTCCCCTACGGCCTGGGCCGCGCCGGCGGCGAGCTCTTCCTGCTCAAGCGCGTCAATCGCGAACGCTTCGAGCGCATGCGCGAACGCTTCGAGCGCCAGGAGTTCCTGGCCATGACCATCCCCTCCATGCTGCCCCCGCCCACTCCCTGGAAGGCCTTCGTCTTCGCCGCCGGCGTCTTTGAGATGCGCGTCGTCCCCTTCCTGCTGGCCGTCTTCTGCGGACGCATGGTGCGCTGGCTCGTGCTCTCCCTGCTGGTGCTCAAACTCGGCCCCGGCGCGGTCGGCATCGTGGCGCATCATGGCCTCACCGTCATGGCCGTGGTCGGCGTCCTCGCCCTCACCGGCTTCGCCTGGTGGTGGTTCACCAAAAAACGCACCGGCAAGCTGCTGGAGGACTAGAGCCTGTCCTCCTTGAGGATCGCAGCGACGTAGGGTCCGCGTTTGTCGTTCATCCTCCACCCCAGCGTCACAACTACACCCCCAACGCAAAACCGCCCGCCGGGCATCCCCGGCGGGCGGTTTTCTCTTCCCTGCATCCTAGCGTTTACTTCCCCGCAGGAACGGCCACTGCCCCGTCCATGCGCATCCGCCGCACCAGCACCGGCGCGCCAAAGGCCACGGCGCACACCAGCCCCGTCGAAAGCAGATCGTTCTGGTAGAACGGAATCGCCGCCGCGTAGCAGGCCAGCAGCCCGCCCGTCGTGTGCGGATACATGCCGCTCCCCGCCCACACCGCATAGTTCGACACCACAAAGAACGACGTCGGCCCCAGCAGCGCCCCTGCCGTCACCCGCGTCGCGTTGGTCCGCGCATGCAGCAGAATGTAGCCCAGCGCCAGCACCGCCCCGTACCACGCCCAGGTCGTCACATAGCCCTCCCAGCGGAAGGCGTAGTGGTAGGCATACACCGTCAGGTAGTAGTCGGTGGCCATCAGCGCCGCCAGCGGAGCCAGCATCTCCCGCCACGAGCGCCGCGCGCCAAAGTAGAGCAGGGCGCCGCCCACCGCGGTAAAGTTGAACCACCCGGCATGGGGCAGCACGCGCGTCAGCACAGCGGCCAGCAGAAGCACATAAGCAAACATAAAAACCTCATGGGTACGGCGTTGCGGGAATGTGGCAATGCCTCGCGGCAATTGACGTTACCTTTCCATTCTGGGGTCCACGCGCGGCCCGGTCAACCAGTGCGATTCCATCTGGTCAACAAATTTATTCGCAGCCCCCCGCCAGCCTCACTTCTGCTCCCGCCCATCCATCCACATCCCCGCCTCGTCGCGGCCATTCACGATATACACCCAGCCGCTCAGCGGCGGTGCGCCCCCCGTGCCCCGCGTTGCCAGAAAGGAATACGCAAAGCGCAGGTCGCTGAACTCCACCGTCGTCCACGTCTGCCCCGGCGGCAGTTGCGGAGGCGCCATGCCCGCCACCGGCTCCTGCCCCACGTCGCGCACCACCGCCCACCGGCCCCAGTCCAGGTACACCCGGCCCAGAAACGTCCGCTTCGCCGCCTCCACCGCCGGCGTATCCGCTGGCTTGTAGAGCCGGTCCCGCGCCGCCTCGCTGTCCACCATCCCCGTCCGCGTATCGAACTCGGCCGTCTGGTAGTAGTTCCGTGTCTCCAGAATGGCGTGCCAGCGGTACGGATTCACCGGGTACGGCTCCAGAGCCACGCGCTCCACCGGCGCCCCCGTCACCTGCGTCTGCTGCAACAGCTCCAGCGCCTGCTGCTTCTCCGTCCACCGCCAGCCCCACAGTGCCACCATGCCCGCCAGCGCAAAAATCGCCCAGCCCTGCCCGCGAAACGCCTGCTTGCGCGCTCCAATCTCCCGGTCCGCCAGACCCAGCAGCCACGGAACCGCCAGCGCCAGCCCAAACAGCAGCCACAGCAGCGGCTCCACAATAAACACCAGGCTACCCGCATACCAGCGGTCGTTGAACGGAAAGAACGGCCGCACCCCGTAGTTGTTCGTCCAGTCCAGCAAAATGTGGCTCAACGCGGCAAGCAGCGCCGTCAGGTACAGCCACCCCCACCGCACCGGCTGCGCATCCCCACTGCGTCGCCGCCTCTGCCACACATACAGCAGACCCACTGCTCCCACCACCACGGCCGCCACCACCGGAGCCCCCAGAAACGTATGCGTCAACCCGCGATGATGCTCCAGCTCATCCACCGGCCCGCCCACGCGCCACAACACGTCCAGGTCCGCGGCCTCGGCCGCCAGCGTCGCCGCCAGCGTGGCATACGCGGTTTTGCGATTCAGCCCCGCGCGCCCCATGCACGCGCCGGCCAGAAAGTGGGTCACTGGTTCCATGGCTCTGGGCAATCCCCTCGCTCCCAGCATGCCACACCGTCCCCCGCCGCCCGCCGCAGGCAACACATCCCGTCAGATCGCCATCACTGCAATACAGAACGCTTTTCCTTACAATAGCCATCGATTTTCTTCCTAAAGGAGTCTTCCCGGGATGCATCCATTCACCCGCACGTCCAACTGGAATCCCCCCTGTGCGCAGCGCGCGCTTCTCGCCCTGGCCCTCGCCGCCCTGGTCCTTGCCGCCCTGGCCCCTCTCGCCGCCCAGGCGCAAAAGCCCGCCGCCGCCTTTGGTCCCGGCAACCCCTTCTACGCGCCCAGCACCCTCCCCTTTCACGCCCCGCCCTTCAACCGCATCCATGACAGCGACTACCAGCCCGCCATCGATGCCGGCATCCGCCAGCAACTCGCCGAGGTCCAGGCCATCGCCAACAACCCCGCCCCGCCCACCTTCCAGAACACCCTCGTGGCCCTCGAAAAGTCCGGCCGCCTCCTCAACCGCGTCATGCTCGTCTTCAACTGCGTCACCAGCGCCAACACCGACCCCGCGCTGCAGAAGGTGCAGGCCTACGAGGCCCCCCGCCTCGCCGCCGCGCAGGACGCCATCTCCCTCAACAGCAAGCTCTTCGCCCGCATCAAGGCCGTCTATGACCAGCGCGCCTCCCTCCACCTCGATCCCGAGTCGCTGCGCCTCGTCGAGTACCAGTACCAGGAGTTCGTCCGCGCCGGCGCCAACCTCTCTCCCGCGGACAAGACCAGGCTGAAGAAGCTCAATCAAGAGGACGCGACCCTCGAAAACGACTTCACCACCCGCCTGCTCGCCGCCGCCAAAGACGCCGCCTACTCCACCACCGATGCCGCCGCGCTCGCCGGCCTCAGCCCCGCCCAGCTCGCCGACGCCGCCCGCGCCGCCCAGGACCGCAAGCAGCCCGGCTGGGTGCTCCCGCTCCAGAACACCACCCAGCAGCCCGACCTCGCCAGCCTCACCAACCGCGCCACCCGCAAGGCCCTCTTTGAGGACTCCTGGAACCGCGCCGAGCGGAGCAATGCTGACGATACCCGCACTCTCATCGCCCGCATCGCCCAGCTCCGCGCCCAAAAAGCCGTCCTCCTCGGCTATCCCAACTTCGCCGCCTGGACCCTCACCGACCAGATGGCCAAAACACCCGCCGCCGCCCTCCACTTTGTCGACGCTCTCATCCCCGCCGCCACCGCCAAAGCCGCCACCGAGGCCCACGCAATCCAGGCCCTCATTGACCAGCAGCACGGCGGCTTCCAGCTTCAGCCCTGGGACTGGGAGTTCTACGCCGAGCAGGTCCGCAAAGCCAGATTCGACCTCGACGACGCCCAGATCAAGCCCTACTTCGAGCTGAACAACGTCCTCCAGAATGGCGTCTTCTACGCCGCCCACCAGCTCTACGGCCTCACCTTCAAAGAGCGCAAAGACCTCCCCGTCTACCAGCCCGACGTCCGCGTCTTTGAGGTCTTCGACGCCAACGGCAAACCGCTCGCCCTCTTCTACTGCGACTACTTCAAGCGCGACAACAAAAACGGCGGCGCCTGGATGGACAACCTCGTCACCCAGTCCAAACTCCTCGGCGCCCTCCCCGTCGTCTACAACGTGGCCAACTTCCAAAAGCCCTCACCCGGCCAGCCCGCCCTGCTCAGCTTTGACGACGTCACCACCATGTTCCACGAGTTCGGCCACGCCCTCCACGGCATGTTTGCTGACACCCGCTACCCCACCCTCTCCGGCACCCAGACCCCCCGCGACTTCGTCGAGTTCCCCTCGCAGTTCAACGAGCACTGGGCCAGCTACCCCGCCGTCTTTGACCATTACGCCCGCAACTACAAAACCGGCGCGCCCATGCCCGCCGAGCTGGCGGCAAAGATCCGCAAAGCCGCCACCTTCAATCAGGGCTACGCGCTCACTGAAATCCTCGCCGCCGCCGAGCTCGACCTCCAGTGGCACCTGCTCCCCGCCTCCGCGCCGCTGCAAAACCCTGACGCCTTCGAGGTGGAGGCCCTCAAAAAGAAGGACCTCTGGATCAGCTACGTCCCTCCGCGCTACCGCTCCAGCTACTTCCTCCACATCTGGTCCAACGGCTACGCCGCCGGCTACTACGCCTACCTGTGGACTGAGATGCTCGATGACAACGCCTACCAGTGGTTCCTCGACCACGGCGGCCTCACCCGCGCCAACGGCGACCGCTTCCGCCAGATGGTCCTCTCCCGCGGCAACACCGAAGACCTCGCCCGCATGTATCGCACCTGGCTCGGCGGCGAACCCACCATCCAGCCCATGCTCAGGTTCCGCGGCCTGGCCCCCGCCACAAAATAGCCCCCAGAGAATGACGGTGGCCCCAGGTGCCTGCGCACAGCCCCCACCCCAGCCACTGTCATTCTTGTGCGCACGGGCCCCCAAACGCCGTTCATGTCAAGTGCATGGAGATGGTTTACAGCTTGTCTACAGACATCCTTTACATAGTTGAGATGTTTTGTTGTTCAACGAAGCGGTCGACGATCGTCGACCGCTTCGTTGCCGGGTTGAGTTCGCGGATCAGGGTGTTGCAGTA
>DAIDGZ010000176.1 GCA_027452125.1 Acidobacteriaceae bacterium | reverse complement strand
GACGACGCGGCAGGCCGTGCACCAGGCGGAGGCCGCGCAGGCGCAGGCGCAGACAGCGCTGGAGAATGCACAGACGCATCTGAGCGTGGTGCGCCAGACGATGGCGCTGACGGCGCCGGTGAGCGGCGTGGTGTTGACCCTGCATGCCGCCAATGGACAACTGGTGAGCGCCGGGCAAGCGGTGGCGACGGTGCAGCCGGAGAACGCGCTGTGGCTGGTGGCGAACTACTACGGGGCGGATCTGAGAGCGATTCATGCAGGCATGATGGGGCGGTTTGCGCCGGCGGACGGCAGCCCGGCGATGGCCGTGCGGGTGAGCACGATTCCGGGCGCTTTGACGCCGGGCGGCGGCGCGGGGGTGGCGCTGCTTCCGGCGCGGGGCGGCGCGGGATGGCTGAGCGGCGAGGCGGGCACGGTGACGCTGGATCTGCCGGCACGCACGCTGGTGGCAGTGCCGACGCGGGCGCTGGTGCTGAACCAGGGCAAGTGGTGGGTGATGATGCAGACGCCGAAGGGCAACCGCGCACAGCAGGTGGAGCCGGGACCGGTGCAGGGCTGGGACACGTTGCTTGAGAGGGGCCTGGAGCCGGGCGCCAAGGTGATTGTGAACAACGCCTATCTTCTCTTCCACGCAGGTGCAGCCGAGCAGTTCAAGATACCGGACTGATGCCGATGAGCGAAAACACTACATTTCGACGTTTGCTGATGCAGCCGCTGTTCTGGGGGCTGATTTATGGCGCGCTGATCGCCTATGGAGTGTATGCGTACTGGAAGATTCCGGTGGAGGTGCTGCCGCGTTTCAATTTTCCGGAGATCAGCATCATTACGCACGACGCGGGGGCCACGGCGGCAGAGATAGAGACGCAGATTGCGTGGCCGCTGGAGGGCGAGGTGCAGGCGCTGCCCAACCTGGTGGATGTGCGCTCCAGCATGGGCAATGGCGCGGTGGAAACCGATATTCGCTTTCGCGAGGGGACGGATGCGCAGCAGGACCTGATGGCCGTGAATGGGGCCATTGACCGGGCGCGGGGACAGATGCCGGCCACGGTGCATCCGATGGCGGAGATCATGGGGCAGGCCATCAACGAGGTGGCGGACTACAGCCTGCAGATTCCGGCGGAGGTGTCACCGGCGGAGGTGGAGCGGGCGGTGCGGGCCAACGTAGTTCCGGCGCTGCGCGCACTGCCCGGGGTGTATCGCGTGGAGGTGTACGGCGGCGGCGAGGAGTCGCTGTGGGTGCAGCCGGATCTGGCGGCTCTGGTGCACTATGGCGTACCAGTGACGGCGCTGACGGAGGCGCTGCGGCAGCAGGTGCTGATGAGTCCGGGGGGCTACCTGACGATGGGACACCAGGATGTCTTTATCGAGGTGCGCAGCCTGCCGGGCCATATCGCGGATCTGCAGCAGATTCCGGTGAGCACGGCGACGGGCAGCATTCCGCTGGGCAACCTGGCGCGGATTGTGCGCGCGCCGGTTCCAGCGCTGAATGCGGCGCTGCTGGACCGGCGGCCGAGCGTGGCGATGGTGGTGTTCAAGCAGCCGGGCGCCTCGACGGTGCCGGTGGTGCGGAGCGTGGCGCGGACACTGGCCTCCACCCAGAAGGAGCTGCCGCAGGGCGTGCAGTGGGTGAGCATCTACGACCAGGGACACCTGGTGCACAGCGTGGGCGCGGACCTGGGGCGGAACCTGCTGATTGGCGGCGTGCTGGCGATTGGCGTGCTGCTGTGGGTGCTGGGCGCGGGGCGCGGCATCTGGATTCTGGCGCTGAGCATTCCGCTTTCGCTGCTGCTGGGCATTGCCGGGCTATATGCCACTGGGCAAAGCCTGAACATGATGACGCTGGGCGCGCTGACGGTGGCCGTGGGACTGCTGTGCGATGACGGCATCATCGTGCTGGAGAGCATCTATCACCGCTGGGAGATGGGGGACGAGCGCTGGCAGGGGATCACGCGCGGGCTCAGGGATATTGTAGGCCCGGATGTGACGGGGACGCTGACGACGGTGTCGGCCTTTGCACCGCTGTTGTTTGTGGGCGGACTGGCGGGACTGTTCTTCATTCCCTTTGCGCTGGCCATGGCGATTTCGCTGCTGGCCTCGCTGCTGATCTCCGTGAGCCTGATTCCGCTGAGCCTGGGATTTTTGAAGGCCAGCGCGCGGAGGGAACCGACGTCGGCGGCGAAGGCGCTGGATTTTCTGCGCAAGCACAATCAGCGGTTGTTTCGGCTGGTGGTTCGGCATCCTCGGTGGAGTCTTGCCGTATGCGTGGTGCTGCTACTGGCGAGCCTGGGGGGACTTGCGTTTGTGGATGTGGACTTTCTGCCGCTGCCCAATGAGGGCGTTCTGCTGGAGAGCTTCACCCTGCCGCCGGGCAGTTCGATGCTCGATGCGGAGGGCGCGGCGATGGGCATGGCGCGGCGCATGGCGAAAGATCCGGCGGTGGAGCATGTGTTCGCGCGCATCGGTTCCTCGACAGAAGGCATCTACACCGAACCGGCATTTGCCGGCGAGATTCAGATCACGCTGCGGCCGGGTGTGAAGGTGGACAGCCTGGATGCGATCAGCAATCGGCTGTTGGCCGCCAGCAAGACGCCGGGGGTGCAATTGTCGATCGATACGCCGACGATTGAGCGGGTGGGGGAGAGCCTCTCCGGGTTGCCGCAGCCTTTTGTGATTGACGTGTTCGGGAGCGATGCAACGCGGCTGCGCGGAGTGTCAGAGGAGATGGTGCAGAAGCTGCGCAGGATTCCGGCGCTGACGGGCATCTTCAACAACGATGGCTATCTGACGACAGAGCTGCGGATTGTGCCGCGCATGGATGCACTGGCGGCACAGCAGATGACCCCGGCGCAGCTGTATGCGCAGATAGCGCCGCTGACGAACGGGGAGATTGTGGCAGAGGTGCCGGAGGGGAACGTACCGCTGGCGCTGTATGTGCGGCTGGCGGATGCTCCGGGGCAGTCGATCGACGAGCTGCGGCAACTGCCGATCCGCACGAATGGCTGGACGCCGCTGGGGCAGCTTGCGGACGTGGAGATGGCGGCGACACCGAACCAACTGCGGCACATCAACGGCGCCCGGGCGCTGGAGATTCTGGCGACGCCGACCGGGCCGCTGGGGAGCACGATTGCCGCGGCGCGCAAG
Organism: Acidobacteriaceae bacterium; assembly: GCA_027452125.1. Taxonomy (GTDB): domain Bacteria; phylum Acidobacteriota; class Terriglobia; order Terriglobales; family Acidobacteriaceae; genus Telmatobacter. Next base: position 2,035 of record DAIDGZ010000176.1, on the reverse strand, counting down.
GCGCTGGCCGGGGTGGCTATGCCGCCGGGATATCGCATTGCTTTTGGCGGGCTGTATCCGCAACTGGAGGATGCAGCGCTGGGATTGGGAGCGGCGGCAGTGGCGGCATTTCTGCTGATGGTGGCCATCATGATCCTGCAATTTGACGGGCTGTTGGTGCCGGGGCTGCTGCTGTTGCAGATTCCGCTGGCCTTTACCGGCGGCGCGGCGGCACTGGTGGTGAGCGGCGTGGGGCTGAATGCGACAGGGCTGGTGGCGTTCCTGACGCTGGTGGGCATTGGGTTGAACCACGGCATTGTGCTGCTCTATCGCACGCGCCGCAATGAGGCGGAGGGCATGACGCCGGAGGCGGCGGTGGAAGAGGCGGTGCATGTGCGCTTCCGTCCGATTGCCCTGACGACGCTGACAGCCATTCTGGGCATGCTGCCCACGGCGCTGGGCTGGGGCGAGGGCGCGGCGCCGGAGCAGGGACTGGCGGCGGTGGTGCTGGGCGGGATTCTGTGGAGCGCCATGTTGAGCACCAACCTGCTGCCGGCGTTGTATCTGCACCTGCGGCGCAAACAGAGGTTAAAGGAGAGCCGGGCATGAGACGACGCTGGAGAGTTGATGGGTGCGGGTATGCCGCCGGAGTGCTGGGCATGGTGCTGTGCGGTTGCACAAAGTACCGGCCACAGCCCTTGCCCACTGCGCCGGACCTGGCGCAGACGCCGCAACTCACGGTGCCGGCGGAGAAGTACTGGCTTCTGGGGCTGCGGCCGCATGCGATTCCCGTGGAGGGGCTGGACGTGACGACGGTGGAGACGCTGGCGGTTTTCAACAATCCTGACCTGAAGGCGGCGCGCCTGGAGGCGGGAGTGGCCAGCGCCCAACTGTTGGAGGCAGGACTGCTACCCGACCCGGAACTGGATGCGAACTTCGCCAAGTCCGCGCTGGACTACGGCGGAGCGATGGGGCTGACGCAGGATATCCGGGCACTCCTGTTGCGAGGGGCTGCGAAGGCCAGCGCCCAGGCAACAGCGCGGCAGGTAAACCTGAACATTCTGTGGCAGGAGTGGCAGGTGGCGGAGCGGGCGCGGGAGCTGTTTGTGCAGATGTGCGCGGAGACGCAACTGCGCGGGGTGCTGGCGCAGACGCAGACGCTGCTGGCGCATCGCTACCAGCAGGACCATGCGGCCATGCAGCGCGGGGATGCGACGGCGACGACGGTTGCCGCGGATGGCAGCGCGCTGGCCGATGCCAACACCAGCCTGAGCCAACTGGAGACGGAGAGCAACACGAACCGGCATGCGCTGAACGCCCTGCTGGGTCTGGAGCCGGAGGCGCAGCTGCATCTGATTGGGCCGGTGGATTTGCCGCAGCCATCCCCGAAGGAGTTCGCACAGGCGGTGGCGGCGCTACCCCGGGAACGGGCGGATCTGCTGGCGCTGCAAGCCGGCTACCAGAGCCAGGAGGAGAATGTGCGGCGCGCGGTGCTGGGGCAGTTTCCTGCGTTGAGCGCCGGCGTGGACATGGAGCGCGATCCGGTGGAGGGGGTTAATGCCGCGGGACCGCATGTGGCGCTGAGCCTGCCGCTCTTCAACCGCAACCGCGGGCAGATCGCCATGCAGCGGGCCACGCGCGAGGCGTTGCGCGCGGCGTACCAGGCGCGGCTGGATGCGGCGCAGGGCGAGGCCGACCAGGTGTGGCAGGCGACGAAGATTCTTGCGGCGCAGCTGAGGACGCTGGAGGCGCAACTGCCGGAGCTGGAGCAGACCGCGAAGGCGGCTGAGGAGAGCTACCAGCGCGGCAATCTGGGCGCAGCCGCATATGCCGGGGCGGAGACGGGCTACCTGGCCAAAGAGGCGGAGGCGATCCGGCTGCGGGCCGCGCTGGAGAACGCGCGCTCTGCACTGCGTACGCTGCTGGCACTGCCGTTTGTCGCGCCGTAGTTGCCGGTGTGCAGAAAACCTCCCATGGCGCATGGGCAGATGACGGGCAGGGGAGGAGGCCAGCTATAATCCTGAGGGAATTTACAGGAGGCTGGACGGCTCCGATG
>DAIDGZ010000175.1 GCA_027452125.1 Acidobacteriaceae bacterium | reverse complement strand
CGCTCCACCAACTCCTATCAGCCTATATCCGCCTGCTGCGCGCCTATCAGCAACTTGCCGTCAGCGACGCCGAACCCTCCTGATCCTCCCAAAACAATGAACCCCGCCGGAAAATGGCGGGGTTCGTCAGCAGTCTGAGGGGCTGAAGCCCCTTTCTCTCTTGCATGGGGCTTTGTGGCACGACTGAAGTCGTGCCCTGTTACACGGCGCGCGGTGTGGGGCGTTTGCGGCAGGGGGGAGGCTGAGTCGGCATCCCGGCTCAATGGCAGGGTGGGATGCATCGCGGGCGAGGTGGAGCGCATCTATATAGTTGTCTAAACGACTAATTTGCCGGGCGGTGCGATGGCCGCCGGCAGAGCCCGAGGAGGCATCCGATGCCCGTTGAACCCGCGCGCCAGCCCGCCCTTTTTCTGCCGCATGGAGGCGGCCCCTGTTTTTTTATGGACTGGACGTGGGGTCCGGCAGACACGTGGCAGGCGACGCAGCGCTTTCTGGAAGGGCTGGCGGCCACGCTGCCTGCGACGCCGCAGGCCATTGTGGTGGTGAGCGGGCACTGGGAGGAGCGGACGTTGACGGCGAGCGCGGCGGCGGCGCCGGAGCTGATCTTTGACTATCACGGCTTTCCCGAGCACACCTATCGGCTGACGTGGCCGGCGCCGGGCTGGCCTGCGCTGGCGCAGCGGGTAGTGGAGCGGCTGGAGGCGGCGGGGTTGCCGACGGAGGTGAGCGCGACGCGCGGCTATGACCACGGGGTATTTGTGCCGCTGAAGGTGGCGTTTCCCGAGGCGCAGATTCCGGTGGTGACGCTGTCCCTGGCCGCCTCTCTGGACCCTGCGCTGCACCTGGCGGCGGGGCGGGCGCTGGCGGCGCTGCGCGAGGAGGGGGTGCTGATTGTGGGCAGCGGGATGAGCTTTCACAATCTACGCGGCTACTTCAGGCCAGAGACGCGGGAGCGGGCGCAGGCCTTCGATGCGTGGCTGACGACGGCGGTGGAGTCGACCGGGAGGCAGCGCGAACTGCTGCTGACGGGATGGCGCAATGCGCCGTTTGCCGCGTATGCGCATCCGCGCGAGGAGCACCTGATTCCGCTGATGGTGGCGGCGGGCGCGGGCGGCGATGCGGCGGGGCGGCGCATCTTTCACGATGAGCCGATGGGCGCGGCGATCAGCGCATATCGCTTTGACGGGTAGAAGCAGCGGCAAGCGCTGAGTGCCAGCGCCGCACACGCGTGTGTATAGTGTGAGTGCGTGGGCGCAAGCCTCTTCCCACGCTGCGAGGACTCTGAACCCGTGCAGCGGCGCGACTTACTCAAAATGGCAGCCATGACCGCGGGCGCGGCGGCTTTGCAGGAGACGGCATGGGCGGCGGCGCCCGCTGTTTCCCTGTCCATTCCGGTTATCGATACCCACATCCATTTGTTTGATCCGCTGCGGCCGGGCGGAGTGCCGTGGCCGCCGAAGGACGACGCCATCTACGAGCCGGCGCTGCCGCCGCGCTATGCGAAGGTGAGCGCGCCGGAGGGCGTGGTGGGCGCGATTGCCGTGGAGTGCAGTCCGCTGGGCAGCGACAACCAGTGGGTGCTGAATGTGGTGGCGGCGCATCCGGTGATGGTGGGCATGGTGGGCGACCTTGTGCCGGGCTCGGCGCACTATGAGCGGGATCTGGAGCGGCTGCATGCGGACCCGCATTTTCTGGGCATCCGCTATGGGAACCTGTGGGAACGGAACGGTGCGCAGGACGATCTGGCCGCGGACCTGGGCAAGCCGGGCTTTGTGGATGGGCTGAAGGCACTGGCCGCGGCGGGGCTGGTGCTGGACAGCGCCAACCCCGATCCACGGCTGATGGAGGCGCTGCTGCGGGTGTCGCAGGCGGCGCCGGAGCTGCGGATGGTGATTGACCACCTGCCGCACTGCACGGCGCCTACGGAGGCGGCGGCGCGGGCGCAGTACTGGAGCACGCTGCGGGAGCTGGCGCAGAATCCGCATGTGTTTGTGAAGCTGTCGGAGATTCCGGTGCGGCAAAAGGGGCGGCTGGAGACGGACCCGCGCTTCTACGCGGCAAGCCTGGACGCGCTCTGGGATGTGTTTGGCGAGGACCATGTGCTGTTTGGCAGCGACTGGCCGAACAGCGACCACGTGGCCAGCTATGCGCAGACGTTTGGCATTGTGCGGGGCTACGTGAGCCGGAAGAGCGCCGAGGCGCAGCAGAAATTCTTCTGGAAGAATTCGATTGCCGCTTATCGCTGGCAGCCGCGCCGGGCGGATCAGCCGCGGCTTTGACGCAGGCAGACGGACTTAAGCCCGAGCACAGCGCAAGCGGAACGAGGCGCGGAACCCGAGGAGAATGCTTTGCCTGAGATATCGACCCTACAGCCAGTGCAGGCTGCGGCCAGCGCTCTGGATGGTGCGGTGCAGAGGACGATGCGGCGGCTGGCGCCGTATCTGATGCTGCTGTATGTGGTGTCGTTTCTGGATCGCGCGAATGTGGGGTTTGCGAAGCAGGCGCTGCAAAGCTCGGTGGGCATCTCAGAGAGCGCGTATGCGCTGGGCGCGGGACTGTTTTTCATCAGCTACTCGCTGTGCGGGTTTCCCAGCAACCTGATTCTGCACAGGATCGGCGCGAAGGTGTGGATCTCGTTTCTGCTGGTGAGCTGGGGCGTGGTGTCGATGGCGACGATGTTCGTGACCGGGCCGACATCGTTTTATCTGCTACGGCTGCTGCTGGGGGTGACGGAGGCGGGATTTTTTCCGGGCACGATTCTGTATCTGACGTACTGGTTTCCGAACCGGGTGCGGGGGCAGATTGTGGGGCTGTTCTACCTGGGCGTGCCCATCTCGCTGGCGTTGGGCGGGCCGCTTTCCGGCTGGCTGCTGGAGTTTCACCATCGCGCCGGGTTGCAGGGCTGGCAGTGGATGTTCCTGGTGGAGGGGTTTCTGGCGTTTGCGCTGGGCTGCTCGGCCTTCTGGTATCTGCAGAACAAGCCCGGCGATGCGCACTGGCTGCCGGCGGCGGAGAAGCAGGCGCTGCTGGCCGCGCTGGAAGGCGAGGAGGCGGAACGCCGCTCGGCGGGGCCCGCGCAGCTGTGGCCGATGCTGCGCGACGTGCGGGTGCTGCGCTTTGTGCTGATCTACGGGCTCATCCAGATGAGCGTGTATGGGGCCATCTTTTATCTGCCGGCGGAGGTGTCGGCGCTGATGCAGCGGCCGGAGGGGCTGCTGGTGGGCTGTGTGTCGGCGATACCGTGGGTGTGCGCGTTTGCCGTGACCTGGTGGCTGCCCACGTATGGCGACCGGCACGGCAACCACCGCATGCTGGCGGCGCTGACGCTGCTGGTGGCCGGCGCGGCGAGCTTTGCGTTTCCCACGGCAGGGCCGATCGAGGGGCTGATTGCGCTGTCGATTGCGGTCTCCGGCTTTATCGTGGTGCAGCCGCTGTTCTGGACGCTGCCTACGGGCTACCTGGCGGATCGGGCCAAGGCCGGCGGCATTGCGCTGATCGGGATGGGCAACCTGGGCGGCTTTGTGGCGCCGAATCTGAAGGTGTGGGCGGATGAGCTGTTTCACTCGCCGAGCGCGGGGCTTTATGTGCTGGCGGGGGTTACGCTGCTGAACGCAGGCCTGATTGCGCTGACCCGGACGGAGCGGCCGAGGCGCGCATAAATTGCGAGGGATATAATCGGGCCATGGCGACAGGCGCGCAGAACGCGGCGATTGCAGCAGTTGCGGTGGAAGCGGAGACCGCGGCAAAGCTGCGCGCGCTGGAGACACAACTGGCCGCGCTGGGGAGCCTGATGGTGGCCTACTCGGGTGGTGTGGATTCGGCATTTCTGGCGGGGACGGCGCACCGCGTGCTGGGCGAGCGGATGCTGGCGGTGCTGGCGGACTCGCCGAGCCTGGCACGGCGCGACATGGAGCAGGCGGTTGCGTTTGCGCAGTCCCTGGGCATGCCGCTGCGGGTGGTGAACACCGAAGAGCTGGATCGGCCGGAGTATGCGCGCAACGATGCGAACCGCTGCTTCCACTGCAAGGATGAGCTGTTTGGCACGATGGAGGCCCTGGGGACGAAGCTGGGCTTCAGCCAGATCGCCTACGGGATGAATCTGGACGACCGCGGGGACTATCGCCCGGGGCAGCGGGCCGCGCAGCAGCATGCGGTGCTGGCGCCGCTGGCAGAGGCGGGGCTGACCAAGGCGGAGATTCGCACGCTGGCCAGGGCGGCGGGGTATCCGCTGTGGGACCGGCCGGCCGCGCCGTGCCTTTCGTCGCGCGTGGAGTATGGCCGCACGGTGACGCGCGAGGTGCTGGAGCAGGTGGAGAAGAGCGAAGACAGCCTGCGGCGGCTGGGCTTTCGCGAGTTCAGGGTGCGCCACCACGGCGAGCTGGCCCGCGTGGAGATTGCGCGCGGCGAGATGCAGCGGGCGCTGACGCTGGAGACGCTGGATGCGCTTACCGCGGAGCTGAAGGCGGCGGGCTTTCAGTATGTGACGCTGGATTGCGCCGGTTTCCGCTCCGGCTCGCTGAATGAGCTGCTGCCGGTTGAACTGCTGGTGCGGCGCGGGACCTAGGCCTTCCGATAAAATCACAGAGCGATGCGTATTGGTTATCTGGAGTGTTTTTCCGGGATCAGCGGCGACATGCTGCTGGGCGCGCTGGTGGATGCCGGCGTCTCTTTCAAGCTGCTGGAGGAAACGACCGCGGCGCTGCACGTGGGGGCGCGGCTGGAGCTGCGCACGGTGATGCGCGCGGGCCTGACGGCCAGCAAGGTGGACGTGGTGACGGCGGAAGACGCGCATGACCACGGGCAGGCGCACGACCATACGCACGAGCACACACACAGCCACGAGCATGCGCACAGCCATGAGCACGAACATGGCCACGCACACCACACGCATGGTGAGCACGCGCACACCGAGCACAAGCATGAGCACGGGCACACGCACAGCCATGAGCATGAGCATGGGCATGCGGCGCATCGCTCGCTCTCGGCGATTCTGAAGATTATTGCGGCGGCGCCGCTGAGCGAGGCGGTGAAGCAGCGCGCCAGCCGGGCGTTTCAACTGCTGGGCGAGGCGGAGGCGGCGATCCACTCGATGCCGGTGGAGAAGGTGCACTTTCACGAGGTGGGCGCGGTGGACACGATTGTGGACATCGTATGCGCGGCCGCGGGATGCGAGGCGCTGGGCGTTGATCGCTGGATGGCTTCGCCGCTGAATGTGGGCAGCGGCACGGTGAAGTGCCAGCATGGGACGCTGCCGGTGCCGGCGCCGGCCACGCTGGCGCTGCTGGGCGATGCGCCGGTGTATGCTGCCGGGCCGGCGATGGAGCGGGTGACGCCGACGGGCGCGGCGCTGCTGCGCATGCTGGATGTGGAGTATGGCACGCTGCCGGCGATGCGGGTGCGCAGCCGCGGCTACGGAGCGGGCGGAAAAGATACGCCGGGCGAGCCGAACGTGCTGCGGCTGCTGGTGGGCGAGCAGGCTGAGGCCGCGGAAAAGGGCGCGGAGACCGAGCCGATGGCCGTAATCACCGCGGTGATTGATGACGCAACGCCGCAGGTGCTGGCGTATGCGAGCGAGTGCCTGCTGGGCGCGGGCGCGTGGGATGTGTACAGCACCGCGGTGCAGATGAAGAAGAGCCGCACCGGGGCGCAACTGACGGTGCTGTGCCAGCCGGCGCTGGTGGCTGCGCTGAGCGAGATTCTCTTTTGCGAGACCACGACGATCGGCCTGCGCTGGCATGTTGAGCACAAGCAGGCGCTGCGGCGCGAGTTTGCCGAGGTGCAGACGGCGTGGGGACGGGTGCGGATGAAGATTGCACGGCTGGCCACGGGCAAGGTGGCGAACGCCGCGCCGGAGTATGAGGACTGCCGCAAGCTCGCGCAGGAGCACGCGGTTGCGCTGAAGCAGGTGATGCGCGAGGCGCTGCAGGCCTACGCAAAGATGCAGGATGAACTTACTTCCCCCAAGGATGGTCATTGATGGATCGCGCTCAGATTGAAGCATTGTTGACCAGCGTGCGCGAGGGCAGCACCGCTGTGCCCGAGGCGCTGGAGCGGCTGCGCAACCTGCCGTTTGAGGATATGGGTTTTGCCAAGGTGGATCACCATCGCGCGCTGCGCACGGGCATGCCGGAGGTGATCTTTGGCGCAGGAAAAACGCCGGGCCAGATCGCGGCCATCTTCGAACACATGGCGCAGGCGGGCGGCAACGTGCTGGCCACGCGCACCTCGGCGGAGGCTTTTGCGGCGGTGAAGGCGGTGGAGCCGCGCGCGGAGTATCACGAACTGGCGCGGGCCATCACGCTGACGCAGGCGGCGCCCATGCCCGGCAAAGGCACGGTGGCCGTGGTGTGCGCGGGGACCAGCGACCTGCCGGTGGCGGAAGAGGCCGCGGTGACGGCGCGCCTGATGGGCAACACGGTGGAATTGATTGCCGATGTGGGCGTGGCGGGGATTCACCGGCTGCTGGCGCAGCAGAAGAGTTTGAAGTCAGCGCGGGTGCTGGTGGTGTGCGCCGGCATGGAGGGCGCTCTGCCCACGGTGGTGGGCGGGCTGGTGCATGCGCCGGTGATCGCGGTGCCGACGAGCGTGGGGTATGGCGCGTCGCTGGGCGGAATTGCCGCGCTGCTGGGCATGCTGAACACGTGCACGCCGAACATCTCCGTGGTGAATATCGACAATGGATTCGGCGCGGCGTGCATTGCGTCGCTGATCAATCATCTGTAGACGGCACTTGTAGACGGGCCGTCTTCGCGGCACCCTGCCATCGCGATTGACAGTAAAACGTGACACGGGTCACTGTCGGACTCTTGTCTTGCAGACAATCATTCTCCGTGCGTAGTGCGCCACAGCACGCTGCGTTCGGGGGAGTCGAGTGGCTCGTTCCAGATTGCCGCTTCTGCGCAGGATTTCGCAGATTTTCTTCCTGCTTCTCTTTGTTGGACTGCTGGTTTTCACGTCGCTGCGTCCAACGCCGGGCGGCACGGGGGATATTCATCTACGCGCGCCGGTGCGGCTGTTTTTTGAGTGGGACCCGCTGGTGGCGCTGGCC
>DAIDGZ010000174.1 GCA_027452125.1 Acidobacteriaceae bacterium | reverse complement strand
GGCTGGTCTTGGGATGCGCCCGATGTTCGATCTCGGCTGGCCTGTATCATTAGGGTAGTGTCGAGATCTGCACGCGGGCGGAACATGAGCGTGACCCGGCCGGCTTGATCATTAAGGCGAGGACCGTCAGAGCCTGTGTTGATGTTGTGGACCCACCCCTGGGTGTCTCCGCTTATCTGGAGTGCTAGTGTAATGCTGCGCAAATAACTATCCAAACATCAAGCTGCCTTCTTCCGTACACGACGCACCGTACAGCCGGGCTGGATTTCCTCCAACCGTCGCCGGCAGCGCTCAATCTTGGCGAGGATATCCTCCGCGCGCGCCTGCCAGATGAAGGGCTTGGGATCGCGATTCCAATTCGCGATGAATGCCTCGATCGCTGCCACCAAGTCCGGAACGCTGACAAAGCTGCCGCGGCGGACGGCCTTGCCGGTCAGGTCCCCGAACCAGCGCTCGACCAGATTCAGCCAACTGGAACTGGTGGGAATGAAGTGGACCTTGAAGCGCGGATGCCGCTTCAACCACCGCTGTACGTGTGGAGTCTTGTGCGTGCCATAGTTGTCCAGCACCAGGTGCAAATCCAATTCCGGCTCATACTCGGCATCGAGCTGACGCAGGAAGCGCAAGAACTCCTGGTGCCGATGCTGCGGGAAACAGCGCCCGCTAACTGTCCCGGCCGCTACGTTGAGGGCGGCGAAGAGTGTCGTGGTGCCGTTGCGCACATAGTCATGCGTCCATGTGCCGCAACGTCCGCGTTTCATGGGCAGTCCCGGCTGCGTGCGGTCCAGGGCCTGAATCTGGGTCTTTTCGTCCACGCACAGCACCACCGCGTTCTGCGGCGGATTCAGGTACACCCCCACCACGTCCAGCAGCTTCGGCACAAACTGCGGGTCGCGCGAGAGCTTGAAGGTCTCCTGCCGGTGCGGCTGCAGCCCGTGCTCCTGCCAGATGCGGCACACCGTGCTCGCATCCACCCCCTGGGCCTTCGCCATCATCCGGCTGCTCCAGTGCGTCTGGCCAGCAGGTTTACTCGCCAGGGTCGCCTTTACGATCCGTTCCGCCAGGCCCGGTTGCGGCTTGCGGCCTCGTCCCTTCGCCACTTCCCACAGACTCTCCACACCCTCGGCCATGAAACGCTCGCGCCACAGCCGACACGTATGGCGGTTCAACCCCAGTTCCTCAGCGATCTCAACGTCGCTGTTTCCCTCATGCGCCAGCAACACGATCCGGCAGCGCTTCACTACCTGCTGAGGCGTACCGTGCGCCCGAACCCACCCCTCCAGCACCTCCTGTTCGTCGGGCTTCAGTTGCAAGGCCAGAGAGTTTTTGCTCACTCCGCCAGTAAACCATGAAGAGAGCCGGCTGTCTAGTTATTTCAGCAGCACCACACTAGGCTGTCGCGTGGGGTCCGCCGAATCGCCTTTAGGCACAAAGATCACCATCCCTTGCCGCGCACGCGTGAGAAGCACTCGGTAGGCATTCTTAAGGTAGCTGCGATTATCGGCTTTATTGATGTTGTTCCAGCGCGTTCCACGGAAGTCGTGATACGACCAATCATCTAACGCATAGCGAAGATCGCCGTCCCATGTGACGCATACCCAGTCGAGCTCAAGACCTTGCACCTGAAATTCTGTGGCACAATCCTCAAGGTACCAGCTCGACCGCGTGTCGTCTCTTTCATCCAAGAACCAGTGTACGGGATCCACTGACACTCGAATATCGATGGCATATGGTTTGAGCCGCATCGCCTTTGAAGAAGCAACCATTCCATAGCGCTCGGTACCGCGAGCGCGACTCCGGATCCACTCCTTGGCATCCCCGAGGTCGCGTGTCAACGCTATCGGATACCGATCTCTCAGCTCCGCTAATAGCTCGGACGCTTGTCGCGTGTCGCAGTCCAGGACTGCCTTTACGAACCCTGAGACACGCTCCGCACGGAACGACCGCATGGAAACAGCCAAGTGGAGGTCCGGCTCGAATCGGGCGGACGGAAGGCTTTG
>DAIDGZ010000173.1 GCA_027452125.1 Acidobacteriaceae bacterium | reverse complement strand
CAGGGCGTAACGGGTGCTACCGGCGCGCAAGGCGCTACTGGCGCGCAGGGCATCACTGGCGCACAGGGTGTTACTGGCGCAACTGGAGCACAAGGCGCCACCGGCGCTCAAGGCGTAACGGGTGCAACAGGCGCGCAGGGCGCTACTGGGGCCACCGGCGCCACAGGCATGACTGGGGCTACTGGGGCCACCGGCAGAACAGGCACGACCGGCGCCACGGGCGCGACCGGGGCCACCTTCCAGGGTCCCTGGAGCAGTACCGTAGCCTATTCCTTGGGTGACGTGGTGTACCTCAACGGTTCCAGTTGGATCGCTCTGACAGGAAACTTCAATGTCACCCCAGGATCGGATGGCACCGTGTGGTCAACGCTGGCCCTGGCCGGCGCAACCGGTTCAACCGGAGCCACAGGCAATACCGGCTCGCAGGGTTTGATGGGTGCGCAGGGCAACACTGGCGCCACAGGCGCCACCGGTGCCACCGGCCCCAGCGGTGCAGGAATCTCCTCCTTCGCCTACTACTACGAACTCCCCACCCTCGTCGACGCAACCGTCGTGGGAGGCGCCGATACGCCCCTCTCCAACAATGGTCCCTCCTCGAATATCATCCACACAGCGGGGACCACAGTCATCACCGTCACCTCCGCAGGCACCTACATGGTGAACTACCGCGTGAATATCACGTCGGGCGTCGGCAGCGCCATCGCCATCGCCGTCAATGGCATTACGGACCCCAGCACAAACATACAAGCGCTCACTGCTACCGGACAGGTCTCCGGCAGTGCAATGCTCACACTGGCCGCAGGCGATGTCATCACCTTGCGGAACAACAGTGCCATTCCATTCACCATGACACTGGCGCCAGGCGTAGGAGCCAGCATAAGCATCGTTCAAGTGCAATAACCGCCCCATACCCCAAACGAACAAACCCCACCGGCAAGGTGGGGTTTGTCGTCTCTCGCAGCGCCGTGGCTCCAGCCGCGGCGCTTTTTTTATGCCCGTTGGCGTCACTTCACGGCAATCGGCACCTGCTCCACAATCTCCAGCCCAAAGCCCTCCAGCGCCGGAATATGCATCGGCGTATTCGAGAGCAGCCGGATCCGGTGAATCCCCAGGTCCGACAGGATCTGCCCGCCCAGCCCGATCGCTCGCAGTATGCGTCCGCTGCGATCCTGCACGCCCTCGCGCGCCCGCAGTTCGCGATGCAGCAGCAGCCGTCCCGCCTGCCGCCGCGCCTCCTCCGGTGGCACCGCCACGCCGCCCGGCCCAAACACCGTCTCCGGCGCATGCTCAATCTCAAAACCGCGCGACGTGTTGTGCAGATACAGAATCACCCCGCACCCCTCCTCCGCGATCATCCGCATCGACTGGTCCAGCGTCTCCCGGCAAGTGCAGTCCGCGCCAAACACGTCGCCCGCCGTGCACCGCGTATGCACGCGCACCAGCACCGCCCGCTCGCACGCGCCCGCCTCGTTCCCCGGACCCCGGCCGCTGTTCTGCATCGCCGGGCACTCCGCGCACAGGTCGCCGCGCACCAGGGCAATGTGGCTCTCGCCGCCGGTCACCTCGCTCTCATAGGCGATCATCCGGAACTCACCGTGCCGCGTCTGGATGCGGCTCTCTCCCGCGCGCACAATGTAGCGCTCGTGCCGCAGCCGGTAGCGGATCAGCTCCGCCACGGTCAGCATCTTCAGCCCGTGCTCCTGACAAAACACCACCAGGTCCGGTACCCGCGCCATCTCCCCGTCGTCGCGCATGATCTCGCAGATCACCCCGCTCGGATTCAGCCCGGCCATCCGCGCCAGGTCCACCGAAGCCTCCGTCTGCCCCGCGCGCACCAGCACGCCACCCTTCCGCGCCCGCAGCGGAAACACATGTCCCGGCCGTGCCAGGTCGGCATACGTCGATTTGGGATCGATCGCCGTGCGTATCGTGTGCGAGCGGTCAGCGGCCGAGATGCCCGTCGTCACCCCCTCCCGCGCCTCAATCGTCTCGGTAAACGCCGTGCCAAACCGCGACGAGTTCTGCTGCGTCATCGGAAACAGCCGCAGATGATCGGCGCGATCCTCCGTCAGCGTCAGGCAGATCAGACCTCGCCCATAGCGAGCCATAAAGTTGATCGCCTCGGGCGTCACGTGCTCGGCGGCCAGGGTCAGGTCGCCTTCGTTCTCGCGGTCCTCGTCATCGACCACCACGAGCATGCGCCCGGCCCGTATCTCGTCGAGGGCGCCGGGAACGTCGGTAAAAGGAGGCTCAGGAGTGCGTTGGATATGCGGCATGGCTGCGCTTCTTATTCTCGCCCAGCCACCCGCAAACAGCAAAAACGCCGCCCCTTGAGGCGGCGTCTTGCGGTAAAACTCTACTCGGGAAAGATGGCCCTACAGCGTCGACTCGATCTCGAAGCCCCAGGCTTCCAGAAGAGCCTCAGGGATGTACTTGGAGTTCTTGTTGCGGCGTGCCCACTCCCGCAAACGAGTGGACCGGATGTACTGATCCGGGGGCAATTTGAACTCCTTCACGATTTGTTCAAAAGAGGTGACAGTGGGCGCAACCGGGCCGATGGGCTCCGGCTTGCCCCAGTTCGGATTTCCACGACGTTTTGCCATCGATTTCTTTTTCCTTAGATGCAGGGTGGATTGTAGTGCGTCCTCGAACCAGGGTTGGGGTACCCTTGTTTTCTACAGAGGAACCATAACAAACACTATTCTACGTCGATTTTATTCAGAAATCAATAGGAAAACATCGTCTCATCTACCAAAAACAACAACCCGGCTCCTATCCCTGGATAAAGGGTCAAAGTAATATTAATCAGTCACTTGAGCCGTACGTTATATACCCCCGCATCCCTCGCGCCCCCGCACGGTGGTGCAAAAATTCCCCACCGCGCAGGCAGCACGCATCCCCCCTAACGCAGCAGGTCTTCCAGAGCCGTGCTCAGACTGGTCTTGTCGTCGCGATATTTCACGATCACCGGCGCATAAAGACTCAACCCCCACTCCTGTCCCTTGCCCCGGCTCACTGCCCTGGAACCCGGCACCACCACAGCGTTCTCCGGCACCATCAGGGGCAGTTCCTCAGTGGCCCGCAGCACCTCGCCCTTCACCAGGTCGAAGACCGGCGTACCCTTGGTCAGGATCGTCCCCGGCGCCAGCACTGCGCCCTTGCGCACAATCGTTCCCTCGTACACGCCGCAGTTGCCGCCAACCAGCACGTCGTCCTCAATCACCACCGGGCTGGCGTTCACCGGTTCCAGTACGCCGCCAATCTGTGCCGCCGCGCTCAGGTGCACCCGCTTGCCAATCTGCGCACACGAGCCCACCAGGGCATGCGAGTCCACCATCGTACCCTCGTCCACCCAGGCCCCCGCGTTGATGTACATGGGCGGCATGCAGACCACCCCACGCGCCACATACGCCCCGGCGCGGACGCTGCTGCCGCCCGGCACCACGCGCGCCCCATCCCCCGCGGCAAACTGCCGCACCGGGTACGTGTGCTTGTCCACAAAGGAGAGACCGCCTCCGGGCAGTTCCTCCAGCGCGCCCAGCCGGAAGCCCAGCAGGATGCCCTGCTTCACCCAGGCATTCACCCGCCAGCCTGTCGCCGTAGCGGCATCCGGTGAGGCCGAGCGCACCGCACCGCTCTCCAGGGCCGCGCGCAGGTTTTCAAAAGCCGCCATCGCCGTGGCGTCGCCCACGGCTGCCGGCCCCGCGGCAAAGTGCCGCTCAATCTCTTTTTGCAGTTGTAAGGTGTCCATTCACCACCAAGTTTATCAACCCAGGGGTACCCTCACACACCGCTCTGCACACGCAAAGGCTCACGCGGCAGTTAATTCATTTGGCCGTCCCGCAGGACGCTCGCTCCGCGCAATCGGCCGCAGCTTGAAGCTGTTCCCGCCCGCCGGAATCATCGCCAGCGGCACCGGCGTCCGCACCCGGTCCGTGCACAGACGCTTCGACTCCAGCCACGCACACAGCCGCGGATCGCGGATCTCTGCATCATCCTGCCAGAAGCCCGGCTGCAAACCGCACTCGATGCGCAGATGATCCAGTTGCAGCTCAATCGCGCCCACATCACGCGGAAAGTACCGGCGGACATCCTGCGCGCCTACCTGTACGCCCGTAAAACCGCTATGTTTGTACTTTGCCTTAACAACCATGACTCCCCACCTGACCTGGTTCCTGATGAAGGAACGGCGCAAAATATTGTGGATGAAGACCGCATACACATGTCATGCAAGTGGATCGATGCGGCCGGCGACTGCAGTCGTTCTGGGGCGGAAAATTGACTTGCTCTGGCTGTAGTTCGCCGTTGTCTATCTCGGCACAGTTCTAATCGTTGGATAGTCCAAACAAGAAAAAGTCACTATCCTGCGTGTTCCTCATTGAAACGCGGCGCGCCGGTTACCACTTCGGGCATCCCCGCCTGTGCCGCAGAGCGAAAAGGGCGGCCCATGCTGCAGGCCGCCCTTTGGTTGCTTCATCCTCTTCCAGTTGCTTACGGCAGATAGTAGCGGAACGAGGTGTAGATCTCGTCGTCGGTGCCGCGAGCGCCGCCACCCGGATTGGTGGTGCCGCCCATGCCCGACCACAGATCGCGCTGGAAGTGGCTGTACTGGATGCCCTGGCGCAGACGGCCCTTGGGACCGCTGTAGAAGTTGTACCAGTAGCCCGCCGTGAACTCCTGCACGTCCTTGTTCTGG
>DAIDGZ010000172.1 GCA_027452125.1 Acidobacteriaceae bacterium | reverse complement strand
GGGCGGAGCCATGAGCACCGCCGAACTCGGCCTCTCGCTGGCCGAGATGATCCGCCAGGACAAGGTGCATGGCATCAGTTGCACCGGCGCCAACCTCGAAGAGGACGTCTTCAACCTGGTCGCGCACGACTACTACGAGCGCGTGCCCCACTACCGCGACCTCACCCCCGCCGACGAGGCCGCCCTGCTCTCGCGCCACATGAACCGCGTCACCGACACCTGCATCCCTGAGATGGAGGCCATGCGCCGCATCGAGAACGAGATTCTCGAAGAGTGGGTTCGCGCCGACCAGGCCGGGGAGCGCTACTTCCCGCATCAGTTCTTCTACAAGCTCCTGCTCTCCGGCAAGCTCGAAAAGTCCTACCAGATCGACCCAAAAAATAGCTGGCTGCTGGCGGCTGCGGAAAAGAACCTGCCTATCTTCGTCCCCGGCTGGGAAGACTCCACACTGGGCAACATGTACGCCGGACACTGCATCAGCGGCGACGTCAAAAACGTCCACACCGTGCGCACCGGCATCGAGTACATGATGGAGCTGGCCGAGTGGTACACCCACACCACCGCTGAAACTCCCCTGGGCTTCTTCCAGATTGCCGGCGGCATCGCCGGCGACTTCCCCATCTGCGTCGTGCCCATGCTGCATCAGGATCTGCAGCGCAACAACGTCCCCTTGTGGGCCTACTTCTGCCAGATCTCTGACTCCACCACCAGCTACGGCTCCTACTCCGGCGCCGTACCCAACGAGAAGATCACCTGGGGCAAGCTAGGCGAAAATACGCCCAAGTTCATTATCGAGTCCGACGCCTCCATCGTCGCGCCGCTCATGTTCGCCTACGTGCTCGGCTGGTAGCGTGCAGTTCTTCCACCTGCAAAAATCCCTTCCCCGCGGGGAAGGGATTTTTCTTGCGCTTCTGCGCCGCTGCCGCGCAGCAGGAACCGGACCCTGGTTCAGGCGTTGGCGCGGCCGCGCTTACTCTCTGCCTTCTCGCGATACATCGCGGCATCGGCCTCAACCAGCAACTCGTCGATCGAGCGTTGTTCCTCTGCGTCGAAACCCACCCGGCCGGCGCTGAAGCACAGCGCATAGCCACGCTTCTCCTCTTCGTTCTTCGCCGCAATCCACTCCTGCATGCGCACAATCGCGGCGTCCGCAGCCTCCGGAGCGGAACTCGTCAGCAGGACCACAAACTCATCCCCGCCCAGACGCGCCAGCACGTCGCTCTCGCGGAAGATGCTGCGCAGGCAGTCGGCAAAGGTCCGCAGACAGCGATCTCCTTCCGCATGTCCAAAGCGGTCATTGATCCGCTTGAAGTCGTTTAGGTCAAAGTACACCAGCGTGGCCGGCAGCTTCTGCCGCCTGCACAGTCCCAGCGCCTGCCGCGCATACACTTCAAAGCCGCGCCGGTTCACCAGTTGTGTCAGTTCGTCCGTGGTGGCCATGTGCATGGCCGCCAGTTCCTGCTCCACCATGCCTGCCAGATCGCGCAGCAGCCGCTCTTCTTCTTCGCTGAAAGCCCGCGGCTCATTCGCAATCAGGCACAGCGCGCCCAGCCGCCGGTTATTCACCCGCAGCGGACACCCGGCATAAAAGCGGATATTCGGGTCGCCCGTGACCAGCGGGTTGTCGTGGAAGCGCTCATCCCGCTGTGCATCTTCCACATGCAAAATCTCATCGGTCAGAATCGTATGTCCGCAGAAGGATACAGAACGCGGCGACTCCTGCGCCGGCAGCCCGGCTGTGGACTTGACCCATTGCCGGCTGCTGTCAATCAGGTTTACCTGCGCCACCGGCACATTGAACATGCGCTGCGCAATGCGCGTCAGCCGGTCAAAACGCTCCTCCGGCTCGGTGTCCAGAATGTTCAGTGAATGCAACGTGGCTACGCGCTCGCGCTCATCGATAGGAAAAGCTGGTGCTTGCATCAATATCAGGCCCTGGGGGAAGTTACCTGCCAATACATAGCAGGCTTGAAACAGTGTCTATGCAATCCATTATCCTTCAAACCGGGCCGCCGCTGTGCCCGTTTTCATCCACACCAAAGTCACCTGGGTCCACTCACGGCGTCAGCCGCAGAAAGGCCACGCCATAGCCCGGCAGGGTCACGGTCATCCGCGCCGCCGGAGTCATCCCTGCACCCGTCGGCCCCGTGCTCAGATTCGTCCCCGCAGTCACGCTGGTCAGGCTGGCCGCATAAAACTGGCTGAAGCTCGACAGGTCCACCACCACCGTCCGCGGATCGCCGCTGCCGTTATCGTCCCCGGCCGCATGCACCGCCCGATCCACCACCATCACCATCACCGTGCCATCCGCATTCTGCGTGGCCAGCGCCTCAATCGAGGCATTGTCCGTCGCCGTCAGCTTCAGGATCTGCGGCGCCGCTTTGCCCGGCGTCATGGGAAACGATGTCGCCAGCGCCCGATCCACCCAGTAGCTCAGCCGCGGGTTGCCATTCCCATCCACCTCGCCATACTGCGCGTCTCCGGGAAACATCCACTGGTAAAGCGCTTGGTTGCCCGCCTTGCCCAGCACTGAAAACACATACGGCCGCCACGCCGCAAAAAATGCGCTCGACCCGCGCCCATCCGTCACAAACACCTGCGTGGGGTTGCAGTTGCTCTTGCCGTTCGCCGCGGCAAAGTCCGCATTCACGTTGTTCTCCGTCACCCACACCGGCACATGCGCCAGGTCCGCCCGCGTCTGCAACTGCTGTTCAAAGTACTGCACGTTTTGCGCAAACTGCGGCACTGCCGCAAACAGCGCCGCATCGCTGTCCGTCTGGTTGCAGCCGCCATACAGATGCGTGGAGATGCTGTCCACCTGCGCGCTCACGCCGCCCGACTTGGGCGCCGCCAGAAACGTAGGCAGATAAAGCTGCGGATCGCCCATCTCGCCCGTCCCCAGCCCGTAGTCTGAAAGCTCCAGTGCGGAAAGCTTGATCGTCGGGTCCACCGCCAGCATCGCCGGCGCCACCGTGTCATACAGCGTCACATACTGCGCCGCGGTCATGCCGTTCAGGTTGAACTCGTTGTAGATCCCCCACCACTGGATATGCTGGCTGCTGGCCGACTGAAAATGCTTGCCGCCCCAGTTGAAGCCACCCGTGTTGTAGTAGGCCACCAGGTTCGCGGCATACGCCGCAAAGTCCTTTAGGTGGTTGGTCATGTCCAAATGGCCGCTCGCGTCGCACATCCACGCCGGGGCCACCGCAATCTCAAACTCCGGGCTGTGGTCCGCCGAAGCCAGCACCGGCTGCACCGTCTGGTCCAGCAGCGTAAAGTCCCAGTCGCTGGCTCCGCCCGTATCGCTCTTCATCGGAATCGCCTGCGACAACGCCTGGAGCCGCACATGCTGCGGCTGCAACGCGGAGAGGGTTGCCTCATTGGTCGTCTGCGTCGCGCCCGTGCCGAAGAAGTTGCCTACGTACTCGGTAATCTGAAACGACGTGGACATGAACTGTTGCAGCGCGCCCTTCACGCCCTCCGTGGTGTCCACTGTGTTGGCCACCTTCACCACCACCGCGCTCACCACCGTGAATCCCTGCGTCTGGCTCTGCCCGCCCAGGCTCACCGTCAGCGTCGGCGAGTAGGAACCCGCAGCCACCGTCGCGCCTCCGGTCAGCGTCAGCGTGCCCGAGGGGCCGCTGCCCACCGGCGTAAACTGCTCGCTTACCCCTGCGGGTAATCCGCTCACCGTCACCGTGGCCGTACCCGCCGGCCCCATAATGTACACCGGCACCGTCGCAGGCGTACCGTCCTGCGCCACCACCACGCTGGAACTGCCCAGGGAGATCGAGAGCTTCGTCGCCGCCCCCGCGCTGCTCGCCTTGCCGCCGCTGCATCCCGCAAGCGTCAGCAAAGCTGCCCCCGTCAGGCAACCTGCCACGGCAGGCAGCCAGCCGGCACAATCTCTCATCAGGCGCATCCACACGCGCATCGGCAAACTCTCACGGGAAGGGCTTGGGCCTCTTCAGAATTTGATTAGAGCACACCCTGAAGACGGAATCTCCACCGCTCTCCCGGCCTACGCGCACCGGTATCCGGCAAACGTGAATCCCTTCTCGCGAAAGAGCGCGATGCAGACGCGTACCACCTCTGCATCCAGCAAAACTCCCGCTTGGCGCTCAATCTCGCCCAGCGCCACCTCCAGGCCCAGCGACCCGCGGTAAGGCCGGTCCGCCAGCAGCGACTCCACCACGTCAGCCACGGCCACGATCCGCGCTCCCAGCAGGATCTCGTCCCCCTTCAGCCCGCGCGGATAGCCGGATCCATCCAGGCGCTCATGGTGCTGCCGCACCACTTCCGCAATCGGCCAGCGAAACGGCACATCCTTCAGAATCGCGTAGCCCGCATCCGGATGCTCCTTCACCTGCGCCCACTCCTCCGCATTCAGCTTGCCCGGCTTCAGCAGGATCTGTGTAGATACCGAGATCTTCCCCACATCGTGCACCAGCGCCGCCACGCGCAACGCATCCACAGCCTCCTTTTCCCAGCCCATCTCGCGCGCAATCGCGCAGGCCAGCCGCGCCACGTGATCCTGATGCCCTGAGGTGTAGGGATCGCGCATCTCCATCGCCGTTGTAATCGCCGCCACCACACTGGCCAGCGCCTCATTCAGTTCGCTCTGCGCGCGCTCCCGCTCCTGCCGCTCCGCCTCCAGCCGCTCCGCCTGGGCCAGGGTCCGCAACCCCACCCCAATCTCCTCGGCAAGATGGGTAAACGCCTCCGTCACCACCGGGCCAAACGCATGCGGCTGCGACGAATACACCATCAGCGCTCCACGCCGTCCCTCTTGCAGTGGAAAAGTAGTCGTAAGCGACGAGCGGATCCCCGCCTGCTGCGCACGCTCTCGCCATGGACTGAAGTGCTGCTCCGCCTCGGAATCGTTCAGAACCTGTACCGTCCCCGTGCGCAGCGCAATACCGGTTGGCCCCTGGCCAGAGATGAAATGCTCATCCCAACTCGCCTCCAGCCCGTCCAGATAATGCAACGCTGCTCCGGCTGATCCGGCAATGCGCACCGGCTTCCCCGGCCCCTCTTCGGCAAACCCCACCCAGGCCAGCACAAACAGTGACTCGCGCGTGATGGCCTCGCAGATATCCTGCATCAGCCGCGCCGCGGAGCGCGCCCGCGCCAGCGCCAGAGCCGCCCCGGCATACGCCCGCAGCGCCCAGCGCTTTACTGCCAGCCGCTGCTCCCGGTCCACCATGTCGCTGATGTCCCGGAACACGCCGATAATCAGGCAGCGATCCTCAATCTCGAACCGTTCGGACGCGGTAATCTCCACTGGCACCGCGCTGCCGTCTTTGCGTTGCAGATGAAACCCGGCGGTGAGCCCAGGTCCGCCGGTCGTCACAGCGCGAAAGGCCTCTTCCACGCCGGCGCGCTCCGCCTCCGGATGCAGCATCCGCTGATGCTGGCCAATCAGCTCCGCGCGGGCGTAACCCGTCAGCCGTTCCGCTGCCGGGTTCATGTCTTTCAGCAGTCCGGTGGCGCAGTCCGCCACAAACATCGCGTCCCGCGCACACTTCCACCCCAGTTCCAGAATTTTGCTGAGAGGCCCAACTGCGTCCAGGTCACCCATCAGATCTCCGTACTACAACAACGTATTCAAATAGCGGCGATTGTTGTTTTGCAGCGTAACAAACGAATTCGTAAACCGGCTATCCCGCTTTCGGGGGAGCCACTCCTGCGGCGCAATGCCCGGGGAAGGCACAAGCGCGCTGCAATCGAAAATTCATTCCACGTGACTGCGTGCATGTTTTCTACCCGACTCGCTTCCTGCCCGTCAACCCGATTCTTCTTCTCCCATGCATTCTGCACATCAACCCGGCGCAGCCGCTTCCTCCACCCTCGCCCCTGGCCTGCCCGCAGCCGCTTGCCGGCTTCCGCCGATAACTCACAGTTTTCAAAGAATTTCTCTTGCATTTTGACGGCTCAAGCCGCTATATAGACATAGCACCTGCCTCACATGGGTCCACTCTACATCCTTTGCACCACTTGCTGATCCTTCCCTGATCAGCTTGATTCCCCCGCCGTGCAGCTTGCCGGCATGTACCTCTTTCAAGCGCCACACCTTTGCAACCGGCTGTACAAACGTAATCTCGAGGGGTCAATGCGCAGATATCAGGCTTTCGCATGCGCTTTCGCAGCGTTTCTCTTGTCGCTCACTTCTGTAGCCGTTCATGCCACTGACGCAGTAGTCGCTGGCGATGCCTACGTCAACAGCACCCATCCCGGCACCAACTACGGCGCCCTGTCCAATCTCTACGTGGGCAATGGCGGCACTGCGCTGCTTCAGTTTGATCTCTCCGCCCTGCCGGCCGGCACCACTGCCAGCCAGATTGCCAAGGCTACCCTCAAGCTCTACGTCAACCGTCTCAACGCCTCGGGCCTGGTCACCGTCGCGCCGGTCACCAGCGCGTGGACCGAGTCCGGTGTGACCTTCTCCTCCATGCCTTCGCTCGGCGCGCAGGTTGCCTCCTTCACCCCGGCCACCGCGCAGCAGTACATCGTCGTCGACGTCACCTCGCTGGTGCAGGGCTGGGTCACCTCGCCCTCCAGCAACTACGGCATCGCGCTCAGTTCCGCCTCCGCCAGCCTCGTGCTGGACTCCAAGGAGAGTGACGAAACCAGCCATGTCGCCGGACTCGACATCACCATCACCTCCCAGGGTCCCACTGGCGCAACCGGCGCACAGGGCCCGCAAGGCATCCAGGGAATCCAGGGCATTCAAGGTCCCATCGGCCCCATCGGTCCCACCGGTGCACAGGGTCTCCAGGGCATTCAGGGCGTAACCGGCGCGCAAGGGATACAAGGCGCAACCGGCGCAACCGGGGCCACCGGCGCAGCAGGTGCGCAGGGTGCCACTGGCGCTACCGGCGCGCAGGGCGTAACGGGTGCTACCGGCGCGCAAGGCGCTACTGGCGCGCAGGGCATCACTGGCGCACAGGGTGTTACTGGCGCAACTGGAGCACAAGGCGCCACCGGCGCTCAAGGCGTAACGGGGGCAACAGGCACGCAGGGCGCTACTGGGGCCACCGGCGCCACAGGCATGACTGGGGCTACTGGGGCCACCGGCAGAACAGGCACGACCGGCGCCACGGGCGCTACCGGCGCCACCTTCCAGGGCCCATGGAGCAGAACCACGGCCTACAACCTGGGTGACGTGGTATACCTCAACGGTTCCAGTTGGATCGCTCTGACAGGAAACTTCAATGTCACCCCAGGATCGGATGGGCCAGTTGGGCCTGCAGGACCGGCAACCCCCGTTGGTCCAGTGGGGCCGGCAGCACCGGTTGCGCCCGTTGGTCCAGTGGGACCGGTGAGGTACCTTCAGCTTGTGATCCTGCTCCAGTTGCTCGGCTGCCAGCGTCGGTCCCAGCCGATCTCCCGGCTCGCCTCCATACTGCTCCCGCACGATCTTCAGAACCTTCTTCCGGAACCCTGCGCTGTGCGCACGGTTCGAAC
>DAIDGZ010000171.1 GCA_027452125.1 Acidobacteriaceae bacterium | reverse complement strand
TGCCCTGCACGTACACCTGCGTCATGTCGCCTTCGGTCATCACCAGCGTGGCGGTGGAGCCGAGCACCAGGATCGAACTGACCGCATCGCCGATCTCCACATCGCGGGAGAGAATCTCGCCGTCCATGGGCGCCACGATGTTGGTGTAGCCCAGTTGCTCTTCAAGCTGTTTGAGGCTGGCCTGGCTCTGCGCCACCTGGGCGCGGGCCTGCTTCAGCTTGGCGGTATCCACGCCGATCTGCGCCTGTGCGGAGTTGCGCCGGGTGAGTGCGGCCAGATAATCGCGGTTGGCGTCGTCCAGCACCTGGCGGCTCACGATGCCGTCCTTCTGCATCTGCAGATTGCGGTCCAGCGTGGCCTTGTACATGGCCAGATCCGGCGCGGCGGCGTTCACCCGGTCCTGCTCGATGTTGGCCTGGTAGGTGGAGACGTTGGCCTCTGCCGCGGCCAGTTGCGCGCGCTGCGCGGCC
Source organism: Acidobacteriaceae bacterium (assembly GCA_027452125.1). GTDB lineage: Bacteria > Acidobacteriota > Terriglobia > Terriglobales > Acidobacteriaceae > Telmatobacter. The sequence continues at coordinate 3,897 of DAIDGZ010000171.1, read as the reverse complement.
ACCTGCGCCTGAATCTCTTCCTGGTCCAGCTGGGCCAGCGGCTGCCCCTTCTTTACGTGCTCGTTGATGTCCACGTAGAGCTTCTCCACGATGCCGGAGGCCTTGCTCTTCACCTCAACTTCGGTGATGGGCTGAATCTTGCCCGTGGCCACCACGGAACGCGCCACGTCGCCGCGGGTCACCTTGGCCAGCTTGTTGGGATCGATGGTGGTTCCCTTGACCAGGTGCCGCAGGCCCATGCCTGCCAGCAGAATCACCACCACCGCTCCGGCAGCCAGCCAGATCCAGAACCGCTTGTTCCTGCGTGATGCGGCCACTTTGCTCCTCCTTACGCGGAGACCAGCCTCCGGCCTGCGCCGGAGCCGCTCCACTGCACTGAAACGGAAGATTGAACGAATCCTAACTCCACTGTCGCCGCGGCGACAGTGTCGCTCATCGCAGTCCTTTACGCAACCGGCAGCAGGTTGGTTCCGACAGCAGACCGGCAAAATTTACGGGAACCGTGGAGGTGAATCAGGCGTATGGTGTCTGCAGACGTTCCTCGTCCAAGAGCGACTCACGATGCAGAGCTTTCAGGACACGCTCGACCAGGTCTTCCGCGCCATGCTGGCCAACAAGGTGCGCACGTTTCTCACCATGTTTGGCATTGCCTGGGGCGTGGGCTCGCTGCTGGTGCTGGTGGGGCTGGGCGAGGGCTTTCGCAGCGGCCAGCACCGCCAGCTGTCCACCTTTGGCAACAACCTGGTGATGATGTGGAACGGCACCATTCCCGCGGTGGCCAACCAGCACACCGGCATGCGTCCTTACCAGTTCACCCCAGGCGACGAGGCGGCCATTCGCGCGCTGCCCCAGGTGCACGCGGTCACCGGCTACCTGTTTCGCAACGATCTCTACCAGGTCAGCCCCTATGCCAACACCTCGAGTTCCGTTTTGGGCGTGGAACCCAATTACGCTACCGTGCGCTACATGCCGGTGGTGGAAGGGCGCTTTCTCAACGACAACGATATGGCGCAGCGGCAGCGCGTGGTGGTGCTGGGCTCCAAGAGCGCGACGCTGCTCTTCTCTGGCCGGCCCATGATCGGCGAGACCATCACCATCAACGACATCGCCTTCACCGTAGTGGGCCGTCTCGGCTCCATCAGCCACGGCAACAACGACGGCGACAACCAGAAGCTCTACATTCCCCGCTCCCTCATGCTGGAGCTTTTTCCGCTGAAGGGTGACAACATGGCCACCGATGCGCTCAGCTCCATCCAGTACCAGCCAGAGAATCGCGAGGACGATGCGGCCGCGGTGGCCGCGGTGCATAGGGTGATTGCAGAGAGACACAACTTTGATCCGGCGATGAAGGATGCCTTTAACGAGTGGGACCTGATCAAGGAAGAGAAGCTGATCGGCGCCATCTTTACCGCGATGGACATCTTTCTAGGCGGCGTGGGCCTGGTGACGCTGGGGCTGGGCGCGGTGGGCATCATCAACATCATGCTGGTCTCGGTCTCCGAGCGCACGAGCGAAATTGGCCTGCGCAAGGCGCTGGGGGCAACCAGGCGCAGCATTCTGGCGCAGTTCTTCTGGGAAGGGCTGCTGCTGACCGGGGTGAGCGGAGCCATCGGCATCGTGCTCTCGGCCGGTTTTATGGCCCTGCTGCAGGACATGCTCACCGGCAAGATGCCGGGCTGGGATCCGCCGCGGCTGGTGCCGTGGTCGGCGGCGCTGGCCATGGGCTCGCTGATGCTCAGCGGCATCGCCGCGGGGTTATACCCGGCCAGCAAAGCAGCGGCGCTGGACCCTGTGGAAGCGCTGCGCAAGGAGTGAAGCACAGCTGCTAGCTACTCGCTATGGCGGCGGCAGGGAAGCAGGCGTGCATACATGCGATGTGGAGAGGCAGGGCACAGGGAATTTTGCGGGCAGCGCGCGTGGTTTGAAAGCTTGCCCTGGCCACAACAGGCCGTAGCGGAATGAACCAGCTAGCCGCCAGGAGTCAGGAGCCGAAACATCATGCTCAAAGACATTCTGCAACAGGCCTGGGAGGCCATGCTCTACAACCGGCGGCGCACCATGATCACCATGGTGGGCATGGCCTGGGGCATTGCCACGGTGGTGCTGCTGCTGGCCTACGGAGCGGGCTTCAGCCGCGCCATTGAGGCTATCTTTGCGCAGTGGGGCACCAACCTGATCGGCGTCTTCCCCGGCCGCACCAGCCAGCAGGCCGGCGGCGACAAGGCTGGCGTGCGCGTGCGCTTCACGCTCGACGACGTGGACCGCATCTACAACACCGTGCCCGGTATTCTGCACATCTCTCCCGACGAGTGGAACAACAACACCACTGTGCAGGACGAGTTGCACACCTACACCTGGGAGGTGGACGGCGTGCGCCCTGTCTTTCAGGAGATTTGGAAACTCGACCTGGACACCGGGCGCTTCTTCAACGGGCTGGAAGATCAGCAGCGCGCCCACGTCTGCGTCATCGGCTCCGAGGCCAAGACCAAGCTCTTCAGCGGCCAGTGGGCGCTGGGACAGACCATTCGCCTCAACGGCATCCCCTTTACCGTGATCGGCGTGCTCACGCCCAAGATGCAGGAGGGCGACGACAACCGCAACCGCATCCTCTGGATCCCCTTCAACACGATGAGCGACCTGAAGGACACGCACTATGTGGATGGCATCTGGATGAACTATCGCGGCGATCATCAACTGGTGGAGAAGGCGCTGCGCGAGAGCCTGGGCGCCGCGCATCATTTCCGCCCTAGTGATCGCAATGCCGTCTTCGTGGCCAACCTGATGACCCAGCTGGCGCAGTTCCGCATCCTTTCGATTGCGCTGCAGGTGCTGCTCTCGCTGGTGGGCGCGCTCACGCTGGGCATCGCCGGCATCGGCCTGATGAATATCATGCTGGTGGCGGTGCAGCAGCGCACGCGAGAGATCGGCATCGAGAAAGCGCTGGGCGCGCAACGCCGTCACATCCTGGTGCAGTTTCTGGCCGAAGCCATGGCCATCACCGGCGTGGGCGGCATCAGCGGCATCGCGCTGGCCTATCTCATCTCTGTGCTCGTGGGACGCATTCCCTTTTACAGCATGCTGGCCAAGAATGCGCAGGATGCCGACATCCACCTGATCATCTCGCCAGCCTCGCTGATTGTGGCCACCGGGATTCTCGTCGTCACCGGACTGGTGAGCGGCATGATCCCCGCACTGCGCGCGGCGAATCTGGATCCCATCGAGGCGCTGCGCTACGAATAGCGTGGAATAGAGCTGAGATGAAACAGCCCGGATTCGTATGCCGAATCCGGGCTGCGCGGTTTAGCGGGACAATCCGTCGATGTACCACTGCGACGCGGTAAAACCGGGATTCCCGTAGCGGTTGATATACGGCGATTGCGTGGAAGTGTTCAGGTTCATGTACTGCTTCCAGTAGATGTTCATGATGGCCCATCCCGGCCCAGCGGGACTGAAGCTGTAGTCGGTCGGGTCTGAACTGCCCGGAGCCCACAGCTTCACCGCGCCGGTGGCAGCCGCGTAGCTGAGGAAGAGATCCGGGTTGAAGGTCAGGCGCAGCCGCCCATCCTGCTTGGAGCCCACCAGGATGAAGTCCAGCGGCGTCCCCTGCTTGACGTACACCCAGGCATCGGACTGCAAACCGGTGGGGGACGTCAGGTACTGCCCGTTGGCTACGCTCCTGATGCGCATGCGCACGCCGGTGTCGGCCGGGCGATTGGGAATCTGCCAGTTGGAGGGCGGCGTCTGATACTGCAGCTTGTTGAGCCACTGCCAGGAGAAATACATGTGCATCGAGGTGTCGAAGAGATCCTCGTAGCCCGGCCAGGGAATGGCGTTGTAGAGGCAGACGCGCTGGTTGGCCTGCAACTGGCGCACATAGGTCATCTGGTCGTTGGTGCC
>DAIDGZ010000170.1 GCA_027452125.1 Acidobacteriaceae bacterium | reverse complement strand
AACTGCTCAATGAAGCGGCGCGCGCTGGCGATGGAAACCTGTTCCTCAACCAGCGGAACCATCTCATGGCTCTCCACGGGAAACATCTGGCGGAACCAGCCGATGATGCCGGCCAGGGTCATGGCCACGCCTAACACGCTGATGATGGCGCTGGTGACCATGCCGGTGATGATGAGCGTTACGCCCAGAGCCATGACCATAGGCCAGGCCGTGGGGGACGGCAGATGAATGCCATCGTGCTCGTGTTCGGAATGATGCTGCATCGCAATTCCCTCGCTTGCCGCCCTAGCGGCCGAGAACATAGACAACGGTGAAGACCACGACCCAGACGGCATCGACGAAGTGCCAGTAGAGCGAAAGCACCTCAAGCCGCTCGGCGTGCTGCTTGCCCAGCTTGCCCATCGTGGCGAAGATCAGCGCAGCGAGCAGCATGATGAGGCCAACGATGACGTGCGAAGCGTGCAGGCCCACCAGCGAATAGAACGTAGTGCCGAAGAGGTTGGTGCTGATGGTGAGGCCGTCGTGATAGATGAGGCGGTACCACTCCATGCCTGTACCGGCGAGGAAGATGCCGCCCAGCAGAATCGTGCCCGCGAGCCATAGCGCGCTGGCCCGCACCCTGGCATGCTGCAGCGCATGCACGGCAAAGTGCACCGTGATACTGCTGGAGAGCAGGCAGACCGAGGTGAACCAGGGAATGTCCAGCACCTGGCGCGGCGTAGGGCCGTTAAGGCTTTTGCCGGTGTAGTAGATGTAGGCAACGACAAAGATAACGAAGATGGCGGACTCGGCGGCGATGAGGCAGAACATGCCAACGATGCCGCGCGAAGGCTGCTTCCACTCTCCGGCTGTCTCGTGCGCCACTGCGACTGCGGTGCTCATCGTGCTCCTCCGTAAACTGATCGATTATTCATACCGGCTGTCTGGATCCTCCGGATGCTTGATGTCCCACAGGGGGCGGCGGCTTTCAACCGTTGGAATCTGCGCGAAGTTGTAGCTGGGCGGCGGCGAGTTGGTGGACCACTCGAGCGTCCAGGCATCCCACGGATCGGGGCCGGCGATCTGCCCCTTGAAGTAGGAGCTGATCAAGTTGTAGAGGAAGATCAGCGTGGCAATGGCCTGCACAAAAGCGCCGATGCTCACGATCATGTTCCAGGAGGCCCATCCGCGATCCGCCTCGTAGGTGAAGATGCGGCGGGGCATGCCCAGGATGCCGGGGATGTGCATGAAATCAAAAGTGAGGTGGAAGCCGATGATGAACAGCCAGAAGTGCCACTTGCCGAGCTTCTCCGACATCATGCGTCCGGTCATCTTGGGATACCAGAAGTAGAAGGCGGAGAAGATCATGAACAGGATGGCGCCGACCAGGACGTAGTGGAAGTGCGCCACCACGAAGTAGGAGCTGCCCAACTGCCAGTCAAACGGAGAGGCAGCCAGCATGACACCGGTAAGGCCTGCGATGAGGAACTGGAAGAGGAAGGCGATGGCGAAGATCATCGGCGTGGTGAAGTGGATATTGCCACCCCACATGGTCGCCAGCCAGTTGAAGATCTTGATGCCGGTGGGCACCGCGATGATCATGGTGGACAGCGTAAAGAAGGTGTTGCCGGCCGGGCCCATGCCCACGGTGAACATGTGGTGCGCCCACACGCTCATGCTGATGAAGCCGATGCCCACGGTGGCCGCCACCATGGCCGGGTAACCGAAGATGGCCTTGCGCGAGAAGACCGGAATGATCTCATTGGCAAAGGCGAAGGCAGGCAGCACGAGGATGTAGACCTCGGGATGGCCGAAGATCCAGAAGAAGTGCATCCACAGCACCGCTGAACCGCCAGCCTGGGTATCGAAGAAGTGGCCGCCCAGGTAACGGTCGATGATGAGCATGATCTGCGCGGCGGTGAGCGGGCTGATGGCGATGAAGGCGATGCAACTCGTGACGAAGTAGAGCCACACCAGCAGCGGCAGACGGCTCAGCTTCATGCCCTTGCAGCGCATGCAGAGCGTGGTGGCTACGATGTTGAGCGCGGTGCCGATGGAGCCCACGCCGCTGAGCAGCACACTCAACGTCCAGTAGTCTGTGCTGTGACCGGGCGAGAAGACCTTGGCGGTGAGCGGCGCGTAGGCGAACCAGCCCACGTCTGGCGCCGTGCCCGCGCCATAGAGGCCGCTGCCGGCAAAGTAGCTGAAGTAGAGCAGGAAGCCGGCGAAGGCCGAGACCCAGAAGCTGAAGGCGTTCAGGCGCGGAAAGGCCATATCGCGCGCGCCGATCATCAGCGGCACAAGATAGTTGCCAAAGCCAAACAGAATCGGCATGCCCACGAAGAAGACCATCGTGGTGCCGTGCATGGTGAACAGCCGGTTGAAGGTCTGGGGCGAAACAAAGTGATTGTTGGGCACAGCAAGCTGGATGCGCATGAGCAGCGCTTCCACGCCGGCGATCGCCAGGAAGAGCAGGGCGTAAACGATATACATGATGCCGATCTTCTTGTGATCGACGGTCATTACCCAGTCCTGGAGGGTGGCGAGAAATACGCCGCCCGGCCCCTTTGCTCCGGCCTGATACCCAACTCCGGCTACCTGAGTTTGAGTTGCCATGGTGTCCTCTTCTTCGCGCTGCGTTTAGCGCAGCGTCATCAGGTACTTGGTCACTGCGTCCAGATCGTGATCGTTCAAATGCATCGCGGGCATCAGGACGCCTGGTTTATAGGTGTCGGGATTGTTGATGAAAGCACGCAGGTTCTGTTCAGTGAGCGGCACCGCGCCTGAAGCGAAGGTGTCGCGGCTGGCCAGGTGCGAGAGATCCGGACCGAACTTACCCTTGGCCGCAGTGCCGGAGATGGTGTGGCACTCCATGCAAGCGTTGTGCATGAAGACCGCGCGCCCCTCGGCCACGCTGGGATCCTGCACGGCGGGCTTCTGCTGGTTGGCCACCCATTTGGCAAACTCCGCGGGGGTATCGGCGTAGACGCGGATCAGCATCTTGGCGTGTTCTACGCCGCAATACTGCGCGCACTGGCCGAGGTAGAGGCCGGGCTTCTCCGGATCCATCCACATGGTGTTGATCTTGTTGGGGATCAGATCCATCTTGCCGGCCAACCGCGGAACCCAGTAGCTGTGATCGGTATCCGCCGATGTCATCGTCAGATACGACGGCTGAGGATGCCGGGGATCACTCACCGGAATGTGCAGTTCGTTGGCCGTGGTGATGCCGAGCTTGGGATAGTGATACTCCCACCAGTACTGGTGCCCGATGACGACTACATTCACCGCATCCGCGGGCTTGCGGGCCATCTCCGTAGTGAAGATGATGCGCGCCGTGGCCAGGAAGAGCACCACGATGATGAGGATGGGGATCACCGTCCAGGAGACCTCGATCTGGGTGCTGCCGTAGATCTGTACAGGCTCTCGCACGGTGTAACCGCGGCGATGGCGGAAGCGGATGACTACATAGAGCAGCAGGCCGCCCACCACGAGGAAGATGCCCGCACAGATGCCCAGCACCAGCATCGAGAGGCCGAAAATGGAGTGCGCAGGGGTCGCCTCCGGAGCGAATATGTTCGTCGGGTCCGGAGTGAAGCAGAGCGCGACGCGCCGCGCAAGACCGTCAAGGCTGCCCGGCAGGAGCCTTGCAACTGTTGCCACGTACATGGACAGAGACATCATGATCCTTATTGGCATCGTGGGCGCCCTGATAGCCGACCGCGATCCGGTTCTCACAAGAAGCTGGTACCGGAGGCGAGCGGCGGGCGACCCATCTCTTCCTGCGGAAGAGGTTGACCAAGCCGGCGGTTCAGTATGCGTCAGGCCCACAACCGGGCCGCGCGCTCAAATAGCCTCAGCGAGACTCAGGGAACCGTATACCCGAGACTCCCATCCGCACAGCGATGGCGAGACGGTTGAGATATTGCAAACTGTCGAAGTTCAAAAGAACCAGGCCAGGATCTGTCGGCGCTGCGGCAGCGCTTGCCCCATCCGCATCACCGGGGAGAACTTACTGCAGACCCCGCTGCATTGAGATTAACACTCCCTGCGTCTTCGCGCAGTGGGGCGTAGCACGCTCTGAAACGAGCGCAGCATTCGATGTGCATACCGTCAACACTTCGCTGCAATTCCCATAATGGGACTCATTGCGCCAACCTCATGGCTTGCCGTGTAGCCTAGTGTTGAGGCAGACGATATGGGCAAAACGCTGAGAGTGGAATACTCGGTGGCAGCGGATGCGGCGGCGCTGGCCGCACGCGCCGCGGACCACTTTGTGGAACAGGCAGAGCGCGCCGTGGCATCGCGTGGCCGCGCACGCATCGCCATCAGTGGCGGCTCCACGCCCAAAGCAACCTTTGCATTGCTCGCCGATCCGGCGCGGCCGTGGCGGGCGCGCATGCCGTGGGACCGCATTGAGCTCTTCTGGGTGGATGAACGCTGCGTGCCGCCGGAGGATGCCGAGAGCAACTATCGCATGACGCGCGAGGCGCTGCTGGAGCATGTGCCGCTCGATCCGCGACAGATTCACCGCATGGAAGGCGAACTGGAGCCGGAGGTAGCCGCTGCCCGCTACGAGTCGGAGCTGCGCAACAGCTTCCGCCTGGAGGGCGCTGAGACGCCGCGCTTCGACCTGATCGCGCTGGGCATGGGCCCGGACGGTCATACCGCCTCGCTGTTTCCCTACACCGAGGCGATTCACGAGATGGGACGGCTGGTGACGGCCAACCACGTGCCACAGAAAGACACCTGGCGCATCACGCTTACCTGGCCGGTGATCAACCAGGCCAGCTCGGTGTTCTTCCTTATCGGCGGGGCGGATAAAGCGCAGGTTCTAAAGGAAGTACTGACCGGGCCGCGCGATCCGGAGCGCCTGCCCAGCCAGTTGATCCGGCCGGCGAGCGGTATACTGATGATGATCCTGGACAGGACTGCGGCCGCGCTGCTGCCCGATACGGACGGAGAGGGCCGCGGCTTTCTGGAGAGGGAAGGATGATACTTGCGGGCGATGTAGGCGGCACCAAGGTTAACCTGGCGCTGTACGACTTTACTGAAGGCAAACTCAAGCACACCCGCGACAAGCAGTACCCGGCTCGTGAATACTCCGGGCTGGAAGAGATCGTACGGGAGTTTCTGGCCGGGGAGAAGGCCACCGCAGCCTGCTTCGGCGTGCCCGGGCCGGTGCGCGATGGGAGGCTGCGGCTTACGAATCTGCCCTGGACCCTGGACAGCCGCGATCTGGCTGCGCATCTGGGCATCGACTACGTCTTCCTGATCAATGACCTGCAGGCCAACGGCTACGGCATCGCCGAGCTGCCGCCAGATCGCATCTTCACACTCAACGAGGGCGACAACCGGCAACTGGGCAACCGCGCGCTGATCTCCGCCGGCACCGGGCTGGGCGAGAGCTTCCTTATCTGGGACGGGCGCGACCACGTTCCCTACCCCTCTGAGGGCGGCCACTCCGACTTTGCCCCGCGCAACGAAGATGAGATCGACCTGCTGCGCTTTCTGCGTCAGAAGTACAACGGCCGTATCAGCTTTGAGCGCGTCGTGAGCGGACAGGGCATCACCAACTGCTACGAATTTCTGCGCGAGGTGCGCGGGCTGGAAGAGCCGGCCTGGCTGGCCGAGCGGATGGCCAACGAAGACCCCAACGCCGTGATTACCGAGATGGCCATGAAGGCCAAGAGCGAGATCTGCGAGAAGGCCCTGGACATGTTCGTCTCCGCTTATGGCGCCGAGGCGGGCAACCTGGCACTGAAGGTGCTCTCTGTCGGCGGCATCTACGTGGGCGGCGGCATTGCGCCGCGTATCCTGGAGAAGCTGAAGGACGGCACGTTCATGAAGGCGTTCACCGACAAGGGCCGCCTGAGCCAACTGCTGGTGCACATGCCTGTCCGGGTGATTCTGGAGAGCCGCACCGCGCTGATGGGCGCCGCAGCCTACGCCGAGGCTCGCGCCGCGGAGTTGAGCGGCATCTCGCCCCGTGCAGCGTCGGTCAAGTTCTAACGCGCTTCGATTCAAGAAAAACGAGAGGGCCAGCCGATCCGGCTGGCCCTCTCGCTTTGCAAACTACCCGTCACCCCAGCAAAAAATAGACATGGATAAGCGTCATCACTTCGACCGGCTTACCTTGACGCACATATGGCTCATACACCCAATGAGAGACTGCATCGATCGCCGATTGAGTCAACATTGGTGATGGGCTTGAGACCATTTTCACGTCCCGGACTTTGCCATCGACTCCAATCATAGCCTGAAGTAAAACATCGCCTGAAACTTGTGCCTCCTTGGCGGTCCTGGGATAAACAGGAGGCCGTTTCTTCTTGAGAGTGTGTGCAAACAAATTCTCAAACGAAGAATTTGCGCCAATGATCATTTCGTGATCAGCGATGGTCGCATCGGCATCGGGCGTGACAGCTGAACCCGAATTGGATTCAACTGTCACCTGACTCACCGTCGAGGTAAGGAATATTTTGCTTCCATTAAACATCTCTATATTTCTAGACAGGAATCGATGCTGAAATTCCACAATATCGTTGAATTGCACGACAATTTCACTAAAGTCATACAGACGCAGCACTGGCGCATCTGACCCAAAACAGGCAAATGTATTCTCCCCTATCAGTAGTTCAGATGCTCGGACAGGTTTCACTTCTGGCTTTGTGAACTGAATACAATTCAGGGACACGCTGCCAGAGGTTAGGCCCTGTTCACTTAGTTTGACCTTGGTTAAGTCGAGCTTATCTATATCACTCGGAAGAGGTGAAACCAGAGTGCTCTCCAGCATGTATTCAAAATAGGTGAGTTCGCTGCCGGATGCCCTGTATGCGTGCTTGCCATCTGCGGTGTACCAGTCCGTGCGGCTCGCCCCCGGCCGCGTCCAGGTGCTGCGATGTACCTTGGGCGAGGCCCACCAGTACTCGAAGGTTCCCTGCTCACTTGGCTTGCCCTTGTCGTCATAGAGCTGGTAGGTCGCCTTCATGTGCCAGGGCTTGAGCGATGGATCGGAAAAATCATAGTACGGCGCAGCTTCTGCAAGAATGGCCCGCGGATCTTTGGGGAGAGGCTGCGGCTTACTGGCTGCGGTTTGGCCGAGCCCTTCAAGACCGGCAGCAAAGACGAGGCAAACTAGAAGACTAAGGCGCATTGTAGGGACAGGGTAGCATGGGAGATCGTTTAGCCCATTCGCACTTCTGCCACCTCTGCCTCGCCCGCGCCGAACCAGCGCTTCTGCATGCGCAGTGCCACCTGCACCAGCAGGATCAGCGCGGGCACCTCGACCAAGGGGCCGATGACTGCCGCAAAGGCTGCGCCGGAGTTGAGGCCGAACACGGCAACTGCAACCGCGATGGCCAGCTCGAAGTTGTTGCTGGCAGCGGTGAAGGAGAGCGTGGCGGTCTGCGCGTAGTCTGCACCTACCTTGCGCCCCATCCAGAAGCTGACAAAAAACATCGCGGCAAAGTAGATCAACAGAGGTACGGCGATGCGCAGCACATCCAGCGGCAACTGCACAATCAGGTTGCCCTTCAGGCTGAACATGACCACGATGGTGAAGATCAACGCAGCCAGCGTGAGCGGACTGACAGCGGGAATGAAACGCCGCTGATACCACTCGCGGCTCTTGAGGCTCAGCAGCACAAAGCGGGTGAGCATGCCCGCCAGAAACGGAATGCCCAGATAAATGAAGACGCTCTCGGCAATCTGGCTCATGCGGATATCGACAAAGACGCTGTGCAGCCCAACCAACGGCGGCAGCACGGCGAGGAAGAACCATGCATAGACGCTGTAGAAGAGCACCTGAAAGACGCTGTTGAAGGCCACCAGGCCGGCTGCGTAGTCCGTATCGCCGCGCGCCAGCTCGTTCCACACAATCACCATGGCAATGCAGCGCGCGAGGCCGATCAGGATCAGGCCTGTCCGGTACTCCGGATAGCCGCGCAGGAAGACGACGGCCAGCACAAACATCAGGGCCGGGCCAATCACCCAGTTCTGCACGAGCGAGAGCCCCAGCACCCTGCGGTTATGAAACACCGCGCCCAGCCGCTCATACTGCACCTTGGCCAGCGGCGGATACATCATCAAAATGAGGCCAATGGCGATGGGGATATTCGTAGTGCCGGCCTGAAAACGCTGAAAGAAGGCCGGCACCGTGGGCACAAAGCGTCCCAGCGCCACGCCTACGGCCATGGCCAGAAAGATCCACAGCGTCAGGTAGCGATCAATGAAGGAAAGATGCGAGACGCGCCCCGGCAGGGGCGCCGCGCAACAGGCTGAAACATCGTTGTTCATCGTAAACCTCCGCCGCTGCAGGTTGGGGATCAGAGCTGTGTGGTGCCGATCTCGCGCATCTTCTTCTCGATCGCCATGCTGTCCAGCGTCTCCAGCGGCAGGCTGAGGAACAACTCGACGCGCCGCCGCATGTGGCGCAGCGTCTGGGCAAAGACTGCGCGCTTTTCGTCGTCGGCGCCCTCCACAGCGGCGGGGTCGGGAAAGCCCCAGTGCGCGGTGATGGGCTGGCCGGGCCACAGCGGGCACACTTCGCCTGCCGCGCGGTCGCACACCGTAATCACGAAGTCCAGCTCAGGTGCGCCGGGGGCGGCGAACTCATCCCAGCTCTTGCTGCGCAGCGTCTCTACGGGATAGCCGAGCGACTGCACCTGCTCCACGGCGAACGGATTGACCCGGCCTGTGGGATGGCTGCCCGCACTGTAGGCGCGGAAGCGACCCGCGCCCAGTGTGTTGAACAGCGCCTCGCCCATGATGCTGCGCGCTGAGTTGCCGGTGCAGAGGATGAGCACGTTGTACGGCCTTTGCATGGTGTCTCCTTGTTGGGGGAATTCAGTTGCAGCAACAGTTGGAGCCGCAGCACGAGCCGCCGGGCTTGGTGGCGCGGACAAAGGCGCTCATCAGCTTGTCTTTGGCCAGCGGCGCAATGGCATCCACATCCACGCCCGCATCGGTAAGAAACTTGCGTGCATCCTCCACGTCGTAGATACGCGTGGGCTCAACCGAGATGTCGTTGAAACCAGCGGCCTGGAGTTTGGCGATGTAGTCGTTCTCGTCGAGCGCGCCGGCGATGCAGCCCACCCACAGCATCATGCTCTTACGCACCACCTCAGGCACTTCGCCGCGCGCCACCACATCCGACACAGCAAAGCGGCCGCCGGGCTTGAGCACGCGAAAAGCCTCGCGCAGCACGCGGCTCTTATCCGACGAGAGATTGATCACGCAGTTGGAGATGACCACATCCACCGAACTATCGGGCAGAGGAATGTGCTCGATCTCACCCTTGAGGAACTCGACATTTTCCACCCCGGCCTTGCGCTGATTTTCACGCGCCAGGGCCAGCATGTCGTCGGTCATGTCCAGGCCATAGGCCTTGCCTGTGGGGCCGACACGCTTTGCGGAGAGCAGCACATCGATGCCGCCACCCGAGCCCAGATCCAGCACCGTCTGCCCCGGCTTGAGATCGATCAGCGCAGTCGGATTGCCGCATCCCAGTGAAGCCAGTACCGCGCCCTGCGGCAGGCTTCCCTTCTCCGCGTCGTCATAAAGGTTCCCTGTGATCGGGTCACAGCAGGTAAAGGCCGGGTTGCAACAGGCCGCCTCGCTGGTCTGCCGCACCTGACGGGCTGCGGCTCCGTACTTCTCCTGGACCATGGTTTTCGTGTCCATGCCTAAGCGCCTCACATACGCTTATGCAAATATATTCTCGATGGACATATCTGTCAAAGCGCATATAATAAGCCTGTGAAGCGTGCCTCCCAATCTGCCGCCATGGCCGGGCTGTTTGCGGCACTGGCCGATGCCACGCGGCTGCGCCTGCTCAACCTGATGGATGGCCGCGAGGTGTGCGTCTGCCATTTTGTGGAGATTCTGCGCATGAGCCAGCCCAAGGTCTCGCGGCACCTGGCGTATCTGCGCAAGGCGGGCATCGTGGCAGCGCGCCGCGAGGGCAAGTGGATGCACTACCGGATCGTGCCGCCGACTGACGCCGCACTGGCATCTATCCTGGTTGCCGCGCTTTCATCATTCATCAGTGACGCCGCCATGCAGGCGGATCGCATGCGGCTGGAGA
>DAIDGZ010000169.1 GCA_027452125.1 Acidobacteriaceae bacterium | reverse complement strand
GCGGCCAAAGCGCAGGCGCTGCGCGTCTGTATGACGCGGGAAGAAGTGCGCGTAGAAGTCTTCCGTGAGGATCAGGCCCAGGCAGTTGAGGTCAGAGGCGAGCATGGACATGGCGGCACCGAAGAGCGCCGCGAGGAAGAGACCGCCAACGCCGAGCGGCATCTGCGAGACCATGTAGTACGGAAAGACCTCGTCGGGCCGCGTGATGAGCGCGGGCAGAATGTGGCCGCTGAGCTGGTAGAAGGCCCAGAGGAGAGAGCCGATGAGCATGAAGGCCGTCCATACGGGCAGGCAGAGCGTAGCTCCCATGGCGATGCCGCGCAGTGCGGAGCGATCGGAGCGCGCGGCCAGATAGCGCTGTACCACGGTTTGATCGGCGGTGTACTTCTGGATGTAAAAGAAAAGGCCATAGAGGGCCATGGTCCAGAAGGTGGGTTTGGCGAGATCGAAGCGCATGCTGCCGAGGCTGGTTTTGTGCTGGGCGGCGATGAGATGGAGCATGGCGCCGGGGTGCACGGGAGATGCGAAGAGGAGCAGCACAATGGTGACGGCAACACCGGTCCAAAGCACGAAGCCCTGCACCACGTCGGTCCAGATGACGGCTTTGAGACCGCCAATGAAGGTGTAGAAGACCGCGATCGTACCGAGACCGATGAGCAGCGGCGCGATGGGCCATCCGGTGAAGCCGGAGACGGAGAGCGCAAGCAGATAAAAGACAAAGCCCATCTTGGCAAAATGTCCGGCAGCGAAGGCAAAGGAGGCATACATGCGCACTCCGGGGCCGAAGCGCTTGCCGAAGTACTCATAGACCGACATGGACACGACATGCCGGAAGAACGGCACGACGACAGGGCCGATCGACACGATGACGACGACGAAGAGAATGCCGGGCACCAGGAGATGCCAGTCGCCCGCGTAAGCCGCGCCGGGATAGGCGATAAACGTGACGCTGGTGATGATGGTGGCCAGCAGGGACATGCCCGCAGCCCAGCCGGGAATGGTGCGGTTGGCGACGAAATAGGCGTCCGTCGTGTTTTGCCGGCCAGAAAAGCGCAGGCCGATGAGGACCAGCGTGAGCAGGTAAGCGCCGATGATGAGCAGGTCAGGCAGATGCATGCGAATGCTACTCTCCTGCCAGCTTGCCCTGAGCCATGCGGACGGCAAGCTGCATGGCGGCTTTCATGTTGACGGGACTGGCGAGGTTGCGGCCAGCGATGTCGAAGGCGGTTCCATGATCGACCGAAGTACGGATGATGGGCATGCCGAGGGAGACATTGACGGTGCCATCGAAGTCGAGGAGCTTCATGGGGATGTGCCCCTGGTCGTGGTACATAGCCACGATCAGGTCAAATTCGCCGCGCAGGCCGCGGACGAAGATGGTGTCTGGCGGATGAGGGCCGGAGCAGTGGATGCCAAGGGCGCGCGCCTCAGCCACGGCGGGCGCGATGACATTCTCATCCTGCGTGCCGAAGAGGCCGTGTTCGCCGGCATGGGGGTTGAGGCCGCAGACAGCGATGCGCGGCGGCTGCTGGCGCATCAGGCGCATGGCCTGCTCGCCGAGCTGAATGGTACGGACGATGCGCTGCCGATTGAGCTGGCAGGCCTTTTCCAGCGGGATGTGCGTGGTGACGTGGACGGTGGCGAGTTTGTCCGAGACGAGCAGCATGCGGGACTCCGCGGCGTGCGTGAGTTCAGCGATGTACTCGGTGTGCCCGGAGAAGACGCGGCCGGAGAGGGTGACAGCCTCTTTGTTAAGCGGCGCGGTGACCATGGCATCGGCCTCGTTGGCCAGGCATAGTTCCACGGCGCGGCGGACATAGCTGATGGCGGCGAGACCGTATTCGGCGCGAAGCTGGCCGAAGGCGACGGCGTGGTCAGGCGATAAGGCGCCGGTTTCGACGAGCTTGACGGGAAGCAAAGCAGGATCGACGCCGCAGGTGCGGGCTGCCGCGGCAAGGGCAGAGGCGTCAGCGATAAGAATCCAGTGGGCAAGCTGGGCGAGGGCAGGATCGCTCAACGCCTTGAGAGCGATCTCTGCGCCAACTCCGGCGGGGTCTCCGATGCTGATGGCAATCCGTGGCGTTCGATTCATGCTGTACCTGTGAGGGTGTTGAGGATGTCGCTGAGAAGAGTGACCGAGCCAAAGCCGCCTGACTTGGTGATGACGGTGCACTGGCGCGCGGCGCCTTCCTGCACGATGCCCCAGGGAACGCCCGGCGCGCACTCGCCATGGAGCACGATGGACTTTGCACCGAGGGCATGCAGAGCAAGCAGGGCAGTGTCACCACCGGTGAGAAGCAGCGCCTGGGGATCGCAGGCCCAGAATTCAGCGCGGATGCGTTCCGCATCGCCACTCCGATGCTGAACCTGGAGCACACGAAGGGCCGGAGATGGGCGACTGGAGCGGCATTGCTGCAGATGCTGCAACTGAAGCTGCGTGAGCGGATGTGGAGTGCCGGCGATGACGAGCGTGCGCGCGGAGGCTGGCAGGGGCTGGGTGGCGCTGCTGCCATATGAACGGGCGATGGCGCCTGCAAGGCCAGCGGACCCGGCATAGAGCAGGCCATCTATTGTTCGGGCCGCCTCAGCGATTGCCTCGAGATCCTGCTGTGCGCTGCTGTCGCAGATCAGGAGCTGCATTCCCGCAGCGACCGCAGCCGCAAGCTGCGTGGGGCGGGAAATGAATTGCACGTGCATCTGCATACAATCGGGAAACAGATCGGCCAGGACAATCTGCGCGTCCTGACCCGCGGCATCGCGGATGCGCAACGTGCCGCCATGCACCGTTCGGCCTGCGGCGGGAAAGGCAGGGGCAAGAAGGATCGCCCGAGTGCCGAGCGCGTGATGTGCCGCAAGCAACTCCGCCGCCATGGGGCCGCGTGCCGCTGAGTCCACCTTTTTGAAGAGAAGGGTCCCGGGAGCGGGTGCGGCAGTGGAGATGGCGCTGGAGACCGCGCGCGCAGCGTCCTCCGGAGAGAGCGAGCGGGATTCGGTGTTGAGAGCCTGGACACTTTCCGGGGTGGCGGACAGGGCGTTTGCGCCACACCAGACACGCACGGAAAGGCCAGCCGGCAAGAATGCGGCTGCGGCGTCGCAGGCGCCGGTCAAGTCATCGGCAATGAGCAGGATATGTGCCGGAAGGCTGGCGTCGATGGCTGACGATAGCTGATCCGGGTTGGGAGAAAGAGGGCACATAACTCGGCGCTTTTGTTTATTTTCGAAAGTATATATTTATTTTCTGGTTTGCGGCGAGCTGGACACAATGAAATGACGCGTGCGTGCTCGCATTCGGCCCTTATGAGGCATGACGACCTGGGATCAGGCCGCAACTTATAGATAATAAATAGTGTATATGTCTCACTCTGCGCGCAGAGACAGGCGAGGATGTGGACACGCGACGGGCAGACGATGCGGCTGATGCCGCAGGGCGGACCGAAGGGAGTGCCGGTTCGCCCTGCGGAGGCCGGAAATTATGGCTGGAGCGTTGGATTCCAGCCATCCGAGCCGGCTAGGAAACGCCTGGGCAACCACTGTTCTGTCTGTTGCCGGGTGAGCTGGTGCGAGTAGGGCTCGCGTGTAGCCGGACTGGCACCGGGGCCGGTGGAATGGTATTCGGCATAGTAGGCCAGGGGCAGGCTGGGCACGCCGAAGCGTGGCCACTC
>DAIDGZ010000168.1 GCA_027452125.1 Acidobacteriaceae bacterium | reverse complement strand
GTAGTAGCTGTACTGTGCTTCCAGAGGAAATGGTTTCCCGTCTTCCTGCACGATCCAGCCACCGGCGGAGTTGCCCGGCGTGACGCGATCCTGCATGCGGAAGACAATCTCACGAGAGTATTTTTGCGGCTTGACGCCGAGACTGCGCTGGTAGGCGAGAAAGTCATCATCGTCGAATACCGGCGGTGACCAGCGATCCCACGCCTGGTCATTGTCTCCGAAGGCATCAATAAACTTCTGTGTGCCAACATGGCACTTGCCCACTTGGCGCGTCACGTAGCCGGAAGCCTTGAGATACTCGGGGAAGATGATGTCGTCGTTGTGAAGTTCGGTGTCAAGTCCCAGGGGAGCCCGCTCTCCATTGCCCTGCACATAGCTGTAGCGTCCGGTCAGATAAGAAGCGCGCGAGGGCGAGCATAGCGGAACGGTGCAGAACGCATTCGAGAAGAAGGTGCCGTCCTGCATGAGGGAACGGATTGCGGGCAGATGCACATGTTTCGAGAGTGAGCGTGCAGGATGATAGAGATCGGGCCCCACCATATCCGCGGAGATGAGTATGATGTTAGGCCGTTTCCCATTTCCTGTAGCGTAGAAGGGACCTTTACCTTCGGTCTCATCGGAGAAGTGCAGAGTGGATTTGTGCGGCTGTTCTCCTGAAGACTCTGCCGGCCACCCGCCGGCAAGCATGGCCCCCGCCGTCAGACCGCAAAAAGTGCGCCTGTTCATAGGCTCAACCTCAATGTGAAGTGCGTGAACAAGAAACACGATAGTATACAGGGACGATTTATGTAAAGCATTTCATCGATGGATTGATGCGAGCATAATGGCAGCCGACACTGGACCTGTATCTTGCGCAGGCTTGCGCGGCAACAAGCCTGTGGTCAAGCAGCCTCAATGCATGAAACTCAGAGCGTTGGATAAGCGCGCATGGGCGGGCTGAGTTGACCAGGCATATTTTTGCGCTACGGCCAGTGATGGTTCTTCTCTGCAACGGCTACGAGATTTGCCTGGCTAATTCGTTTCTGACTACGCGCTGCAACAAAAAAGCATTTATTGACTTGCAGCTACGGATGAGTGCAAGCAGACAGGCAGCTACCGGGGATGCGAGGCTGAATGTTCAGCGTGTATCATGAAACGATTGCAAAACAAACGGAAGATAACAATGAAAAACATTCTTGCTATGGTACTGATGGTTGCATTTGCTGCAACCACACGTGCGGCCGAGTGGCCTCACATGCTCTTTCCGGGCGCGCAGCAAATTCAGCGACTTAAAGCGACGAACGATTGGGGTGGCTTGCGATCGGAATGTGAGACGGCATTGAGCCTCGAGGGCCATCCAGTTGCGGATTTTTCACCCCTTCCTCATTACGACAGCCATGGTGTGCGCCCCGAGGGTAAGGATGCGCCGGGTGCGGTACTGAGCCGCGAGAGTATGGCGGTGTATCGACTCTCTGAGTGTTATGAGATCTCAAAAGATGTTCGATACAGCGCCAAGGCGGAAGGTCTTCTCCAGGGTTGGGCTGAAACCACGCGCCACATCGGCACGCTGCAGGGAGCGGACGAGTTCAATTTCAACTTTCCATATGCACTGCTTGGAGCCTATGCACTGAGCAGTGATGCTGGCTGGTCGAACAAGCAATTTGATGACTTTGTACGATCCGTTGTGCTGCCTGCAAACAACGCCGCCCGGCCGAATAACCATGGCAATTGGGGCGTACTTTTGCTTGTAACCGCCGGCGCGTATCTGCATGACCAGAGCATTCTCGACAAAGCCAGGAATCGCTGGATGGAACTGATGCATTCACAGGTAGCTGCTGATGGCTCGCTTCCTCTGGAGATGTGCAGGAGCGACAATTCAAATTGGTGCGGAAGTCCGACGAAGGGAATCAAGGGGATTGGATATACGCACTATGCACTTTATCCAACCGTGATTGCTGCGGAGATTCTGCGGAATCTGAACCAGTCTCCTTATCAAACGGACGCGGGAACTCTACTTTGCAAAGCCTATGCTCGTGTAGCCTACTGGACGCTGCATCCAGATCAGTTTCCATACTATGCATCGAACCATGGCAAGCTGGAGGGAATCTACAGCGCCAATTATTTCTACATTCTGCAACACCGCTGCAGTGTTCCGGATGGAGTTGAGGTGTTGAGGAAGTATGCCGCGGAGATACCTGATCCACTCAATCTGAATTTGCTCTATGGGTACGATCAATAATCCTGTAGCGCGCGGGCGGCATACGACGACGCATCGTATGCCCCTCGCGCAAGCAGTTTATACGGCTGGAACGGAATCCATGTGTTCCCATTGTCCACAGCAGTAGCGTGCGATGTTTGCAGTGCCAGGCGTGATTTGGAAGAGATGAATCCAGCCGTTGTACACCAGGTTGCGGACAACCGCATGCCGGGCGATGATTGCCTCAATTGAATCCTGTGGCGCTTCGATCCATACGCTCAGTCGCAAGGGAGTGTGGCGCAGAGTCGTTCCATCATGCAGGGACTGGATCGGCAGACCTATGCGCAGATCGCCGCCGTTACCTTCAAACACGCCGAGCCGACCGCCAACTACGTTGTGCAGCACTTTATTTCCGCTGCCATACAAGCGGTTGTCCACCGTCGAAGCGTAATACTGCATGTTGATCCAATTGGTGACAAGCATGGGGGCCGTCATAATGCTCTCAAGTACACGGCCACTGTGATCCAACTCGCTTAGATACTCGTGCAAAAAAACACGGCCGTGCAGATTCAGGCCACGGCTGCGCATGCGTGGCGCGACGAGGAAGGCCGCATTATTGGCAAGTCCCCACTCGGGCCTCACCTGGGACCAGTCGTTCGTGCGAATCTGAAATTGCAGCAGGAGATTTTTTTCTGACGTTGTTTCGTGGTCCCCGATGCCAAGGGATGCGGCTCGTTCGCGCCGTGCAGCATGTCCAGCCTGCTGCAGCCACGTTTGCAAGCGGGCGAGATCTGAGACATGGGATGGCGGCAGGAGGTCTGTGTCAAAGATTGTGACCTCGTCTGTTGTCGTGTTGTGCAGCGCAGCGAGAACGTGCGTGGTATCCGGTATCGAGATGCCGCGAGCATCAAGTCCGGAGCGAATGGCCGGGTCGTTCAGGAGTCCGGCAAGCACTCTTGCGTTGACCTCACCTGTCTGTCCCCCGCAGGCGCCGCAATCAAGTCCTGCGGCATGAGGATTGTTGAGAGTCTGACTGCCGTGCCCCATGAGCAAAACAAGGCGCGCGAAGCCGGCAGTGAGACTCATGTTCGTAAGAATTCCGGAAACCAGATCACACAGGCCTGCAATGGAAGCTTCATCTTTACCTTTGTCGTCTGATAGTCGTGGCCGCAAGGTTGCAGCATGGTCTTGATCATGCCCCGCCTTCACCTTTGGGCTTGCTCTGTGCAGGGTGTTCTTTATCAGTGAACTTACATAAAACAGACCACAGGACTCGACATACGTAAATGTGGAGGCCGCAGAGGAGCGGAAGTTTTTCCATGCAGACTTGAATCCAAGATCCTGCCGCCTCTTGCTCAGGAGATGCTGGTCAGTATCCTTTGAGCCAGTGCTGTCAGACACCGACAGCTTTGGGGACAGCAGACCTGGCAATTGCGGCCTACCTGCGCTGCTGCCGAGAGGAGTGTACGAAACGGGGAGGCCGAAAAATCCGGCGAACCCCAATGTCTGAATTGAGTCCGAAGCAGCCTCCAGAGCGCGCCGAAATAGCTCAGAGCGAACGTCGATACAGAAGATTGCCTGTACATCCGGTGTATTACTTGGCTTCACGCATGAATCCATTGCATTGTGCGCCAGAGCGTGGTGCATCTGTTCTTGGTGCGAGATCTCCAGCGCATCCTGAAATATCCAGTCAAAGGCTGTGCGAGTGTCGGTCAACGTGAGACTTGCATCGAATCTCTTCCATGCGTCTGTCCAGGCGGGAAGTATCTGGGATGAGAGTAAGTGAACAAAGGCAAATTGCTCCCAGGCGATGCGAATGGCCAGCAATTGCAGAATGTGATCGTCATGCTGCCCGGATAGATTTGCCTGGAAGCGTTCATAGGCACACCATGAGGCCCATCCGTTGATGCTCATCAGAAGCCCGGTCAGGTAATCCGGCCATGCTTGAGAAGGAACAGGTAGCACTCGAAGAGCTTCCTCGATCAGGGTCTGAGGGTTATATGGAAGCGAATGCGCAAAATGGCGCACTTTGTGGATGCCCATGAGAAGCCAGGGACTCATATCTGCGCGTGCATGGTGAAGCCAGCTTTGATAGAGACTTTCCTTGTGCTGTGTTTCCCATGCAGACTGGCAATGGTCGAAATAGGAGGCACAATGCTGGCTTACATTGTGCGTAACAAAGTCGCTGATCGACATGCCATGCAGCAAATCGCGCTTGGTATCGGCAAGCGCCGTTAGGAGAGGAATGCGCGGCAAATACTCCGGCTCTTTCCTTAGTTCCTGCAAAAGACTGTCTATGGAAATAGGAAGTCCAGATCTGTTTAACGCCTTCTGGAGATGCTTTATGCGTAACGATCCTGCACTCCATTGCTCATGATAAAAACTGCGCGGCATGAGCATGCGCGAACCCGAATACCTTTCGATCCGGCTGGCAGCTGATTGGATGGGCTCATCAATATAACCCCAGTATGGGTTGACGGCGATGAACTGATCCAATGGCCAAGTAGGCGCAATCCGCGCGCAAGCAATCTTCACCGCAGCGTCTACGGAGTTCGCCTGTGAGGCCATTTCGTCTGCTTGATCAAGTGTCTTCATAGGCTGATTCCACCTTCCTCGAAGGAAAATGCAACATCGCGACGAGCGGATATTGCTGATATGTGATTTGCGGGCCAGAGACGAAAGGTTGCGCGGGTGAAGATCTCGTCGAGATAAAATCCGGCGTAGAACCACGGATATAGAACTTTTGCAAATTGTCCCAGCGGGTTCACGCGGACCATCATCTGTATGACATACAGAAGGGCAAAGCAAATTGCGGAGAATATCAGGAGTGTGTGTTGCAGTCCGAGGTCGATTACTGTGGCGGGTACAATCCTTCGGAACAGCATTTCATAACCGAAATACAGCGTACTGATGCCCAGGGCTGATGTCGCAAGAATCAAGCCAGCCCTCACTGTATGCATGGATGCCACGGAGATGAGAATTCCACTGACGGCAATTCCGACGATCAAGATGCATAAGAAAGTTGCCATATCCATACCCGCGCCCTGCTGCCACAGGATCGCTGCAATGCCCGCTATCAGTAGGCCGGAGATTCCGCTACCCAGGAGATGGATGAAGCCTAGTTTTGGCTCCGGGGGCGCCATGCGCTTCAGCATGGCCTGTCCGACTGTACCGCCCGATCCCAGGAATGCATGCGCCTTGTAGAGTGAGTGCGCCAACAGGTGCAGAAACGCAAGGTCGTACAGTCCCAGGCCGCATTCCATGAGCATGAATCCCATTTGCGCGCAGGTTGACCAGGCCAGATGCACCTTGATACTGATGCGCGTGGTCATCACCAGAGAAGCTACAACTGCGGTCAGGCAGCCAATGACTACCAGGAATCCTTCAGCTGCAGACGTGGTGTTGATGACTGGAGCCAGACGGATGAGCATGAACCCGCCAAGGTTGACCACTCCTGCATGAAGCAGTGCGGATACAGGCGTGGGCGCCTCCATAACCTGAATAAGCCATCCGTGCAGTGGAAGTTGCGCGCATTTAATCATGGCGCTTACGGCCAGGAGTAAAGCCGCAATACGCACGGAGGCCGGTAGTTGATGCAGTGTAACTACGTGATTGATGACCTCTGTGATTTCAAAGCTGCCTGACTCTGTGCCGAGCAGGAACACGCTGCTGAGAAGAGTCAGGTCTCCAAGTCTGCTTGCGATGAACTTTTTGTGGGCCGCGATTACAGCCGCCTGCCGATTGGGGTAGTGTGTCAGGAGGCCGTGAAGCGACAGACTGGTAAGGATCCAGGCAGCCAGAAATATGAGGAGATTATTTGTCACCACGAGCAGACTCACCGCGGTGAGCGTACGCATCAGGTGGTCTATATAAGACGGCTCTTTTGAGTCACCTGCCATGTAGGTACTGGAATAGTTGACGATGACCCAACCCAGAAAGGTGACGAGCAAAAGCATAAGTGATTCGATCATGTCGAAGCGAAAGCTGAGGTGCACGGCGCCCAGGCTGATCAAGGTATCGATCCGCGGGCCGCGTTCCAGAAGAGCCCAGTGCAGAAGTGCATCGGAAAAGAAGGCAAGTGAGCTTAGCACAGAGATGGCACTGGTAATCCGGGCTAGTCGCCACGCCTGGGAAAGAGAGATTTTCCGCATACTCGCGAGCCTTCCGCCTATTGCGCCCACAAGAAATAAAAGTGTTGGTATGCACAGGATGATTGCGTTGCTGTGTGGCCACAAGAATTGCAGATGAGGCATTTCAGATGTCCTTTCTCTCTTCTATAAGTTTCAGATATATCTATAGTTCTGTAAAATACATTGTTCATAATGAAACGTTCGCTTTGATAGAATGATCTGCGATGCGGTTAAATTACCATCATCTGCACTATTTCTGGGCTGTGGCCAAGGAAGGGAACCTGACCCGTACTGCGGCGCGATTGCGGGTTTCACAATCGTCCCTTTCCGCGCAGATCAAGGCGCTCGAAGACGAACTGGGACAGGCGCTTTTCCTGCGTGAAGGCAGAAGCCTGCAGCTTACAGAAGCGGGCCGGCTCGCTCTGACCTATGCCGAGACCATCTTCGCCACAGGCAATGAGCTCTTTGCCTTGATGAAAGACGGAGAGTTCCAGAAGCGCCAGACGGTCAGAATCGGTGCGGTAGCAACTCTCTCAAGGAATTTTCAGGAAAATTTCGTGCGTCCGCTGCTTAAGCTCGACGACATTGAAATTGTTCTCCAATCCGGAACTTTATCTGATCTACTCACGCGTCTCAGCGTGCATAGTCTCGACCTTGTTTTGTCGAACCGCAAAGTGCATCGCGATGCTCAGAATCCGTGGTTGTCTCATCGAATTGCCAGGCAGCCTGTGAGCCTGGTTGGAAAGCCGCGGCGCTCTCGCGCACCTTTTGTATTTCCGGACGACCTGGCCGCATTTCCCATTGTTCTGCCGGGCCTCGAAAGCGAAATTCGAGCGGGCTTTGATCTATTGTGTGAGCAGCAACAGGTTACCTATAAGACTCTTGCCGAGGTGGATGACATGGCAATGTTGCGGTTGCTGGCGAGAGATACAGATGCCATCGCGCTTATCCCCACAGTCGTAGTTCAGGATGAACTGCGAACGGGAGTTTTGGTGGAATACTGCGTGATTCCTCAACTTTACGAGGATTTCTATGCGATCACGGTGAAGAGGCACTTCCAGTCTCCGCTTCTGCGATCGTTGCTGAAACGGCGGGACAAGGCTGTCCTCGGCGAACTTCCGGCATTCATGTAGAAATTACGGCGGACTGTGCTACCGAACGAAATGGAGTTGGTCTCGTCATCGCGGACGCGAAAGGTGTGTTCACTTACGTGAGATCGAGGCCAGTGACCCAGCATGGCAGCGACGCAAAACTCGACAAAGCGCACCATGGCAAGTTTGTGGGACCTGATCTTATTGATCACATGCCTAAAAAGAAGCCAGCGCAGGAATCGGGATCTTTGACAGTAATCAGATCTCAAGTGGAATATGTGCCCAGACCGTCATGACAATCGCGCGCTCGGTGAGGAGCGGGGTGTTTACCTGGAGGGCTGGGCGGCAAGCGATCCGATCGTTTGAGCTTCACAAACTACGAGAGTATTCCGTTTAAAGATGGAACAAGCAGAGTGTGCGGTCGATCCTGGGCAGGCCGGGGAAGCTTGTCTGTCAGGAGGGTGCGCAATATTTAAGCGGAAATGTCGTGGCGGAGAGAGGGGGATTCGAACCCCCGATAGAGCTTTTGACCCTATAACGGTTTAGCAAACCGCCGCCTTCAGCCACTCGGCCATCTCTCCGGGTCTCTGCAGATTATACCGGAAGTGGCAGCCTGCGCGCTGTACCGTCGCATTTTCCGCTTTCGAGCCAGCCCGAGCGTTGTTAGATTCACAGTGATGGCCTCTATCCGCAAGCCCGCTCTGCGCAAGATGCGCCTGCTGCCGCTGATTGCCGCCACTTACTTCATGGTCTCCGGCGGTCCCTACGGCATTGAAGATATTCTCGGCGGTGCGGGCTATCTGCGCGCGATCCTCATTCTTCTCCTGCTCCCCATCTTTTGGAGCCTGCCCACGGCGCTCATGATCGGCGAACTGGCCGGCGCGATTCCCGCCGAAGGCGGTTTTTATGTATGGGTACGGCGCGGTCTGGGCCCGTTCTGGGGCTATCAGGAGAGCTGGTTGTCGCTCTCAGCCAGCATCTTTGACATGGCTTTGTATCCCTCCATGTTTGGCCTTTATCTGGGAACTCTGAACCCGGCGTTGACTGCGGGATGGCGCGGCTACGCCTGGTCGTTGGCAGTTGTGGCTGCCTGCTGCCTGTGGAACCTGCTTGGCGCGCCCGAGGTGGGCGAGGATTCCATCGGGCTCTTTGTGCTGCTGCTCTCGCCGTTTGTGGTTTTTGTCGTGCTGGGTTTCTGGCGCGGACTCACGATGCATCCGGCGGTGCATTGGGGTGGCTCCGCGGGGCGGGCCGGCCTGTCCACAGCCGTTCTGGTGGCGTTGTGGAATTACATGGGTTGGGACAATGCCACCACGGTGGCGCAGGAAGTGGAGAATCCCCGGCGCAATTACCCGCGCGCCATGCTCGCCGCCATCGCGCTCACTGTGCTCACCTATATTCTGCCGCTGGTTGCCATGGCCCTGGCGGGCATTTCAACGCAGAGCTTTTCCACCGGTGACTGGACGACGGCTGCCGAAGCGCTGGGCGGGCGGTTGCTGGCCCTGTGTGTCATAGGCGGGGGATGCATTATGGGCGTGGGCATGTTCAACGCGCTGGCCATGAGCTATACCCGCCTGCCGATGGCCATGGCAGAGGACGGCATGCTGCCGCGGGTGCTGGCCCGGCGCAACCGCCGCGGCGTGCCCTGGGTGAGCGTGCTGGTGTGCGGCTCGGCCTGGGCGCTGGCGCTCAAACTGCCCTTCGAGCGGCTCATCTCCTTTGATCTGATTCTCTACGGATCGAGCCTGCTGCTGGAGTTTGTGGCGCTGGTTGCGCTGCGCGTGCGGGAGCCGGAACTTGAACGGCCGTTCAAGGCAGGCAATCTGCCTGCTGCCTGTCTGCTGGGAGTCGGGCCGGCGGCGCTCATCGGCTATGCCATCTACGCTTCGCGCAGTGAGACGATTGCCGGCGGGGTCCCAGCGCTGTTATTTGCCGCCGCTGTGGCCCTGCTGGGGCCGGTGTTCTACGGAGTAACGGCCGCATGGCGCCGGGAGCGGCGCCGGGCAGCAGGCTCGGCCGAGGCCTGAGGCGATTCCGGGTATACAAAACGCCGCATCCACGCAGGACGCGGCGTTGTCGATTCCCAGCAGGGCGGACTACTTCCTGCTGATCTCCGCCTTGATCTCGGCCGGCTTCTTCTTGTTGTCCTTGAAGAGTTTGATGGCGCGCAGCACGCGGTCGCGCGCGTATGCGGCATCATGCCAGCCCTTGATCTCAACCCGCTTGCCTTCCAGATCCTTGTAGATGGAGAAGAAGTGGGTAATCTCCTTGAGCATGTGCGGATAAATGTCGGTGTAGTTCCACACATTGGTATAGCGGGGGTTGTTCTTTCCCACGGCGAGCACTTTTTCGTCCAGAACGCCCTGATCCAGCATCTCCAGCAGGCCGATGGGACGCACCTCCTGGACGCAGCCGGGGAAGGTGGGGCTGGGCACCAGAACCAGCACGTCCAGCGGGTCGCCGTCGTCGCTCAGCGTGGAAGGAATAAAGCCGTAATCGCCGGGGTAGTGCACGGGCGAGTGCAGGTTGCGGTCCAGCTTAAACACGTGCAACTGCTTGTCGTACTCAAACTTCTGCGTGCCGTCCTTGGGGATTTCAATGACGGCGCGAAAGACCTCAGGAGAGCGCTCGCCCACCGGAAGTTCCAGGTAATTGATCATTTCGTTTGCGTCTCCTTCTGGGTGGGGGAAAGGTGAAACCCGGCCCAGAACATCCAGCCAGCAGTCCGATTTCAACCGGTCCGCCGCAAGAACTACTATAATCGCCAATCATGAAGGCCCATGTCTATGTCACTTTGAAGTCCTCCGTCCTCGACCCCCAGGGGCAGACCATCCACAACGCCCTGCGCAAGATCGGATTTGCCGATGTTGCCTCAGTTCGCCAGGGCAAATATTTCGTGATTTCACTGGCCGACGGGCTCTCTGCCGAGGCTGCCAGCACCCAGGTGGAGCGCATCGCCCGCGAGGTTCTCACCAACCCCGTGATTGAGGAATACACATACCGCATTGAGGAATAGCGGCATTCCCGCCCGCCCGCAAAAAATCCCTCCTCTACCGCTTTGTGAAATGTGTATGATGGGTCCTGCATTTCAGCTTCTCAACCAGAAGTGCAGATACCTGTCTGCCAGAAGTGCAGATACCTGTCTGCGTCCATGGGGAACGGTCTAAGCCATCCTGATTGCCCGGGGTTTCCCCGGCGATCTTACTGGAGGCGCGTGCTGCCGGCGTGCCGGCGCGAGGCCGTAGCGGACCGGGCGGGTATGTGACAGGGAGTGGGGGTTCTGTCCTAAATGACCCGTAGGGCCATTCGTTCTACTGATCTCGTGCGCGCTGCGTACTATGCAGTGGTGCTGCTGTTTCTGTTGTCTGCTGCATTGCTTGCAGCTTGGGGGCAGACTACACCTCCACCGCCCACTACCACGATCAGCGGCACGGTCTACGACCCTCGCGTGACGACAGATGCACTGCCGTTGCCGCACGTGCTGGTGTACGCCACGGTGAATCCGGTAGCGCCGTTAGCCGCCGGTGCGCAGTGCCTTACCTCCACTTCAGCCACGCCTACCAACGTGGTGGCCTACACCTACACCGCAGTGGATGGCACCTTCACGCTGACCGGCGTACCGCAGAACGCCACCTACACGCTTGTCATCCAGGCGGGTAAGTGGCGGCGGCAGTTCCCGCAGACCTCCGTTGCGGATACGCCTCTCTCCGGCCTCGCCTTGCATATGCCTGCCGATCACACGCAGGGCGACATCCCGCTGATCGCGATTGCCACTGGCGGAGCAGACGGCCTGGAGTGTGTTTTTCACGACATGGGCATTGCGGACACGGAGTTCACCGACGATACCGGATCGGTAAATCCGGATGGCCGCATTCATCTCTACAAGGGCGACAAGGCTCCTGGAGCTGATATCAGCGCCTCGACGCCGGCGGAGTCTACGCTCCTGAATGACCCAACGCTGATGACCCAGTACGACATGGTGATGTTTCCCTGTCAGGGGTCGCCGGTTCCGCATCCGGCGAACCAACTGAGCAACATTGTGGACTATGCCAATGCCGGTGGGCGCATCTTTACCACCCATCTCAGCTACGACGTACTGGATCCGGATGTTCCTTATCTATCGCCTTTCCCGGCGGTGGCCAAATGGCATCCGCAAGCCAATCCCAGCCCCAACAATGGCCCCGCCACGGTGAATACGAACTTTACGGACGGCGCGGCACTGGCGCAGTGGTTGCAGAATGCTGGAGCTATCTACAACAACACGCCGGGACAGATTTACGTCACCACGACGCGGCACGATACGGACGGCGTGATTCCGCCCACGCAGTCCTGGCTTACGCTGAACAATGCCGCCGCGGGCGATCCGGTCATGCAATTCACCTTCAATACGCCGGTGGGTGCGCCGCTGGCTAACCAGTGCGGCCGGGTATTGTTCAACGAGTACCACGTTGTTAATCCCTCCTCGCCGAAGGGCAAGGTCTACCCTGCGGAGTGCCCGAAGACCACCGCGATGAGCGCGCAGGAGGAGATGCTGGAGTACGCGCTCTTCGATCTCTCCACGTTTGTGCAGCCTGTGGTGGTGCCCACGCTCTCCATTACGTTCACGCCCAGCCCGCTGATTGTGAAGCAGGGAGATGGTGCAGACCAGGTGACGGTGAATGTGACCAACACCAGCACCAACACGCCGGTGGACAGCTCTATGCAACTGGTTCTCACGCTGCCGCCCAATATGACGGCAACTGCCCTGGCCGATGCCAGTGGAAGCTGGACCTGCGGCGTAGGTACGCTCACCTGCACGCGCACCACCGCCCTTGCTCCTGGCGCGACGGATGCAGTGACGCTGACGCTGAGTGTGCCCAATTATCCGGCTGGCGGTCTTTCCAGCTACACCGGGCAACTGGTGGCCACAGCCTCCAGCGCCACTTTCTCCAACAATGTCGTTGGCTCGGATACGGTTATCTTTCAGCAGCAACCTGCTATCACATGGGCCGCTCCTGCGCCTATCCCGTATGGAACGCCATTGAGCGCTACCCAGCTTGATGCCAGTTCCACGGTCGCGGGTACGTTCAGTTACAACCCACCGGCGGGTACGGTGCTTGCCGTGGGCCAGCAGACGTTGCAGACCACCCTGACTCCCACCGACACCACGGACTACACCACTGCCACAGCCTCGGTAAGTATCAACATCATCCCCGCCGCGCCACAGGTCAATCTGACGGTCACGCCCAATCCCGCTTTGCTCAAGGCCCCAGTTACGCTGACGGCAACTTTGCCTTCGCCGGCCAATCCACCCACAGGCACGGTGGTCTTCATGGACGGCGGAGCACAGATTGGCTCGGCGACCATATCATCCGGGGCGGCCTCGATCACGATCTCGTCTCTGGCTGCGGGGACGCACAACGTCACAGCAGTCTACTCCGGCGATACCAGCTACCAGCCGGCCACCAGCGCTCCGGTTTCCGTCACCATTGAAGATTTTGCACTGACTGTGCTCACCGGCGCGGGGACCGGAAGCGTGGGCGGTGTAGTCAACTACTCGCTGAACGTAGCGCCGGTCGGCGGTTCCATCATCCCTGGAGATGTCAGCTTCACGGTCACCGGCCTTCCGCTGCGCAGCACCGTGGCCTTTACTCCGGCCAAGGTTGCTGCCGGTTCCGCCGCGACGGGCGTTACCATGCAGGTGAACCTGCAAAGCCAGGCGCAGACCGCATTGCCGGGCAGTCCCTTCCGCAGGGGCATACTGCCGGTGGCGTTTGGATTGCTTCTGTTGCCCTTTGCAGGCCGTCTGCGCCGGGCCAGGAGCGCTCTGTATGCGGCATTGATCGTGCTTCTGGCGCTGGCCTTCTCACTGGGAATCGGTGGATGTGGCGCTCTACCCAAGGCTGAGGGCTACACCCTTACCCTCACCGCAGGTTCCGGATCGCTGACCCACAGCGCTACGGTCAAGCTGACAGTGCAATAGCGGCAAAGACAGGGGCATCGCTTGCGGTCAGATGCCCCTTTTGCTGAGACATTCTCACAGGTTCCTTTTGCCCCGTCGCATAGAATGGTCCCATGTGCGGCATTGTCGGATATGTCGGTTCCAAGCAGGTCGTCCCAGTCATCATCGAGGGGCTAAGGCGCCTCGAATACCGCGGATATGATTCCGCCGGCGTCGCCGTGGGCAGCGACTCCAGTGCGACACTCGAGGTACGCCGCGCTCCCGGCAAGCTCTCCAAACTGGAAGAGATCCTCGATCATCGCCCGCTCGAAGGCACCTTTGGCATTGGACACACTCGCTGGGCTACCCATGGCCGCCCCACGGAGGAGAATGCGCACCCTCACCGGGATTGTTCCGGGCGCATCGTGGTGGTGCACAACGGCATTGTGGAAAACTATCTGACCCTGAAGCGCGAACTGATCGCGCAGGGGCACAAGTTCGTAACTGAGACCGACACCGAGGCTATCGCTCATCTGATTGAGCAGGTACAGATGGACGCGGAGGCAGCCGGCCAGCCTATTCTGCTGGAAGAGGCAGTGCGCCGCGCCGCCAAGCGCCTCACCGGCGCCTTCGCCCTGGGCGTGCTTTCCGCCGCAGAACCGAACAAGATCATCGCTGCCCGCCTCGGCCCGCCGGTGGTCATAGGCGCTGGCGAGGGTGAGTCGTTTGTCGCCTCGGACGTACCGGGCATCCTGCACCACACGCGAAATATCTACTTCCTCGCCGATGGCGACATGGCCATTCTCACCGCGCAGGGCGTCAACTTTACCGATTTTGACGGTAATCCCATCCAGCGCGAGCTGACCCGCATCCAGTGGGACCCCATCCAGGCGGAGAAGGGTGGCTACAAGCATTTCATGCTCAAGGAGATCTGGGAGCAGCCGCGGGCCATCACAGACACCACGCGGGGCCGCGTCTCGCTGGACTCCGGCAAGGTCTTTCTGGGCGAGATGGAGATTCCCGACGAAGAGTTGGCTAAGGCATCCAGCATTACCATTGCCGCCTGCGGCACCAGTTGGCACGCCGCGCTCACCGGCAAGTACATGATCGAGCGCCTGGCTCGCCTGCCCGTGGACGTGGACTATGCCAGCGAATACCGCTACCGCTCGCCGATGGCCGGTCCCGGTATGCTGGGCCTGCTCATCACCCAGTCCGGCGAGACAGCCGACACTCTGGCTGCCCAGCGCGAGATGATCGCCCTGGGCTCCAGGACGGTAGCCATCTGTAACGTGGTGGGCGCCATGGTGGCCCGCGAGGCGCACGGATCGATCTATACCCACGCCGGCCCGGAGATTGGCGTCGCCTCCACCAAGGCGTTCACATCGCAGCTCACCGCGCTCTTCCTGCTGGCGCTCAAGCTGGGCCAGCTTCGCGGTCATCTGGATGCCGCAAGATCCGTCGAACTGATCCAGCATCTGAATCGCATTCCGGTGCAGATGGAAGAGATTCTGCGCAACTGTTCGGCACAGTGTGAGCAGCTTGCCAAGGACTTCTCCAATGCGCGCGATTTCCTCTATCTGGGCCGCGGCATCCACTTCCCCATCGCGCTCGAGGGTGCACTCAAGCTCAAAGAGATCTCCTACATCCACGCCGAGGGCTACCCCGCAGGCGAGATGAAGCATGGTCCCAACGCACTGATCGACGAGAGCTTGCCGGTGGTGGTGCTGGCCACCTGCGACGAGAGCGACCCTGCCTCCGTGCTGCGCTATGAGAAGACCCTCTCCAACATCCAGGAGGTTACCGCGCGCAGCGGCCGCGTGATCGCCGTGGCCACTGAAGGCGACACCACGATCAGCGGGCTGGTGGAGCACACCATCTTCGTGCCTCCGGCGCCGGAAATGCTGGCCCCGCTGCTGGAGATCGTGCCCCTGCAACTGCTGGCCTACTACATCGCCATTCGCCGCGGATGCGATGTGGACCAGCCCCGCAATCTGGCCAAATCTGTCACCGTGGAATAGGACTTACTAAGACGCAGCAAAAAAGCCCAACCACGCGGTTGGGCTTTTTTGCTGCGGGCAGCAGCCGCTCAGGCTCGGCCGGCGAATTCGCGCGTCTCGGTATAGACCTTCACCTTTTCGCCCTCTTCGATGTAGAGAGGCGCCTTGATCTCCAGTCCGGTCTCCAGACGTGCCAGCTTGGTCACGTTGCCGCTGGTGTCGCCGCGTGTGCCCGGTTCGGTGTAGGTCACGGTCAGTTCCACCTTCTCCGGCAGGTCCAGGCCGATGGGGTTGCTGTTGTACTTGTGCAGCCGCACAATCGCGCCCTCTACCAGAAAGTTCAGGGCATCGCCCATCATCTGGTTGGTCAGGCCGTGCGTCTCAAAGCTTTCCTGGTCCAGGAAGTAAGAGCCATCGGCATCGCTATACAGGTAGGAGGCTTCCACCGTCTCCAGATCCGGCTCGGTGAACTTATCGCTGGCCTTGAAGGTCTTGTCGAAGACGGCGCGCGTCAGCAGGTTACGCATCTTCAACCGCACCAGCGTCTGGCCGCCGCGCGCGGTGGGGGTGGAGACCTCCACGTCCATGCAGTAGTAGGGTGTATTCTCCAGCTCAAAGTACATCTTGCGCTTCACGTTGATGGCTTCAATCACGGCGGCCATGGGCTTCCTCTAAACAGTGCGGAATAGGGGCGGGGAAAGGAATTTCGGCCCGCGTCCCCGTTCATTATAGGTTCCGGGCGGGCGGTTGACGCGCCCTCGGCCCCTCTGCGAGACTCTCGGCCATGGGATACAGCGGCAAGGTGGAGTACGCTGCAGAGCGCAAGATGCGCGAGCGCAATACCCGCATCTATCGCATGGCACACTGGCCCATCTGGATTTGGGTCTTCTTCCTGGCTCCCGGGCCGCTCACCTTCGGCCTGTTCGCCCGTGGCTTTCACTGGATGAATTGGGCGTGGCTGGCGCTGGTCATGCTTGGCACCGGCATCGCCGGCCTCAAGGCGCAACTGCCCGGCTGCGAGCATAAGCCCTACATCCTGCGCTTTGACGAGGACAAACCCAACCCGCTTTATCGCCGCGTTTGCTACACCTTTGCCTGGAATGCCGCGCTCAATTTTGCGCTGCTCAATCTGGCTGGCCTCGTCTACGCCGTGATGACTGGCGTCTGGCGCCTCAAACAGATCTACGACTATGCCTACTCGCCGCTCTGTGCGCTGATTCTGCTGCTGGGCATCCTGGGCAGGCTGCCGCGCGTGGGCCCCAGCACCCAGACCGAAGGCATGGAGCGCCGCTACTTCTACGGCACCGTGTGGGCTGTCACGGTGGCGCAGACCCTGCTGCTGGCTCTGTGGAAGGCTCTGCCCGAGACCCGTACCGGCAACCTCATCAAGCTCTCCGCCTACGTCGGAGCGCTGGCGGTGATGGGAATTTTCGCCGCGCGTGGCCTGCTCTACCGTACTCGGCCCATCCTGCCTGGTGAGGTGATGATCGCCGATTGAGGCCGCGAAATACATCGATAAAGTTCCTTAATACATCGATAAAGCTGCTAGTATTGCGGGGTGTGGCCAGAGTCCTGCCGTGAATCCTTTTGCTCCCTTCCGGCCCGATATCGCTTCACTGCGAGGTTCGTCCCCGTTTATGAAGAAGTCTCCGCTCCACGCCTTCGTCTCTCTGTTGCGTTTCGGCATCCTCGGTTCGCTCTGCTCTGTGGCTGCGGCTGCGCAAGGTCGGCCCACAGGGAGCCAACTCGTTGCCGCCAACAACGTCACGTGGCACTCGTTGGGGGCCAATGAGAATGACTCGATGCCAATTGGGAACGGCTCGCTCGGCGCGAATGTGTGGACCGAGGCAAACGGCGATATCGTCCTGTTGGTCTCTTCGCCCGACGCGTGGACCGAGACCGGCAAGCTGGTCAAGCTGGGCCGCATCCGCATTCACCTTACGCCCGCTCTCTCCACAGGCGGCAGCGGCTTTACACAGACGCTGCATCTGGAAACCGGAGCCATTGAGATTCGGGATGGCGCCAGCGCCGCACGCATCTGGATCGATGCCAATCATCCTGCCCTGCACGTGGAGGCGCATACCCAGCAGCCAGCTCAGATGACAGTCTCTCTCGAGACATGGCGTGAGGATCATTCGTTGCATGGTGCTTCGTCTGAGAAAGCGGGCATGGTTGAACTGGACAGCGATGATTATCCTGTAACGTTTCAGGCCGATACCATCCTCCCGGCGCAGCAGCGCAAGATTGCCTGGTATCACTTCAACCAGACCAGCATTTATGCCACCACGCTCGAGCGGGAGCACCTTGGCTCACTCCTCGGCAAGTTTCCTGACCCCTTGCTGCACCGCTGCTTCGGCGCGCAGATCACGGGCTCTGGCCTGGTCAGCAAAGACAGCAAGACGCTCGTCTCCGGCAGCCAGACGGACTTTCGCGTGGATCTGATTGCTCTGATGGAGCAGCACGCCGCTACGCCTAAGGCCTGGCAGGTCGATCTTGCCCGTACCGTCCAGAGCGCCAACCCGCCTGACCTGCAGGCCAACTGGGCGGAGCATGTGATGTGGTGGACCAGCTTCTGGAATCGCAGCTGGATCAACGTCACCGGCAGTTCACAGGCACAACAGGTGACGCAGGGTTATGAGATGCAGCGTTACATGATGGCGGCATCCTCGCGAGGCCAGCTTCCGATCAAGTTCAACGGCGGCATCTTTAGCGTGGGCCACGACGTGCCGGATGATGTGCCTTCGACCCGGGACAACCATAACCCCGACTATCGCGCCTGGGGTAACTCCTACTGGAACCAGAACAATCGCCTTCTTTACTGGCCGCTGATCGCCACCGGCGACTACGACCTGGTCAAGCCGTGGTTCCGCATGTATCTCTCCGCGCTGCCTCTGGAGAAGGCGCGGACCGAACTCTACTATCACCACGCCGGGGCCTCCTATCCCGAGACCATGCTCTTCTGGGGGCTGCCCAATCTGCACGACTTTGGCTGGAACAACCCGACCAACGAGATCGTAAGCCGCTGGCAGCGGTATCACATCCAGGGCGGGCTGGAAGTGCTGGCAGAGATGCTGGATTACTACGATGCCGCCGGCGACCAGAAATTTGCGAAGGACACGATCGTTCCCTTCGGCGATGTGATTGTCACGTACTACGGCGTGCATTGGCCGCGCGGCGCCGACGGCAAGATTCGTATGGCTCCTACGCAGTCGCTGGAGACGTATCAACTCACGGCGGTGAATCCTACGCCGGACATCGCAGGGCTACGCGCGGATATTCCTCGCCTGCTGGCTCTGCCTTCGAGCCTCATCACTCCGCGACAGTCCAGCGAGTGGCGTAAGACGCTGGCGGCCCTGCCAGCGCTGCCGCTGGGCAAGACCGACAACAAGGATAAGACGCCACCGAACGGTATGGGCGATCCGCACGGAACCGCCATCCTGCTGCCTGCAGGCGAATACGGCAAGACCAGCAACTCGGAGAACCCTGAACTCTACGTGGCCTTTCCCTACCATCTCTTTGGAGTAGGCAAGCCCCATCTGAAGCTGGCGCGGGATACTTTTCTCGCCCGCCGCTTTCCGCAGGACACCTGCTGGGGACAGGACGGCACCGAGAGCGCCGCACTGGGACTGACCGAGGTCGCTCAGAAGGCGGTCATCAGCGAGTTCACCAACTACGGCGATCAGCGATTCCTATGGTTTTGGAAGCCGGCTCATGACTGGATTCCGGATCTGGATAACGGCGGCTCCGGCATGATCACCCTTCAGGAGATGTTGCTGCAGCCGGATGGTCATCGCCTGCTGCTTCTACCCGCCTGGCCCAGCGACTGGTCAGCCGACTTCCGCCTGCATGCCCCTGAGAACACCACAGTGGAAGGCCGCGTGGAGAAGGGCAAGCTGGTGCGCCTGATCGTGACGCCGCAGAGCCGGGCGAAGGATGTTGTGCTGGTAAAGCCGGCTGAGTAGGCTGCTCAGTTTTGCTTTGCTTGCAAAAAATGCACCAGGGAATCGGCGTCCTGCACCC
This sequence comes from Acidobacteriaceae bacterium, assembly GCA_027452125.1. Taxonomy (GTDB): domain Bacteria; phylum Acidobacteriota; class Terriglobia; order Terriglobales; family Acidobacteriaceae; genus Telmatobacter. The sequence continues at coordinate 6,034 of DAIDGZ010000168.1, read as the reverse complement.
GCTGCTTCAGCAACGCAGCGACGGCGTCATGCTCCACCAGTTCCGGCTCCAATGCGTGAATTTCCTGCCCTGTGGTTTGGCCGGGGAAGTGTACCAGAAACACCGGCCGCGCATCGAACCTGCCCTGGGAGACCTGTTGCTCCTCCGCAGTCCAGTCGGGACTTTGCTTCCACAGCGGGACGCGCCACGAGTGATCCGACGACACAATCACGGTGGTTTCTCCAGCCCATGGTGTCGCTTGAATAGCATGCATCAAGGCGCCCAACGAGTCGTCGGCAAGAACTAGGTTGTCCAGGTAGTTGCCGCACGCACAGATCTGATGGGTCTTGCGGTTGTAGATGCCCGGCGGATGCGGGACAGGCAGATGGATGAAGACAAAGCCAACACGTCCATTGCCGATCAGCTCTTGCGCATTCTGCATCACCGTTTGGTAGTCACGTATGTCGTGCCGCAGGAGAGCGGGGCTGGTGGAACCCGTTCCGGGGGCCATTAACCGGCCGGCATAGTGCCGTGGGATCACCAGGGCATTGACAAAGGTTGAATGGTTCGCGGAAGCTCCGATCTGCTCAAACGGCGTCAGTACATGGATTCCCGGCCGCCAACTGCATGCCGTCAGGACAGATTCGAAGATGCGGCAATACGGGTTGTACCAGCCTGCTACCCCTGGATTCCATCCTGTGGTCTGCGCGAGTCCAAACAGCGTATCGGCTGGATCGTAATGAACCCAATGGGTGTGCGTCGGATCGGGCACGAGCAAGTCGCCATTCGCTGTGCTCCGAATGCGATTGATCTGCCTGCCCAGCAGCAGTGACGGAACGATGCGCTCGGTACGCAAACCTGCCGGTTCAATGTTGCGCAGTGAAATGCTCTGCGCCCGTAACTGCCAGAGGTTGGGGAATGTTTCGCCGGCAACAGCGTGATCGAACACAAGGTTGTAGGAAAGCTCGTCCATCAAAATCCAGACAACCCGTTTCTCCACGCGTGGAGTAGGTACGGAGCGCGAACGATCAAATGCCATGGTGGGATGCAATCCCCAGGAGAGGTACAGCAGACTGGGGATGATCCACAGCAAGGAGAACCCGAGGGCTGCGACCGCAAGACGCACGGCTCGGACAACAAAGCGGGCGCCTGGGCGATAGATGAATGTCAGCACTATGCAGAGCGCCAAGAAGATGAGAAGAATATGTTGGATATGATGCGCCAGGAAAGCGTCCATGCCGAGAATGCGCGATTGTGCGGCGAGATCGGAAAGGTCGTTTGTCCTATCCAGAACAGATGGAGTTACCTGTCCGATGGCGAAACTCGCCATGCGCCAGATCAGAATGCCCGCCAGGCACGCGCCAGCCAGTTCCTTTGCCCGCTGCGGAAGCCGGTGCAGCAGGGCCAGCAGTCCAACACCGGCCAGTAGCAGCATCAACAGGTCCAGCAGTAGACCGCCAATCAAGCTGTTGAGCGATAGGTAGTGGTGATAGACGGCAAGGTGATCCGGCAGAATGAGCGGGAAAAAGTAGGGAAGGATCAGCAGAAGCGATACGCCCGCCGCCTCAATCCACCAGCGTGATTTCATTCATTTTTCTCGACAAGCCAGAGAGTCCGCCCATTCGAGAGCAACTCGCGATTTCGTACCGTGAACTGTTCTGAGAGCTTACGGACAAAATACGGTTCTAGCAGATGTTTGTAAAGCTCTTCGCGGCCGCGGCACAGTCCGGCAAACTGCGAGTCTTCCCGTGGTATCCACTCGAGTACAGCCCAGCGCTGGGTCAGCGAGGCCAGTTGGTCGAGAATGGCCGGCAGCGGAATCTGGTCAGAAATCAAGAGGTGGTGCAGCACACCCAGCATCAGCACGCAATCAAAGCGGCCCCGTGCGCGGGCCAGCAGCCCGGGATATTCGGCATTCTGCCAGCCGGCAGGCGGGGTGGGGCGGGCGAAATCGGCCAGCAGGGGCAGGATCGGCAGCCCTTTCTCCCGTGCTTGCCTCCAATTCAGGTCAGCCGCTTCCGCGTCTGTATCCCAGGCCACCACGTCGGCGCCGGTTCCGGCGGCAAGGCGTGAGTAGGTGCCGGTATTGGCGCCGACATCGAGCACGTGTGCCGGGCGGATGGTGCTGAGGGTACGCTGCACGAAGTCCTGTTTGGCAGAGTGGTCCTGTGCGGCATAATGCGTAGCTGCCGCCACATAGCCGCTCCAGCGCGATGTGCGCGGCGCCGGCGTCACAGCGGCCAGCATCCTGCGGGTGCTGCGCAATGTACGCTGCAGCATGGCGGTGGCCAACTCTTGGTCTACGTTTTTGGTGTAGGCATGCTTCTCCGCGCTCTTTCCCGGCCGGCTCGTTTCCAGCAGCAGGGGCAGCGTCACGAGCGAACGAAATGGCGATTGCCAGCGTTGCCGGAACGAAAGATGCGGTGCGAGTATCGCCGGTTCATAACCATCGCGGCGCAGCAGCGTAGCCGCCAGCGGCCAGCCCAGATGGGTATTCGCGGCCAGGGGCAGCAGAAACATGCGCACAAATTGCGCGTAGGCCAGCCAAACGGGTTTGCCGGGATCGCGCCTTTCGAACGATGGCACATCGACAAAGATGCCATGTGGTCCAGCAAAGAGAATATTCAGTGGCGTGGCATCCTTCAGGATGTAGCCACTTTCCAGCGCCTCTTCGCAAAGATCCAGGGTCAGAGCAGCGGCATGCGCCCATTGGCCCGCTGTCCACTCCCATGGATAGGAAGGAAAGAATACGCGGTCATGTTCCAGCAGGAGTGATCCATCTTCACGCGTCTCGAGAAGCCGACTCGGAACCAGACGGCCCTCTTCCATCCACCGCTGGGCTAGTGGCGAACAAATCCACTCCAGCACGGTGTCGGCGTGGGCGGGATAGATTTCTCGCAGAACCCGATTCTTCTGGTGAAAAAGACGGCCTTGCGGATCGCGGAAGGTGGCTTGCTCCAGGATATATTCCTGGTCTGCTAAAAAAGGGCCCATAGTCCGCGCCTCTCAGGAGTTACGGCTGAAACGCGCCAGAAACTGCCGGATGCGCCGACGCAGCAGGAATCCCATCCCCGCCAGCGTGGAACTGATCATCTGAAAGGCAAAAAGTCCCGTGCCGGGGTCCACATAAGCGGCATAGGCAGGTTGGGAAAGAGCGTTGAGGATAAGCACAAACCAAACGGCAACAAAGGTTCCATACAAAGCTGCGTACATGCTTCGCATCAGCATTTATTTCTCCACTTACATGGCTAGACGCCAGAAATTGATTGCAGGTTTACACAAAATTCCACATGTGAGTTTGCAAAAGTGTCTTCGATGGTCCATATGCTTCCCATTTCGGATACCAAACGGACGAAACCATTGTGGGAGGCTCGAGAGTGATGAACCCGAGAATCAAGAATTTGTTTCGGCTGCTGCGGCTGGTGAACTACGTGATATAAATCACAATCCGAGGCCATCGAACGCGGTATAAGGGATGTGCCATGTGTCTAGCGATTCCGGGAAAAGTGGAAGAAATTACCCACGACGGCATGATCCGCATTGGCCGGGTCAACTTCGGCGGCATTGTCAAACGGGTCTGCCTTGACTATGTGCCGGAGGTGGAGGTGGGGGACTACACCCTTGTCCACGTCGGCTTTGCCATCTCCAAAATAGATGAAGAGACAGCCCTGCAGACGCTGGAGGACTTCCGCACTCTGGGCCTGCTGGAAGAGGAACTGGCCAGCGAGGAAGAGGCTTTTGCGCGCGCCGCCAAGGCGCCGCAGTCGTCCTGTCCGGATGGAAGCTGCGGCTAGCGGGTTCGTCAGCCATGGAGCAAGTTAGCAGCCAGCGCGGGGAGCGGCGGAGCAGGCGATGAAATATCTGAATGAGTTCCGGAACGGCGAGATTGCCCAGCGCATGGCGCGTGAGATTGCGCAGGCGGTCACGCGACCGTGGAAGATCATGGAGGTCTGTGGCGGGCAGACTCATTCCATCATCAAGAACGGCATTGACCAGATGCTCCCTGCGGGCCTTGAGATGGTGCATGGCCCCGGATGTCCGGTCTGCGTCACGCCGCTTGAACTGATTGACAAGGCCCTGGCGATCGCTGCGAAGCCCGGCGTCATTTTCTGTTCGTTCGGAGACATGCTGCGCGTACCTGGGACCGAGGGTGACCTCTTCCAGATCAAGGGCCGCGGCGGCGATGTGCGCGTGGTCTACTCGCCGCTGGATGCCGTGGAACTTGCCGCGAAGAACCCAGACAAGCAGGTGGTCTTCTTTGGCGTGGGGTTTGAGACCACGGCGCCAGCGAATGCCATGAGCGTACACCTTGCCAAACGCCGCGGTCTCAGCAATTTTTCGCTGCTCGTCTCACATGTGCTGGTACCGCCGGCGATTGAGGCAATTCTGAGCGCGCCGGGGACCGAAATCAATGGATTCCTGTTGGCCGGCCACGTATGCAGTGTGATGGGCTATTGGGAGTATCCACCGCTGGCCGAGCGCTTCCGTGTGCCGCTGGTCGTCACCGGCTTCGAGCCGCTTGACCTGCTCGACGGCATTCGTCGCACTGTTCTTCAGCTTGAGGCCGGCCGCCACGCGGTGGAGAATGCCTACCCGCGCGTCGTGCGCTATGACGGCAACCAGGCTGCGCAAAAGCTCCTGGGCGAGGTCTTTGAGGTGACGGATCGCGCCTGGCGCGGCATCGGTGTTATCCCCGGCAGCGGCTGGCGACTCAACGCGGACTATCGCGACTTCGACGCCGAGCACCGCTTCCATATCTCCGGCATCCGTACCGTAGAGTCGCCGCTCTGCCACTCCGGCGAGGTTTTGCGTGGCGCTATCAAGCCCGCCGAGTGCCCGGCCTTCGGCAGGGAGTGCACGCCGCGCCATCCGCTTGGGGCGACCATGGTCTCCAGCGAGGGGGCCTGCGCGGCGTATTACAACTACGGCCGCTTCCTTTCTGCCGATGAGTTGGCCCGGGCCGGCAATGGCCCGCAGGGAGCCGCGTATGCCTGATCAGATTGCATTCGACTTTGCCAACTGGTCCTGCCCACTCCCGCTCAAGGATTACCCCACCATCGTGATGGGACACGGCGGCGGCGGCAAGCTGGGCAACGAGCTGGTGGAGCACCTCTTTCTGCCTGCCTTTCACAACCCGGCGCTACAGAATCTGGGCGATGCGGCCACCTTCACGCTGGGCAGCGGACGCCTGGCCATGAGCACAGACTCCTTCGTGGTGCAGCCGCTGTTCTTTCCCGGGGGCTCCATCGGTGAACTGGCCGTGAACGGCACGGTTAACGATCTGGCGGTTTCCGGCGCAGAGCCCAAATTTCTGAGTGTCAGTTACATCCTGGAAGAGGGATTTCCCCTTGTGCATCTGGCGGCCATTGTGGATGCCATGGCGCGCGCGGCGGCGGCGGCCGGCGTGCAGATCGTTACCGGCGACACCAAGGTGGTGGAGCGCGGCCACGGCGACGGCTGTTACATCAACACTGCCGGTGTGGGCCTGGTGCGCAGCGGGATCAACGTGGGTCCTGCCTGTGCCAAGCCGGGAGATGCCGTGATCGTCTCCGGCACGCTTGGCGATCACGGTATGGCCATCATGAGCGTTCGCGAGGGGCTGGAGTTTGAGAGCCCGATTCGCTCCGACTGTGCCGCGTTGAACGGCATGATCGGCTCCGTGCTCGATGTGGCGGGTGTAGCTGTGCACGCCATGCGCGACCCCACACGTGGCGGTCTGGCATCCATATTGAATGAGATTGCGCAGGCCTCGGGTGTGGGTGTACTGCTCGATGAGGCCAGCCTGCCCGTGCGTCCCGAGGTGCAGGCGGCCTGCGAACTGCTGGGTCTTGATCCGGTCTATGTGGCGAATGAGGGCAAGGCGGTGTTCATCGTCGCCCCCGAGGCGGCAGACAGCGTATTGTGCCTACTCGGTGCGCATCCGCTGGGACAGGATGCTGCCTTGATCGGCCACATCACCGCCGAGCATCCGCGGATGCTGGTGGCGCGCACAATGCTGGGCGCCAACCGCGTGATTCCCATGCAGATCGGCGAGCAGCTGCCGCGTATCTGCTAG
>DAIDGZ010000167.1 GCA_027452125.1 Acidobacteriaceae bacterium | reverse complement strand
CGCGCTCCACCAACTCCTATCAGCCTATATCCGCCTGCTGCGCGCCTATCAGCAACTTGCCGTCAGCGACGCCGAACCCTCCTGATCCTCCCAAAACAATGAACCCCGCCGGAAAATGGCGGGGTTCGTCAGCAGTCTGAGCCCGGCATTGTGCCGGGCCATTTCTCTTTCCTTCCTTAAATTGCGATCTTCGTCTCAATCGCATCGTAATCTGCGCGAACGCCTTTGGCCGAGGCATCCAGCAGGCCGGCGCCGGCCAGCGCCTGCACATCCGCGTGCACGTTCCTGTAGTCGCGTCCGAGCGCCTTGGCCAAAGCGCGGATGCTGGTGACGTGGTTGTGTCGCACGTAGCGCAACAGTTCCATCCGTTTGCCGGTAAGAACGCGGGCCAGCGTATCCCAGCTTTCAAAGGCCAGGTGGCGTTCATAGACGGCCTCACCGCGCTCGGCGCGATGCCAGGCATCAATGAACCGGCGTGATGCATCGCGCTCCATGGCGCCGCCTACAGTGAATTTGACCTCGCTCATGGAGTACCTCTCAGTCTTCGCACATCAGACCAGAAATCAGCGACAAGCTTTTCTACGCTCGTGAACCTGTAAGGAGTTTCGACTCCCCGAATATGCCGATGGTCGCCTTTGCCGCGTTCATTGTCGTAGCCAACCTCGCGAACGCCCGGACGGCCGTAGAACAACGAATACTTCAGGTGGTGGGCAGAGGGCGGAACTGGCGAAGGAACGCGCCACAGCACCATCTCGACAATTGCACCATCGTCATAGTCGATTCGCTGGCGGAAAAGCAGCTCAGCCTTCATGCGTTGCTCTTGATGGCATTATATACCATATGGCATAAAATACCATCAAAAACTGAAGAAGGGTAAACGTGCGAGTAGCCGGGTACTTCAATGTGAAGCACCCGGCTACTCGCGCCGAACCAGAGATTCAGCTTTTCAGGAACAGATTCTACAGGCGGGAGTGGCTTCCGTCGCAGAAGGGCTGGTTAGCGGTGTGCTTGCAGCCGCAGAGATAGACGGTCTTGGTCTCAGTGGCTTCAAAGCGAACGGGCGTCATGCCGGTGCCCTTGTGGCTTCCGTCGCAAAAGGGCTGATTGGCGCTGTGGCCGCAGGAACACCAGTGGTAGCTCTTGCCGGCTTCGACCTGGACCGGGTAAGGGGCCTTCTGGGCGATCTTGGGTTCGGACATGGGTGACTCTCCTTGGGATAGTTGTGGTCAGACAGAGTCATTATGACGGATGCATGCGGTGTTGTGGCAATCTGCCGGTTTGCAGGTCATCCAGTGCCGCCTTCCAGCACGTCGCGCAGGGCGAAGCTGGTTTCCAGGCGGATGACGCCGGGCAGGCGGGAGAGCTCGGTCTGGTGGAGGCGGCCGTAGTCGTCGATGCCGGAGACCCGGGCGACGAGCATGTAGTCGTACTGGCCGGCCATCAGGTGGCAGCTCACGATGTCGTGGCAGTGGCGCAGGGCGGACTCAAAAGCGCTGAGGACGGCGGCGGACTGGCGCTCCAGGGTGACGCGGATGTAGACGGTCATGTGCTTGCCGAGCAGGCGGTCGTTGAGGACGGCGCGGTAGCCGCGGATGGCGCCGGCGGACTCGAGCGCCTGGATGCGGCGTGAGGCAGCGGAGGCGGAGAGGCCGACGGCTTCGCCAACCTCGTAGTTGGTGGCGCGGCCATGGCGTTGCAGGTAGCGGAGGATAGCGGCATCCAGCTCGTCGAGCCCGGGGATGAGCGCGTCTGGTGCATCCGGCGGGTCCATTAGAGGTGATTTTTGCGAGTTTACGGATATTTGCTCACGTTTTGTTCGCATAGAGGTGTTTTATCACGAAGTTTGCATACATTTGGCGGCAATTTGAGCGTAGGATGCGGAACAGTTGGGAGCCAGTGAACCGGGCGCGCCGGTGCAGCCTTCCCCGGACAGCAAGAATGAGTCATCCGGCGCGCTTGCTTGCGAGTTACGGATTCGTGGCGATCCGCATCGAAAACACAGGAGGAGCTGACCATGATCATCGGGGTGCCGAAGGAGATCAAGGATAACGAGGCGCGCGTGGGGGTAACCCCGGCGGGGGTGAAGGCGCTGGTGGAGGCCGGGCACGATGTGCTGGTGGAGACGCAGGCCGGGGCGCTCTCGGGCTTTCCTGATGAGGACTACCAGAACGCCGGTGCGGAGATTGTGGGCGATGCCGGCTATGCCTGGGGCAAGGCGGAGATGGTGGTCAAGGTCAAGGAGCCGATTGAGCAGGAGTACGTGTACTTCCGCGAAGGGCTGACGCTCTTTACCTATCTGCACCTGGCGCCGCTGCCCGCGCTGACGGAGAAGCTGCTGGAGAAGAAGGTGATTGGCGTTGCCTATGAGACGGTGCGCGACAAGCGCGGCATGCTGCCGCTGCTGATGCCGATGAGCGAGGTGGCGGGGCGCATGAGCGTGCAGGTGGGCGCCAGCTATCTGGAGAAGGAGAAGGGCGGACGGGGCATACTGCTGGGCGGCGTGCCGGGCGTGCCGCCGGCGCATGTAACGGTTCTGGGCGGAGGCATTGTGGGCACCAATGCGGCGCGCATTGCGCTGGGCATGGGCGCGAAGGTGACGCTGATCGACATGAACATGAACCGGCTGCGCGAACTGGACGATATCTTCAACGGGCGGCTCTACACGCTGGCTTCCAACAGCTACAACATTGCGCATGCCACGCGCGAGGCTGACCTGGTGATTGGGGGCGTGCTGATTCCGGGGGCTACGGCGCCGAAGCTGGTGACGGCGGGAATGGTGAAGCAGATGAAGCCGGGCGCGGTGATTGTGGATGTGGCGATCGACCAGGGCGGATGCGTGGAGACGGCGCGCCCCACGTCGCATTCCAACCCCAGCTATGTGGTGGATGGCGTAGTGCACTACTGCGTGACCAATATGCCGGGCGCGGTGCCGCATACCTCCACACTGGCGCTGACCAACTCGACTTTCCCATATGTGCTGCGGCTGGCGAACCTGGGCGCGCGCGAGGCGTTGCGGCAGGATGCCGGGCTGGCCGAGGGACTAAACACGTGGATGGGCAAGCTGACCTATCGCGGCGTGGCGGAGAGCCAGGGGCGGGAGTGGACGGCGGCGGCGGACGTGATTGGGTGAGGGCTGAGGGCGAGTGAACCAGAGGCCAGGCGCCTGCGGGAAGACAGGGTGCATTGATGGTGACGTAGAATGATCCTTCACCCGGAGGAGATTCATGGAACGTCGCCAATTTCTTACTGCTTCCCTTGCTGCGTCTGCGCTTGCCGTTGCCGGTGAAGGCGCGGCCAAAGCCCAGCCTGCCAGCACACGCGAGTACTACCAACTGCGCCGCTATAGCCTGAAGAGCGGACAGCAACTGCGGCTTACGGAGCACTACTTTGCCGAGGCGCTGATTCCGGCGCTGGGGCGGATGGGCATGGGGCCGGTGGGCGCCTTCAAGCTGGACTATGGCGAGGAGACGCCGGCGTATTTTCTGCTGATTCCGGGGACGGACCTGGCGGCGCAGGCAGAGCTGGATCTGCGGCTGGCCGAGGACGACGCCTTCATGAAGGCCGCCGCGCCGCTGTGGGATACCACCTCGCAGGCGCCGGGCTTTCAGCGCGTGGAGAGCTGGCTGCTGAAGGCCTTTGCCGGGTGGCCCAAACTGACTCCGCCGGCCAAGGGCAAGCGCATCTTTCAACTGCGCACCTACGAGAGCCCCAGCTACAAGGATCATGTGCGCAAGGTGGAGATGTTCAACTCCGGCGAGTTCGACATCTTCGTCAAGGCGGGATGCCATCCGGTGTTCTTCTCGGATGTGCTGATCGGCTCGCACATGCCGTGCCTGAAGTACATGCTGAGCTTCGAGGATATGAATGCGCTGGAGGCCGGATGGGACAAGTTCCGCACCGCGCCCGCATGGCAGAAGCTTACCCACGATCAGCGGTTTGCCTTTGACAGCATTGTGACCAACATCAGCAACATCACGATGAGCCCGCTGAGCTGCTCGCAGATTTAAGGCAGCGGTGTTTGCCGGGCCGGTGGAGTTGAGTGCGGCTCCCGCAGTGGCGGCAGAGGCTCGGTGAACGGCTCAGTTTGCATTTCGAATCGCGGGCGGCATGCGTACAGCCACCGTGCCTCCGCGATCTATTCCCTGTCCCCTGCAATCATCGCGGCACTATAATCGCGGCATGCGTTTCCTGAGCGATCCACGGCAGCGGACGGTGGCCATGCTGGCGGCCGGCGTGGTTGTGTTTTTTGCTCTGCTGGCGTGGCTCCAGGCGGGCAAGACGGAGGATGTAAGCTTTCTCAACCCCGATACCTCAAGCGCGACGCTGGTGTTTGCCGGGTTGACGGTACTGGTGTTCCTTCTGCTGCTTGCGCTGCTTCTTCTGCTGCTCAGGAACATTCTCAAGGTTTATGCCGACCCTGCGAGCAGCGCGCTGGGCGTACGGCTGCGCACACGCATGGTGCTGGGCGCGGCGTTGATTGCATTGATGCCTGCGGCGTTCATGCTGCTGTTCAGTTTTCAGCTGATGAACCGCTCGCTGGACCGCTGGTTCTCTCCTAACACCTCAGAGCTGCGCGAGGACTCACTGCGCGTGGTGATGGAGCTGGGGCAGTATGTGGCCGGCAACGCGCGCGGCGAGGCGGAGTCAATTGCTGCAACCGGCGCACCGGATATGAATGCCCAGGAGCTCCACCGTGTGCTCAGCTCGCACAGGATTACTCTGGACGGCGGATTTGCCGTGGTGTATGACCGCGACCGGAAGGTGCTGTCGGAGGTGCAGGCGCCGGCAGAGTCGATTCAGGCGCATGTCTCGTCATGGCTTGATCGGGGAAACGGACCGGGCACAACACTGCGGGGGCCGCTCTCCGCCGGTCTGCTGGCCGCTGCGCAGCGCACGGATGAGCCGGTGCTGACGATAGGCGGGCAGGAGTATGCGCTGGGTTTGGCGGCGTCCTCCTCCGG
>DAIDGZ010000166.1 GCA_027452125.1 Acidobacteriaceae bacterium | reverse complement strand
CGGCACTTGCCCTGCTGGAGCGCGCCATGCGCGGCCGCTTGCCAGCCCTGCTGCGGCTCAAGTACCAGATGATGGCGGTCTCGCCCTTCGCTTACCTGCGCGGAGCGGCGCCGGTGATGGCTGCGGACCTTGCCGTACTGCCCAATACGGGCCTTGCTGTGCAGCTCTGCGGAGACGCTCACGTGCGCAACCTCGGCGCCTATGCCGCGCCGGATGGACGGCTGGTCTTTGATATCAACGACTTTGACGAGACACTCCGCGGCCCCTTCGAGTGGGATCTGAAGCGCATGGCTGCCTCGCTGGTGCTGGCCGGGCGCGAGTCCGGCCATAAGGAGTCCTCTGCGCGGGAGGCCGTGGAGCGGTGCGTCGCCCGCTATGTCACACAGATGCGCAAGTTTGCCCGTATGCCCATGCTGGAGGTGGCACGCTTCCAGGTGCATCGCATGGAGATGGCGGAGCCCATCCGCGCCGCGTTCATGAAGGCGGAACGGGCCACACCTCAGCATGTTCTGGAGCAGCTCACCGAGCCTGTCCCGGCCAGGCAGGAAGGTACACGCCGTTTCCGGGAGTCCAAGCCCTTGCTAACCCGCATTACTGGGGCGCAGGCCGCCGCAGTGATGGCCGCGCTCGGCCCCTACCGCGCGATGCTGGAGCCGCAACGGCAGCACCTGCTCAGCTTTTATCGGCCCGTCGACGTAGCCTTCAAGGTGGTGGGCACCGGATCCGTAGGACTGCGCGACTACTGCATATATCTCGAAGGTAACGGAGCCACGGACCCGCTCTTTCTGCAGATGAAGGAGGAGACGGCTTCGGCCTACGCGCCGTGTCTGCCCGACGCCCATCCCGCCGCGCACCAAGGCCAGCGCGTCGCCGAGGGGCAGCGAGCGATGCAACTCCAGTCTGACCCTTTTCTCGGCTGGACCCACATCGGTGCCCGCCAATATCTAGTCCGCCAGCTTAATGATCATAAGGGCGCTATTGAGCTGGAGGATCTGGCCGGAGACGGCCTGGCCGCCTATGCCGAGGTCTGCGGCGAGCTGCTTGCCCGAGGACACGCCCGTTCTGGCGATCCGTTGTCACTCTCCGGCTACGTGGGATCCGGCGGCGGATTTGCCGAGGCGCTGGGCAAGTTTGGCCAGCTTTACGCTGACCAGACAGAGAAGGACTGGGAGGGGCTACGCCGATCAGGCAAGTTCAGGCCCCTACAATAGACCTGTATGCCCACCGCAGTTCGTTCGCACGCCAAGATCAACCTGGGCCTCGGCATAGGAGCGCCGCGGCCTGACGGGTTCCATGCCCTTTCCACCGTCTATCAGACACTGGAAGTGCATGATGTAGTGACGGTTAGTGCGTGTCCTGCAGCTGTAACTGTCCTGCGCCTTACCTCCAATGATGCTCGTGTGCCCACTGATAGTCGCAATACGGCCTGGAAGATGGTGGATCTAGCACTAGAGGCGCTGGGCATTACAGCTGAGGTGGATATTCATATTGAAAAGCAGCTACCCGTGCAAGGCGGTCTGGGGGCTGGCTCTGCCAATGCTGTGGCCGCGCTTGTGGGCCTGGATGAAGAGCTGAATACAGGGACATGGGAGCGAGGGAACAGCCGGGTAGGGTGGGCGGCAAAGCGGCTGGAACTGGCTGCTCAGGTGGGCTCCGATGTCCCGCTCTTTCTCATTGGAGGTACCGTTCTGGGTCTGGACCGTGGGCAACAGGTGTACCCGCTGCCCGACTTTGAGCCGGTCTGGTGCGTTCTGGCTATCCCCGAGACTGGCGTCTCCACCCCCCAAGCCTTCCGCGACTGGGATACCCTGTGCGCAGCCGAGGGTTTGACCGCCGAGACCAGCGCCGGTAAACTAAATGAGTTGAGCCGTGCCTACGCCAGCGCCTTTGCGGGAGCAATCCCTCAGGCCGGGCAGAGGAGCGGCTCCTCCGGTGTTCCTCCCAAAGGGAAGAACCTTGCCGGGCTGCAAGAGTCCGTGCTTGTCCGTACCGGGATATGTAGCTGGATTGAGAACGACTTTGAACGTGTCGTCTTCCGCCAGCATCCTTCCCTCAGCGAGATCAAGCGTCTTCTTGCGGCTCCTCATACACCGGAGGCAGCCCTCCATGCCTCGCTCTCGGGGTCCGGTTCAGCGCTCTTCGGGTTGTACCAGACCTGCGGAGATGCGGAAGCAGCCTGCGCCCGCCTGCAAGCAGCCGGTGTGCGCAGCATTCTTACCCAGACCCTGCCCCGTGCGGCGTATTGGAGTGAGATGCTTCTGCAACAAGAGCGTTGACAAGCGTCTGCTGTACGCGAGAGACTCGCGGGCGGCTGGCGCAGATGCTGGGCGATCGACTAATGGTAGGTCAAGTGCCTTTGGAGCACTTTGTCTAGGTTCGAATCCTAGTCGCCCAGCCAGACTTTGGGAGATTTTCCCCGAAAAGCAGCCAAAGCCAACCAGCTTGGAGGTGCTCTTCAGTATGGATGCGGAAGCAGTGATCGCGGCAGGCCAGGACAAACCGGCAGAACTCGACCCCACGCCCGGCAACGGCACGCGCAAAGACGCGGCGCATGACCCTGCGCGCGGCAAGGACGTGAAGCCGGCGGCGGAGCGCAAGCGTACGCGCAACCTGGGCGAGGACAAGCGTTTCAAGCTCTTCAGCGGAACCGCCAACCGCCCCCTCGCTGAGGCTATTGGCCGCCATATCGGCGTGCCCGTGGGCGAGGCCAAGCTGCAGCGCTTCGCGGATGGCGAAGTCTATTTCCAGTTGCTGGAGAATGTGCGCGGTGTGGATGTCTTTGTCGTTCAACCCACCTGCTTTCCAGTGGATCAGCACCTGGTGGAATTGCTGGTGATGATTGACGCACTGAAGCGCGCTTCGGCCGCCCGCATCACTGTGGTGGTGCCCTACTATGGCTATGCTCGCCAAGACCGCAAGGACCGTCCGCGCGTGGCCATCAGCGCCAAGCTCATCGCTGACCTGCTGACGACGGCCGGAGCTAACCGCGCGCTCTTCGTAGATCTGCACGCAGCACAGATTCAGGGCTTCTTCAATATTCCGGTGGATCATCTGTTTGCTTCACCTGTGCTGGTGAGCTACTTCCGCGAGCTCAACCTGCCCAACCTCACCGTGGTTTCTCCGGATGCAGGCGGCGTGGAGCGGGCACGCTTCTTTGCCCAGAAAGTGGGCGCTCCGCTGGCCATCGTGGACAAGCGCCGCACTGACATCAACGTGACGGAAGTGATGAACGTGATCGGCGACGTGGCAGGCAAGACCTGCCTCATCATCGACGATATTATCGATACCGCCGGTACCCTGGTGAAGACCGTGGACGCGCTCTATGAGAACGGCGCCGCAGCGGTATATGCCTGTGCCAGCCATGCTGTGCTGTCCGGGCCGGCCATCGACCGCATCGCCAACTCGCGCCTGGTGCAGGTGGTGGTCACGGATACGATCCCGTTGCGCGAGCCCGCGCTCAAGTTGACGGTTCCACCCGCGGACGCGCCGGACAAGCTGCCCCGGATCAAGGTGTTGACGATCGCCGGCCTGTTGGGTGCGGCCATCGAAAGCATTCACATGGAGACCAGCGTAAGTTCGCTGTTCAGCTAGAAGGGGCAGGGAGCAACACACCCTGGTCCCAGTCAATCACACCAGTTTGAACACTGTTCACTGGTCTTAACAAAGGGAGCGGACGAACTCCGTGCCCGACCTTACAGAAACGAGATAAGCCAAGATGCCTGAAGTTGTCGTAGCCAGCGCCCGTGAGGGCAAATTCAACAAGAACGCCGCGCGCCGCGTGCGCCGCGCGGGCAAGATTCCTGCGGTCCTGTATGGAGCTGGGCATGATCCCGTGGCTCTGGAAGTGGATCCCAAGCAGATTACCCGCATCCTGCACTCGGAGAGCGGCCACAACACCATCTTCGACATCGAAGTCAGCAGCAAGGGTGCCGGCAAGGCCATGATTGTGGACTGGCAGTACGAGCCGATCAAGGATCAGCTCATCCATATCGACATGAAGCGCATTGCGCTGGACAAGGCGCTGCGCCTGAAAGTCGCGGTTCGCCTGCTGGGCACGCCGGTAGGCGTGAAGACCTATGGCGGCATCCTCGACCAGGTGATGCGTGAAGTGGACATTGAATGCTTGCCCGCGGATATTCCCAGCCATATTGACGTGGACGTGACCGAGCTGGGTCTGCACGGGGTTGTGCGCATCGCCGATTTGCCCCACGCGGGCAAAATCAAGTACCTCAACGCCGAGGATGCAACCGTGGCTCACGTGATCTCGATCCGTGAGGAAGCGGCCCCGGCCGAGGGTACGGAAGGCGCACCGGCAGAGCCCGAGGTTGCCAAGAAGGGCAAGACCGACGCCGAGGCGAAGAAGTAAGCATTGGCCGAGGCAAACGAATCCGGTAGCGGGCGCGGTCCCTTTCTGGTGGTTGGTTTGGGGAATCCTGGCCCGGAGTACGTATGGACCCCGCATAACGCGGGTTTCATGGCCATCGACCGCCTGGCCCAGCAAGAGGGTGTGGTGGTTCAGAACAGGCGCTGCCGGTCGGTAACCGCCTCCTGTCGTATGGCAGGGAGAATGGTGATTTTGGCCAAGCCGGAGACGTATATGAACCTGAGCGGAGTCGCGGTGGCGGCTCTGGCAAAGGAGTTCGAAGCCGACCCAGTGCAGGACATGCTGGTTCTTTACGACGAGCTGGATCTGACGCTGGGCAGCTTCAAGATCAAGGAGCGGGGTTCGCCTGCGGGACACAACGGAGCCCGCAGCGTAACCCAGGCTCTGGGCAGCCAGGAGTGGCTGCGCTTGCGGATCGGTGTGGGGCCGGACCTTCCTCCCGAGGCGGTGGCCGCGGGAGCCCAGAAGCGCTCCGGCAAGGATTACCTGCTGTCGCCGATGCGCAAGGTAGATCTGACGGTTCTCGACGAAGTGCTGGACCGTGTGGCTACGGCCACCCGGCGCATCATTGAGATGGGACCGTCAGCAGCGATGAACGAGTTCAACCGCCGCGAGCGAAACGGCCCGGCGGAGCAATAGGAAGCGTACGACACCGTACCACGCGCGCAGACGCACAGATCTCAAGCTGCACTGTACGCCGACGGTGAAGGTTCAAGAGAGGAGCCGGGCCATTTGCGGAAAACTCCGCCGGCCTGGCAGAAAAGGAATGCCGATGTCCCGTTTGTATGAAGTGATGTTTATCGTCCGCCCCGATGCGGCCGACGAAGATGTCGACAAGCTGATTGACGGTTTCACCGCCAACGTGACCGCGGGCGGTGGAGTGGTCAAGTCCGTGGAGAAGATGGGCCGCCGTAAGCTGGCTTATCTGGTGCGCAAGTTCAACGACGGCAACTACATCTTGCTGACTATCGAGGCGGGTGGCCCGGTGGTGCTGGAGTTGGAGCGCCGTCTGCGCGTCAGCGAGCCGGTGATCAAGTTCATCACCGTGCGCATTGACGAGGAAGAAAAGCGCGTTGCCAAGGTTAAGGCTAAGCGCGGTGTCCGCCGCACAGCTACGGAAGCCGCGGCCGCAGCTCCAGCCCCGGCCGCAGCCAGCGCCGAACCGGCCGCCGAGCCGGCTGAGACCACTGCCGCTAGCGCCTAGTGTCAATCGTCCCTGCCCGCGCAGCCCGCGCGCCTCGGGACAGAACAGCTTTTGAAGAGGAAAAACGATGTCTGAAGAAATCCAAGCAAAGGCGCCCGCCACTGCGGACGCACCCGCAAGCACGCACACCGGGCAGGGAGCTCCTTCGGGTCCCCGCTCCGGCGGCTCGCGCCCGTCCGGCTCTGCCGGCGGCCGCGGCAAGTTCTTCCGCCGCAAGAAGGTCTGCAAGTTCTGCACCGAGAAGATCGATGCCATCCCTTATCGGGATGTCCGGCTTTTGCAGCAGTTCGTGGCTGAGCGCGGCAAGATCGTGCCCCGCCGCCTCACGGGTGTGTGCACCACGCATCAGCGCCGCCTGACCCGCGCCATCAAGCAGGCTCGTAACATCGCCCTGCTGCCGTTCGCGACCCGGTACTAGCTTCCGGCGCGTACTGCACGCGTGTTCACTCTCCCATAGGGAGAGACCGTGCGCACGTTCGCTGCCAATAAATTTGGAGAGTTTCCCATGGAAGTAATTTTGAAAGAAGACGTAGCTAACCTCGGCCACCGCGGAGACGTGGTGAAGGTCGCGGACGGCTATGGCCGTAACTACCTGCTGCCCCGCAAGCTGGCGCTGCAGGCCACTGAAGCTAACAAGGCCGTCATTGAGCAGATGAAGGCCGCTGCTGCCCGCCGTTCGGCTGCGGAGAAGGCCCAGGCCGAAGAACTGGTGGCCAAGCTGGAGCCCGTGGCGCTCAGCTTTACCCGCAAGGCCGGCGAGCAGGGGCACCTGTTTGGCTCCGTCACCTCGGCGGATATCGCCGCCGAGCTTGCAACCAAGGGCTTTGATGTGGATCGCCGCAAGATTCAGCTGGCCGAGCCGCTGAAGAGCCTGGGCGACTTCACGGTTGGCGTCAAGCTGCACCGCGAAGTCACGGCGCATATCAAGGTGAAGGTGCTGGCAGAGGCCGGCGAGGAAGTACCCGCAACCGAAGCTGCTGTGGCCGAGTAATCACACAAGAACGGCCTGGCCCACCAAAAGCCAGGCCGTTGGCTTTTAAGCGCTGTGCCGCATCATGGCCAGCGGCTTTTCCCGGTCTGTCCGCAGCGTGGGCACTGCCGTGAGCAGACTCTGCGTGTACGGATGCTGTGGCTGTGTCAGCAGTTGCGCGGAAGGCCCCTCTTCCAGCACCAAGCCGGCGCGCATCACTGCCACCCGGCTGGCCACCTCGCTCACCACTGCCAGGTCGTGCGAGATAAACAGCATAGCCAGTCCATGCTGGTGTTGCAGGTTGCGCAGCAGTTCCAAGATCTGCGCCTGGACGGTCACGTCCAGCGCCGTGGTTGGCTCGTCGGCAATCAGCAGGCGCGGCCGGTTCATCAGGGCCATGGCAATAAGAATTCGCTGACGCTGCCCGCCGGAGAACTGGTGCGGATAGTCGTCGAAGCGGCGCGCCGCCTCGGGAATTGCCACAGCCTCCAATGACTCGATTGCTCGCTGGCGGCTTTCACGCCGCGTAAGTGAGGGCGCATGCGCTTCGGCGCACTCTGCCACCTGCCTACCGATCCGCATCACCGGATTCAGGGCCGTCATCGGCTCCTGAAAGATCATGGCAATCTCGCGCCCGCGGATGCGGCGCAGCAGGTGCCGTGGTTGCCGGAGCAGATCGATGGTTTCTTCTGCTCCATGCCACAGCGCCTGTCCTTTGATCTGTGCCGCAGGTCCCAGCAGTCCCAGGATGGCGAGCGACGTGGCGCTCTTGCCTGATCCTGACTCGCCAACCAGACCCAGCGCCTCGCCTTCGTCGATCCGCAGGCTGATGCCACGCACCGCCTCGGCAGCTGTGAAGCGGATGTACAGATCGCGCATCTCCAGCAGAGCACTCATCTCGCCACCGTGGTTTGCCGTGTGCTCATCCGCCGGGCGTCTACAGCGCCAATCCCTTCAGATAGGCGCGGAACTTGTCGCCGAACTCCGGTCGCTTGAGCGCGAACTCGACCGTGGCCTGGAGCATGCCGAACTTATCGCCCGCATCGTAGCGCTTACCTCTGAAGGTATAGCCAAAAACCGACTCTTCCTTGAGCAGTGCTTTGATGCCATCCGTCAGCTGTATCTCGCCGCCGGCGCCGGGCGCGGTTTTCTCCAATAGTTCAAAGACACGCGGAGTGAGCACGTAGCGGCCCACAATCGCCTGTTTGGAGGGGGCTTCCTCAAACTTCGGCTTTTCCACCATACCAGTGCAATTGAAGATGCGCTCGTTTGCTGAATCCTGAGTGCCAGCGAGCACGCCATAGGCGCTGATCGCCGGTCCTTCCACGGTCTCGGTGGCCAGCACCGATCCACCGCGTTCTTCGAAGACTTCAATCATTTGCTTCAGGCATGCTGGCTGGGCATCAATGACGTCATCGGGCAGAATTACGCCGAATGGTTCGTTGCCGACCAGATCCTTGGCACACAGCACTGCATGACCCAGCCCCAGTGGTTCCTTTTGCCGTACGTAGCTGATGCGCGCCATGGACGAGATGCTGCGCGAGAGCGCCAGCAGCTCTTTCTTGCCCTTGCGCTCCAGCGTGGCATCCAGTTCGTAGCTGATGTCGAAGTGGTCTTCCATGGCGCCCTTGCCACGGCCGGTGACGATGATGATGTGTTCGATGCCTGAGGCGATTGCCTCTTCCACGCCGTATTGCAGGATTGGCTTGTCGACCAGAGCCAGCATCTCCTTGGGGATCACCTTGGTCGCCGGCAAAAAGCGCGTCCCCAGTCCGGCTGCGGGGAAGACTGCTGTACGTACTCGGCTGCTCATTCCATCTCCTCAATTTGCTGCGTCTTTACGGGCGCTTAGCCCATCCCTGCAAGCATACTAAAGCGCCGGCGAGTCGTCGCCGATCATGGCCTCGCGCACAATTTTGATGGGCGGGAAGCCCTGGCTCAGAAACTCGTCGTGAAATTTCTGCAGCGAGAAGGCTGTGCCCTGCTTCTTCTGCATATCCGCACGCAGCTTGAGTATCTCAAGCTTGCCCAGCGTGTAGTAGAGATAGGTCGGATCGCCCGCGCCGCGTTTGGTCTCCACTTGGGCGACTTCCTTCGACTGGTAGCCTTCTTTCTGGAAGAACTCTTCGGCTTGCGTCATGGTCATGTTGCCGGTGTGCATCTCAATGCCGACGATGAAGCGAGCGTTGCGCAGCAGCGCATCCTGTAACTGGCCCAGGCGCAGGAATTCCGACTCGCGCTTGTCCTTTGCACCCTCGCCAGGCTGTCCGTAGCCCTCGTCGAGCATGATCTGCTCGCAGTAATGAGCCCAGCCTTCCACGTTGGTATTGGCACCGAGGATCTTGCGAACTCGGCTCGGTGCATGCGGTACCCATAAGAACTGCACATAATGGCCCGGATAGGCCTCATGCACAGCCGTGGAGATGACGGTACCCACGTTGAATGAGTGCATATAGCCTTCCACCTCGGCCGGCGTCATCGTGGGATCGGGCAGCGTGACGTTGAAGTACGCTTCGGTGGCATGCGTCTCAAACGGCCCTGGCGTGTCCATACTGGCCGTGGTGGTAGCTCGCATGAAGGCCGGTGTCTCCTCCACAATTGGGCGTACATCCGAGGGGATGGTGACGATGTGGTGTGAGCGGATAAAGCTGATCAGGTTGTCAAAGGTCGCGCGAAAAGAAGGAATCAGTTGGTCTGGCGCCGGATGATCCGTGCCCAGCTCTTCGAGCACCTGTTGCGGCGTCTTGTTTGGTTCCAGCTCCGCGGCTACCTGCTGGAAGTGCTCCTGATTCCGGCGCAGGTCGGCCCAGCCGATCTGGAGCAGCTTATCCAGAGGCATGTCCACCATCTCGTCATACTCGAGCTTCTTGCGGAAGGCATCCGCGCCGATGCGGAAGTTGCCGTTGGACTTCGGCAGAAGATGTGCCTTGAGCCATGCCTGGTACTGCTGTAGCGCCGTGATTACGGCTGCATTCGTCTGGGCGAACTTAGCCTTCAGAGCGGGATCCCGTGCATCGGTAAAGGCTGCGGGGACATCGTGCTGGAAGAAACTGATGATGCCAGGTAGCTGCTCGATGGCAATTTCCGTGAAGACGCGCGGGGGATTCTGCAGATTGACACGTGCAGCAGCCAGTAAAGGCACCATCTGGATTTCACGCGCGATGAGGGAGCGCAGGCGATCGTCGGGTGGGGCGAATCGGCGCTCCATGAGCACAAACGCTGCGTTGGCGCAGGTGCTGGAGTAGTTATCGGCATTCCTCTGCCAAGGGCGGATGACTTCGAGAGTGAGGAGTTGGGATCGGATATTTCCTAGCACCATTGCCCGGTCACCGCGCGTTGTTAATGACAGCGCAGCTGCAGGGATTAACTCTACACGTTGCTCATACTCCTTTAGTTGCGCCACCTGCGCATTAATCGTCCCGCGCGAATAGTCTTCGAGCTGCGCATCGTACTGGTGATAGCCCAGCACCGTAGCCTGTGACGGTGCGTAGTGGAGATACACCTGGTCCAGATACGCGTTTGACACTTTCTCGAACTGCTGCTGCCAGTCCGGCTGTTCTGCCTGTGCCGCTATTCCGAGTGACATACCCACTCCCAATGCCAGTAAACATGCAATTTGCTTCAAGGGCGTCTCTCCTTCCTCAGGTATGACTCAGGCGCTCACCGGCGCGGGCTGCAGATTGTCCAGTAACTCGTGAATCTCCAGAAGAACCTCATCGGGTCGCATCGCCACCAGCGGGAACTTGAGCACCCCTTGCGGTGTAAACTGTGCCCCCCGCTTGGCGTTACGCGCTACCAGCCGCATCAGCTGCTGCGGATCGATTGTGGCGTTCTCAGTGAACCGCACCTGCAACTCGCCGCGCTTACGGTCAATCTGGGCCACGCCCATGCGCTCGCAGCGCAACCGCAGCATGGCTGCCTCCAGCAGGTATACCGTGGCGTCTGGAGGTGCGCCATAGCGGTCGTGCATCTCCGCGCGCACCTCGTTCACCGCCGATTCACTGGCCGCGCCGGCAATCTTCTTGTATAGGCGCAGCCGCTGATTCTCTTCGGCCACGTAGCTTTCGTCAATGCGCAAGGCAATGCCCAGGTTGAGCTGCGCAGCCGGCCGCTCTTCCACGCCCTCACCCTTCATCTCCTTCACCGCAGCCTCAAGCATAGAGGTGTACAGTTCAAAGCCCACAGCCTCGATGTGGCCGCTCTGCTCGCCGCCGAGCATGTTGCCCGCACCACGCAACTCAAGATCCAGCGCGGCAATCTTGAAGCCCGCGCCCAGATCGCTGAACTCCTTGAGCGCCGCCAGCCGCCGTCGCGCAATGTCAGTGAGCTGATTCTCTGCCGGAATCATCAGATACGCGTACGCACGCCGGTTCGACCGCCCCACACGCCCACGCAACTGGTAAAGCTCGCTCAGCCCATGCCGGTCTGCGCGGTTGATCAGGATCGTATTGGCCAGCGGAATATCCAGTCCGTTCTCGATGATCGAGGTGGCTACGAGCACGTCGTATTCGTGGTGCATGAAGGCCAGCATCACACGCTCCAACTCACCCTCGCTCATCTGCCCGTGACCCACCACTACGCGCGCTGTCGGCACCAATTCCTGGATGCGCGCGGCGAGCTCGTAGATGGTCTCAACGCGATTGTGCACAAAGTAGGTTTGTCCGCCTCGCTCCAGCTCCATCTCAATGGCGGATCGCACAATCTTTTCGTCAAATTTGGCCACCACGGTCTGGATGGCCATGCGGTCCTTGGGCGGCGTTTCGATGACGCTCATATCGCGCAGGCCTACCAGCGACATGTGCAGAGTGCGCGGAATCGGAGTAGCGGACATCGCCAGTACGTCGATCTCCTTGCGCAACTGTTTCAACCGCTCCTTGTGGCGTACGCCAAAGCGCTGCTCTTCGTCGATGATCAGCAGGCCCAGGTCCTGGAACTGGATGTCCTTAGAGAGAATGCGGTGAGTACCAATAAGAATGTCTACCTTGCCCATCTCCACCCGCTCCACGATCTCCTTCTGTTCCTTGGCCGTGCGGAAGCGCGAGAGCATCTCGATGTGGATAGGGAACTGCGCGAAGCGCTTCTTGAAGGTCTCAAAGTGCTGGAAGCTAAGTACCGTGGTTGGCGTGAGCACCGCTACCTGCTTGCCATCCTGCACGGCCTTGAACGCGGCGCGCATGGCTACTTCCGTCTTGCCATAGCCCACGTCGCCGCATAGCAGTCGGTCCATCGGCGTGGACGACTCCATGTCGTACTTGATGGCACGAATGGCGGCCAACTGGTCGTCCGTCTCGTTGTAGTCGAAGGCGTCTTCAAATTCCTTCTGGAATTCGTTGTCTGGCGAGAAGGCCGTGCCTCGCGCCGCGTGCCGCTCCGCGTACAGCTTCAATAGTTCGTCGGCCATGTCCTCCATGGCCTTGCGCACACGCGCCTTGGTTTTGGTCCACTGCTGCGAGCCCAGCTTATTCAGCGCAGGCGAGGGCCCCGCATCCGTAGAGCGATACTTCTGAATGAGGTCCAGGCGCGTCAGCGGCACGTATAGTTTGGCCTGCTCGGCAAACTCCAGGATCATGAACTCGACCGAGAGCCCGTCCTGCACGATCTCCTTCAGTCCCAGATACTGCGCAATACCGTGCTCGACGTGCACCACGTAGTCGCCGATGGCCAGGTCTCGGAAGTCGGAAACAAACGCCGCAGTTTTGGAGCGCTTGGGTTCGGGCCGGGCTGCTACATCCGCCTCGTCTGAGAGATCGTTAGCCCCGAAGACTACCAGGTTGGCGTCGCCAAAGCTGACACCGGCTGCGAGTGGCGTGCGCACAATCACCGGTGCGCGCTTATCGCCCGCCAGATAGCTGCCCTCGTCCATCAGCGTCTCGCCGGGATGCGGATTGCGGCTGCCCAGCCGGTAGGGCAGGTGGTACTCGCGCAGTACAGTGGCTAGCCGCTCTACTTCGCCCTGGTTGGGCACGGCCAGTACAATCTTTGCCTCAGACGCCATCAGTCCGCGCAATTGATCGGTCAGCGCGGGAATCGAGCCGTGGAAGCGCAGCGTGGGCCGCGAGGCCATCTCTATCTCGCCCAGAGTGCGGTCCTCGTCCAGCACATCCACTGCGCCGAGCTGATCCAGATCCAACCCGAAGTGCGACTCCAGCTGAGCCTGCAGGATCTCCGGGCGGATGTAGATGTCTTCCGGCCGCACCAGTGAACCGATGCCGGAGCGTTCATGCCGCTGCTCGACCTTGTTCCACCAGCGATCAATCTGGTTGTGCACCATGGCTGGCTCATCCACAAAGAGCGTGCACTTCGGCGCAAGTGTCAGCAGTGACTTTTCCGCACCGGCCACCGCACTGAAAAATTCCCATCCCGGAAAGACGCTTACGCCACCGGCCGCCGCCACTTCAATGGCCATCTCCGCGGCCATGCGTTCATCTTCTCCTGCGCCGTCCATCTCCACTCGCTGCTGGCTGAGCCGAGCATGCACCGCTGCCAGCAGTCGCTCCGTGACTGGAGTCTCCGTGAGAGGCAGCAGTTGCGCCTCATCCAGACCGCTCTGCGAGCGCTGCGTCTCAGGATCAAATTTGCGGATGGTGTCAATCTCGTCGCCGAAGAATTCAATGCGTAACGGGCGGTCTGCCTCCGGCGAGTAGACGTCGAGAATTCCGCCGCGGCGCGTAAACTGCCCCGGCATCTCTACCAGATCCGTCTGGGTATAGCCCACGCTGGCCAGATGCCCGGTCAGCACCTCCATGTCTACTTCCTCACCACGCCGCAGAGTCACGGCCAGTCCGGTGTAGTACTCGCGGTCAAACAGTCGCAGCGCAGTTGCTTCAACCGGCGCAATCAGAATGTCGATCGTTCCGGTAGCCAGCTTCCACAAAGCGGCTGCACGCTGTTCCTGCACATCGGGATGAGGCGAGAGGTTTTCAAAAGGAAGCACGTCATGGGCGGGCAGTCGCACCACGCGCGAGGGATCTACGGCGCCAGTTAGCTCGCAGCCGGCCTTCAGCATCGGCTCGAGCGCCTCGGCAGCTTTGTTATCAGCCACCACGACGATTACCGGCTGTCGTGCAGCCCGCGCCATCAGGGGAATATAGAGAGAGCGCGCTGTCTGGGTCACTCCAGAGACACGACGGCGCCCCGCACCCAGGCTTAGATGCCTGCGTACGCGTTCAAAACTCGGCGTGTGCTCCAGATCCGCAAACAGTTCGCGGACGAACGGGAGGATCATGCTTAGTCAGTTTATCAGCGGCCCGCATGCTGTTCTTGCTCGCGCCAGTATGCCGTCCGGCACGCTTCATCTGCGGACAGCGATGGCCTGGCAGCGGACCACGGCGAGATGCTCGCGGGGGTGTGGGAATCAAGGCGGCTATATGCGCGGCGGAGGCGGCGCACTAGACTGAGGCCAAGATGGCCACCATAGCCCCAACACCAACCTCGGATTACCGGGGGCGCCTTGCGCCTTCGCCGACGGGATATTTGCATGTGGGGCATGCGCGCACCTTCTGGACTGCGTGGCAGCGGGCCCGGGATGCAGGCGGCGCGCTGGTGATGCGCATGGAAGACCTGGACCCGGAGCGGAGCAAGGCCGCCTATGCCGAGGCGGCGCTGGAGGATCTGCGCTGGCTGGGTATCCGGTGGCAGGAAGGGCCGGATCGCGGCGGGCCGTATGCGCCGTATGTGCAGAGCAAGCGCCGGGCCAGCTACCTGGCGGTGTGGCGCAAGCTGCTGCGGCGCGGCGCACTTTTCCCCTGCCGCTGCTCGCGCAAGGATCTGGAGACGGCGCTGGGCGCTCCGCATGAGAGGGCGCAGGCGGCGCAGGGGGGTGGCAAGCTGGAGGCTGCGGACGATGAGCCGCTCTACCCGGGTACCTGCCGCAACAATGTAGGCTATACGCCGCAGCTTCCGGGGCCGACGGCGAGCGAGGCAGAGACGCCGGAGGGCTACAACTGGCGTTTTCGCGTGCCGGACGGTGAGGCGATTGAGTTTGTGGATGCCAACCTGGGGCCGCAGCGGTTTGTGGCCGGGGTGGACTTTGGCGACTTTGTGGTGTGGCGGCGCGATGGCGTGCCGAGCTACCAACTGGCGTGCGTGGCCGACGATGTGGCCATGGGCATTACCGAAGTGGTGCGCGGCGCGGACCTGCTGAAGTCCACCGCGCGGCAGATTTTGCTGTATCGGGCGCTGGGGCTGAGGCCGCCGGGGTGGTACCACTGCCGGCTGGTGGTGGACCACAACGGACGCCGCCTGGCCAAGCGGCATGACGCGCTGAGCATCCGCGCCCTGCGCCAGCGCGGGCTGACTCCGATGAACCTGCTGGGCGCCGAGCTGCCCGTGGAAGTGTGAAGCGCACCGGGTGGCGATGCCGACCCCCCCGGGGGGGGGTGTCCTGCTTTTCGGTTGCCTTTGCGGTGATTTATGTTGATATAAAACTCATGGAATCATCGATTTAATGGGATCATCCGGCGGCGGAATCCAGCGAAAAACGGTGTGTATTTATGCGAAAAAACGCGCATTTTATCGAGGTAAATACTGCTTTTTGTGGCTGTTGCGCCAGCCGCCAGCGATCCGCGCGGTGGCGCGGGCGCGGGCTTTTCGCGTCCTGAGGGAAGGATAGGACGGAGGGGCAAAATTCTCTGCAAAGGAGCGGGCGCGGAAAGTGGTTGCGTTTGTTGAGGATGCGGAGGGCGGCCCAAAAAAACGAGTTGACGGCGGGCGGGAAGCGCGGGAGTTTGCAT
>DAIDGZ010000165.1 GCA_027452125.1 Acidobacteriaceae bacterium | reverse complement strand
TGCAGCTCTCACCGGAGCTGGAGGAAGCGGCGGCTCGCGTCCAGCAGGAAGTGACTGCCGAGCGCGAAGCCGAAGAGCGCGAACTGGAGATGATGCGTCAGGAAGGCGAAGCCGAAGAGATGGCCGCCGAATAAACAGTTGTCAGTTGTTCGTACGCAGAAAGGCCCGGTATGCACCGGGCCTTTCTGTTTTGGTTGTGAACATCGGTTCCGCGGAAGCGGTGCGCACCGTTGCGGGCGCGGTTACGCCTCGTCGGATGCGCCGCGCCCGTTGTTCTTACTCGAATACATGGCCTTGTCTGCGGTGCTCATCAGGCCGTCGATGCTTGCTGCATCATTCGGATAGAGAGCAGTGCCGATACTGGCCGACCCTGTTATCGCGCAGCCATTCAGAGCAAAGGGTTCGCTGAAGCAGCGGCGCAACCGCTGGGCAATCTCCTCGATCTCCGCGCGGCCGCGCAGGCTGGTCACCAGCACGGCAAACTCATCGCCGCCCAGGCGGGCGATCACATCGCTGGGGCGGAGCTGAGTCTTCATGCGCTGCACCACCATCTGCAGATATTGATCGCCGATCTGGTGGCCATACTGGTCATTCACTTCCTTGAAGCGGTCCAGGTCAATGTAGATCAGCCCCAGGAGCCTGGCGGTCTGCCGCGCCTGCTGTAACGCCTCGTGCATCTGCCGCTCCAGCGCGAAGCGGTTGTACACGTCCGTGAGCAGATCGAACTCCGAGCGGTGCACGAGGTCGCTATGCAGTTGCTTGCTCTCGATGGCCAGGGTCGCCAGCTCTGCCGCCAGCGTTAATGTGCGCTGCTCAGTCAGATCAGGCGCGGTTTGCGTATCGAACGCAGCGTAGAGCTTACCTAGAGCTGCACCGGAGCGTGTCCTGATGGGATGCTCCACGATGCGCAGGCCCGTACCCGCGGGGTTTGCCGGCTGCTTGCCCAGCGTTGCTCCGTCCACGACCTCGCACCAGCAGAAGGTGCTATTGAGCTTGAACGCAACCAACTCCGTAATATCTTCAATGGTCTGCGCCAGCGGTTGCGCGCTGTTGATGCCTTCCAGAATGTATCCGCGACGCTGCTCCATGTAGGCCAGCTCAGACACCTGGCGGTGCATCCTGCGCTCCATAAACCACAGGCGCATGCCGATGACAAAGATCACCAGCGCCAGCAGGCCCAGCAGCATACCCAGGTGGCCCACAGTCAACCACGAAGGGCCGGCGATAACCGTCAGGTCGCCGGGCGAGCGGAGCAGCAGATCAAACGGCACATCGTGGCCAAATGGATTCGACTGGTCCATCACGCAGATGCCGGTGATGCGTACCTGCGCGCCTACTGGGATCTGCTTCATGGGCGGCAGCGCTCCAGCCGGGCTGGGATGGACATACACGGCAGAGAAGACAGCGCCGTTGGCCTTGAAGACGTACTCATCCTGCCGAGCTTCGCGCGCCGACATGACCAACTGTCCAGTGATCGATACAAGATTGAACAGGTAGCGGCTTGAGGCGAGCTGAGACCAGGTGAGCGGAATGGGAGCAACGGGAGCCACTTTGCCGGTATCGCGCGGCTCACCCATGGACAGCACAGCGAACCCGTTACTGACCGTGGGAAAGCCCGTGACTTCCACCTGATCTCCGATGTGCAGGGGCCGATAGCTGACCGTGTCCACCCAGAGGGTGTCGGAGCCGTTTTGCAACACGAAGGCCACACCCGGGTCGGAGTAGGTCACTGTTCCCTGCACACGCACGCGGACGGTACGATCATTTACGTTATAGCCGTCCAGGATCTGATCCATTGGCGTGAGGGGCAGCGACCAGCGATTCACCCGCGCGGCATGCAGCACCTTCACATCGGCAAGGGTAGGGACGTGGAGAATGACTCCTGTCACGCGCGTCTTGCCGTCGAACTTGCCCCCGGCTACGCCAGTCACTTCCACTTCAGCATCCAGCAGGCGATCCAGGGCATCGCGCGCGCCATCATCCACCTGCACATGGACAACACCCTCCTTTGTCCGCAGGCGCAGGGTGCTGCCTACAGGATGATCAGCGGCAGGAGCATCCAGGTTAGCCGCCTGCACAACTCCCTGCACCGATACCAGCGTCGAGTCGAATTGTCCACGGATGAGCTCCGGGAAGGTGGCCTGTGGAGCCGGGGGGACAGCCACATGGCCTACAAGCGTGATGTCGCTGCTGGAAACACTCGGCCGATAGCCGAGGATGGTTTTGCCCTGAATGTGGACGCGATCGCCGGGCGCGAGGTGCAGGCGTGTGCTTGCCTTCACAAAAAGCCCCTCGCTGCCATCCTGCACAAACAGATTCTTGCGGTAGTTGCGGAAATAGGTGACGGTGGCGGTAAAAGAGACAGGAACTCCCTGCAGAGCCTGTGCATCACTCAGGCTGCGAATAGCGTGTACGGTTGCCAGCGGCGGAGCCGCATCAGCCCATGCCGCTGTGACACTCGCAAGAGAAAGCGCGAGCGAGGCCAACAGGATATTGATCCTGCGGAACTTCATAAAGCCTGCAGGCCGTCCGCCCATCCGCCGCCGGGCTTGCATATCTGAGTCCGTCCATCTGGCTCGATGCGTATGAAACAAGTGCATCTGCCGGGGAAGCAAAGTAGCCATTGACCATAGATTCTACGCGCATCAAAATCAGCTGTAATAGCACTTTCAAGGCATAACGGTTTAGCATGCCGTTGCGCAGAGAGGCTCACCGCATGGCGACACATCACGCAAACTCGCCTCTGCCCCATCATGGGGGCTTTCCGCGCGGGGGCGCGCAGGCTCATCCTACACGCC
>DAIDGZ010000164.1 GCA_027452125.1 Acidobacteriaceae bacterium | reverse complement strand
TTCACGGTGCCGCCCTCGCCGGCCTTTAGCGGGCTGGAGCGGGTGTTTCTGGGCACGCAGGGATTGCGTCCGGGCTGGTCTGTGCTGTGCTTCGCGCTGGTGTTCATTGCGGTGCTGGTTCCGCTGCAATTTGCTTTTTTCGAGCTGCACCTGATCAGTCACTCGCATAACCCTACGGCGGTGGAGGGATTTTTTGTCGAGCTGACGGCGTTTCTAGCCATGGTGGCTGCCGGCTTAGTGTCGGCACTGCTGCAGCGGGGCAGCATCTGGGAGTACAACCTGACCGGACCCAATCGCCTGACCAACTTTCTCGGCGGTCTGGTGGCTGGTTTTGCGGCGCTGAGCGCGCTGGTGGCGGCGCTGGCTTCGGGTGGCTGGCTGCACTTTGGCCCGGTGGCGCTCTCGGGTGCGGCTATTTTGCAATACGCCGCGGTGTGGGGCGCGATGTTTCTGCTGGTGGGTTGCGTGGAGGAGGGGATCTTCCGCTGCTACCTGCAGGCGACGCTGACGCGCGGATTGATCTTCTGGCGCGCGCTGCTGGTGGTGGCGCTGATCTGCGGGTTTGTGGCGCTGCGCGACAAGAGCCAGGGAGCGTGGGGCGTGTATGCCCTGGCGCTGCTGGGGCTGGCGCCGTGCGCGTGGCTGCAGGTGAAGAAGCTGGAGGGCTCGACGTTCTGGCAGGCGGCATGGCTCACCTCCACGCTGTTTGGCGCAGTGCATACGGGCAACACCGGCGAGAACTGGATCGGCATCTTTGCGGCGGGGGGCGTGGGCTTTGTCTTCTGCGTGAGCATCTGGGCCACCGGATCGGCGTGGTGGGCGATCGGCTGCCATGCGGCGTGGGACTGGGCGGAGACGTACTTCTACGGCACGGCCGACAGCGGGCTGGTGCCGCAGGGGCATCTGCTGACTACCAGCCCGGCAGGCAATGCGCTGTGGAGCGGCGGCGCCGATGGGCCGGAGGGGAGTCTGCTCATCCTGGGGATTCTGCTGCTGCTGACCGTGGCGCTGGCCGTCTACGGACGCAGCAGGCGGCGGTCACCGAGCGTGGCTGCGGCGGGCTGAGATGGCTGCTTGAGTCCGCGCGGGGTATTCTGGACCTGCTCATGCCTTTTTCTTTTCTGCATCCGGCGCGGAGGCCCGGCAGGGTGGAGACGCCTGCGCGGCGCAAGCGGCGGTGGCCGCGGATTGTGCTTTGGGCAATGGGTAGCCTGGCAGCGCTGCTACTGGCGGCTGCTGTGGCCGGAGTGCTGTGGCTGCGCACAGTAGCGCGAGCCGCTCTGCCACAACTCGATGGGCAGATTCGCGTGGCCGGGCTGAGCGCGCCGGTGACCGTGCAGCGCGACGCCCACGGCGTGCCTCACATCGAGGCGGCCCGCCAGGAGGACCTGTGGCTGGCTCAGGGCTATGTGACGGCGCAGGATCGACTGTGGCAGATGGACCTGTACCGGCGCTTTGCCCAGGGCGGGCTGGCAGAGATTCTGGGCCCGGCGCTGCTGAAGCGCGACGAGGCGCAGCGGGTCCTGGAGATACGCAATACGGCGCAGCGCATCTACGCGCAGCTTGATCCGGCAGATCGCGCGCGGCTGGATGCCTATGCGCGCGGCGTGAACCTCTTCATCGCACAGCACGAGGACCGGTTGCCGCCAGAGTTTCGGCTGCTGGCGTATCGTCCGCGCCCGTGGAGCGGCGTGGACAGCGTGAGCGTGGGGCTGATGATGGTGCAGGATCTGGACACGCACTGGATGGACAAGCTTTCGCGGGGACGGATTGCCAGCCGCCTGCACGATCCCCGGCTGGAGGCGGACCTGTACCCGGTGGGCTCATGGCGTGACCGCCCGCCGACCGGGGAAGTCCGCTACAAGGGACCAAAGACGCCGGTACCGATGCCTGCCGAGGATGACGATGACGACACCGAGGTGGCTTCTGCGGCGGGCGCGGCCGGGAACGGCAGGCCGGCAGGGGCGGAGACACAGACTCTGCTGGCGCGGCTGGGGCTGCCGCAGTGCGATGGATGCGTGCCGGGATCGAATGAGTGGGTGGTGGCCGGCGCGCACACGGCGGGCGGCAAGCCGCTGCTCTCAAACGATATGCACCTGAGCCTGACTGCGCCGAACATCTGGTACATGGCCGATCTGCGGGCGCCGGGCTTTCATGCGGCGGGCGTGACACTGCCGGGACTGCCGTTTGTGATTGCCGGGCACAACGAACACGTGGCCTGGGGCTTTACCGCGTTGATGGGCGACGTGCAGGACCTCTACGAGGAGAAGCTGGACGGCAAGGGCCACTACCAGGGCGCGGATGGCGCGTGGAGGCCGCTGCAGGTGGATCGCGAGACGATCCATGTCCGTGGCCGGGGCGATGTCTCCTTTACCGTGCAACTGACGGATCATGGGCCACTGCTCAATCCGATGCTGGAGCACGAGACGCGGCCCATTGCGCTGAAATGGACGCTGTATGATCCGGCGCTACACGAGATTCCGCTGTATGCGATGGATGCGGCGGGGAACTGGAAGGAGTTTGCGGAGGCGCTGAGTGCGTGGTGCTGGCCTACGCAGAACGTGGTCTACTCCGACGATCAGGGGCATATCGCTTACCACGCGGTGGGGCAGATTCCGGCGCGTGCGGCAGGGCTGGCCGGCGTACCGATTGCCGATGCCGCGCACGAGTGGCATGGATACATTCCGTTCGACAACCTGCCTGGCGTGATGGACCCGCCTTCGGGCTTTCTGGCGACGGCCAATGCGCGGGTGACCACCGAGAAGTCACGCTATCCGTTGACTCTGGATTGGGTGAGCCCCTACCGCGTGCAGCGCATCTACAAGGCGCTGGAGGGACGCGACGGGCTGACGCGCGAGGACATGCTGGCGGTGCAGACGGATATCTACAGCGAAGTGGACCAGGAACTGGGGCAGCGGTTTGCTTACGCCATCCTGCACACGCCGGGTGTGGATGGGCAACTGCGCCAGGCGGCGGCGCTGCTGCGCGCGTGGGATGGACGGCTTACGACGAATTCCGCCGCGGCCTCTCTGGTGACTGAGACGAGGCGGGCGCTGTGGCCAATGATCCTGAAGCCCAAACTGGGCACACTGGCGGAGGATTACCACTGGGAAGAGTCTTCGTTCGCCGAGGAAGAGATGATTATGCGCGGCAAGCAGGAGTGGCTACCGCCGGGCTATCGCAACTGGAATGCGCTGCTGACGGATGCGGTGCGTCATGCTCTGGAAGAAGGCAATGCCCCTGCCGACGTGGCGCGGTGGCGCTATGGCAACTGGCACACGATTGACGTCGAGCATCCGCTGGCGCCGTTTTTGCCGCTGCTGAGCCGCGTGGCGGGAACCGGGCCGCAGCCGATGAGCGGGGACACCACCACGGTGAAGCAGGTAGGCCGCAGCTTCGGGCCGTCGCAGCGCTTCACCATGGACTGGAGCAACATCGACGCCTCCACGGAGAATATTGTGCTGGGCGAGAGCGGCAACCCGCTTAGCCCCTACTATCGCGACCAGTGGAGCGACTGGTATGACGGCACGACCTTTGCACTGCCGTTTACACCGCCCGCTGTGGCCGCGCAGACGCGCCATACGCTGCGGTTGACGCCATAACCGGACGGGGCAAATCGCCTTGTTTTTGCTTGATTTATGGCAGCCTGAGCCGGCGCGCCCTGCGCTATGATTGAAGACGATGGAAGCCACCGTAAAATCGTTGATCCAGGAAGGTCTGGAGCTGACGGACCGCGCGCTGGAAGAGCTGATTCCCAGCGCTGAGACCGTTCCTGCGTCGATCCACGGCGCCATGCGCCACTCTGTGTTTGCCGGAGGCAAGCGGCTGCGGCCGGTGCTGGCGATGCAGGCGGGCATTACGATTGCAGGGGCGCTGCCCAAGGGGATTGAACAGCTGGGCGCGGCGATCGAGATGCTGCACACCTACTCGCTGATTCACGATGACCTGCCGGCGCTGGACAACGACGACCTGCGCCGCGGCAAACCGACGTGCCATGTGGCCTTTGGCGAGGCCATCGCCATTTTGGCCGGGGATGCGCTCCAGACGCGCGCCTACGAGGTGCTGGCCGGGTTGCAGTGCCCAGCCGAGGCAGCGGTGAAGATTATCGGTCTGGTGGCCAACGCCACCGGCACGGTGGAGGGCATGATCGGCGGGCAGGTGCTGGACATTGAAAGTGAGCACAAGAAGCCCACGCCCGAACTGGTGGATGCGATTCACCGGGCCAAGACCGGCGCGCTGATCCGCGTAAGCGTGGTGGCGGGCGGCGTCTACGCAGGAGCGGCGGCGGAGGATGTGGCGCGGTTGGACCTGTTTGGACGCAAGGCGGGGCTGGCCTTCCAGATTGTGGACGACGTGCTGGACCTGACCGAGGACTCCGCCAAGCTAGGCAAGACCGCGGGCAAGGATCTGGCCACGGAGAAGGCGACCTGGCCAGCCGTGTATGGCATTGACCAGAGTCTGCGCGATGCTGCCCGGCTGATTGAAGAGGCCTTTGCCGCGCTGGAGCCCTATGGCAGCCGCGCCGATGGCCTGAAGGCGGTTGCGCGTTTTCTGGTGGAGCGGAAGAACTAGGGCCTGTTCACACTACCCGAATGGCGGGCGTTGCGCGGGAAAATTGCCTCAGACGAGGCGGAGGACGAAGACTTTGGTGACTCCAAGGCAAGGACGACAACGAAGTATGGGGCAATT
>DAIDGZ010000163.1 GCA_027452125.1 Acidobacteriaceae bacterium | reverse complement strand
GGTGCATCTCGCTTGGCTGCCTTATTCAGCAAATGGTCGACAAAGCAGTCGGTATACAACGCGTCCGCATGTTGAATGCGATCCGGCGTCTCGTTCTTCCAAAGCCCAGTATGAATCCAGTGCCCTTTGAGGGACTCATCCCATGGCTCCCATGTATCGCCCGGCCGCGGACGATCATAGGCAGCTCCATCGATCGGCGTAGACACAAGCATGCCGGGCGCTACCGGCCCCATCTCTTTGAAGCTCCTGGCCAGAACTGTTGTATCTAGATGCCACTTGCCGCTGATATACGTGTCGTAGCCTGCATTGCCCAGCGTTTGCCCCCAGGTGTGCACCTGGTCTACTCCTTCTTCTGCGCGAAAACCTGTCAATCCACTGTTAAGCATGGTGCGGCTGGCAATGCACACAGCGCCACTCCACGATCCCTGATGAAAGCTGTGCGTAAAGGCGCAGCCGCGAGCCACAAGCCTATCAATGTTGGGGGTGTGGACCTCGCGATTATTCAGCGAGTGAATCGTACGAAACATCAGATCGTCGCAAATGATAAATACAAAATTCGGTTTGTTGCCGCTGTTGCGCGCTTCCGCCTGCGACGCGGTTGCAGAAGCCGGAAGCGCTCCCCCGGCCACACCAGCTGCCATGAACTCCATGAACTTCCTGCGATCCATTCTTGGTTCTCCTCTTATGCTGGCCGCAGTGCATGCTCGGCTCAGGCAACGAACATACACGTACACGGTACCCATGGGAATGTACTTCACTCTCTCCATGCATTGCATGCGGAGAATCAAGCACTGTAGGGCTCCGAAGCGTTATGCGATCCGGAGACTGGAAATAAAACTTCGCGGCAAACTGTCGTTCGCTCTGTGTGCTTGCAGTTGAGGATATCTGGCCAAAGGTTGGACGATTCAGCGTACTGCCCGGAGTCCCACGAACCGGCGTATTGGTAACACTGAATTCCTCTGCTCAACGCTCCGGGGTGGTCTGCCTGATCTCAAACTTGCGAAATATCCATCGCAGACCAAATCCAGCGTCTTGGACCACGTGTAATTGAGCGCGAGGGCTCCCAGCAATAACATCTGGTTTCTCCGTTGCAACTTCGGTAATCAACGCAGACCACACACCAATGCGCCCTTTACCTGCAAAGCCAAGCTCACGATACGCGTCACATGGATTCACTGTCAATCTTTTATATGCATGTTGAGTCTCAATGCTTCGCAATAATTCATAAATATTCACCCCCTGCTACAGCTATACGTGCCCGATTGGCGCCCTGCGTCGCTTCCGCCCCTGAAATCGTCACCTGAATGATGCGCTCTTCTGCCTTACCCAGGTCCGCCATGCCCGTTCGCATCCCTGCAGGCAGTGGCGCATACCATGCAAAAGCAGAAAACGCGATTAACATATTTATTTTGTTTATCTTAATGAAATCAACCTACATCGAACAAATTCAAATCAATGAACATCCCCTCGTGCGGGAATGCCCGGCCGCACAGAACCGGAGATTCAGACGCCTGTGTGTGCGAGTGCCATCTGGGATCGGATATAGATTGTGGATGCGCACCTATCGCCGTGAGGGTCACGCCAGCCGGCAGAGACTGCCCGAGCCATGAATCACATCGATCCGCGACGCTATCTGCACTGAAAAGTCGGGAACATGCTCAAAATTCGACCCTCCTCTGGCGCACGCACAGTGCCTGGAAGCAGGCAAGGAATGATCCGTCCTGGCGCAGTGCCCCCATGGAGAAACTCGCAGAAGCAAGTTGGTCAAGTGAACCGGATCAGGATTGATCAACTCTTCTTCGCAGTCGTGGAGTAAATTTCACCCCTTCTTTCCACATCCGTGTTCTCGGCTGGCAATGATGAATGCCATGCGACAATATAGATAGCCGTGATGACCTCTGCCTCTTCTGCAGCCGTCCCTGCCCCGGTAAACGTAACTCCGGAACTGCTGGCACAGCACAGCATTACCCCGGATGAGTACGAGCGCATCCTTGCTGCCCTGGGTCGTGTGCCTTCGCTCACTGAGCTTGGCATCTACAGTGTGATGTGGAGCGAACACTGCTCCTACAAGTCCAGCCGAGTGCACCTGAAACGGCTGCCTACGAAGAGCGACCGCGTCGTACAGGGGCCGGGCGAAAACGCCGGCATCATCGACGTCGGCGACGGCTGGGCCTGCGCCTTCAAGATTGAAAGCCACAACCACCCTAGCTATATTGAGCCCTTCCAGGGCGCAGCCACTGGTGTGGGTGGCATCCTGCGCGACATCTTTACCATGGGCGCGCGGCCGCTGGCGGTGATGGACTCCCTGCGTTTCGGCCCTATCGAGCAGGACGGCGTCCGCAACGCAGACGACCAGCAGCTCGTCCATAAGAACCACAGTATTGTGGAGGGCGTGGTCAGCGGTATTGCCGGCTACGGCAACTGCTTTGGCGTGCCCAACCTCGGCGGCGAAACCAAGTTCGAGCCCTGCTACAGCGGCAACCCGCTGGTCAACGCCTTTGCTCTGGGCATGGTGCGCAAAGACGAAATCTTCTATGCCAAGGCCACCGGCACCGGCAACCCTGTCATCTATGTAGGCGCCAAAACGGGCCGCGACGGCATCCACGGCGCCACCATGGCCAGCGAGGAGTTCAAGGAAGGCTCGGAGCAGAAGCGGCCTAACGTCCAGGTGGGCGACCCCTTCATGGAAAAGCTGCTGCTCGAGGCCTGCATTGAGGCGATGAAGACCGGCGCCATCGTAGGCATCCAGGACATGGGCGCCGCCGGCCTCACCTGCTCCACCTGCGAAATGGGCGCGCGCGGCGGCGTCGGCCTGGACGTAGAGCTGGACCTGATCCCCCAGCGCGAAACCGGCATGAGCGCCTACGAAATCATGCTGAGCGAAAGCCAGGAACGCATGCTGCTGGTGGCCGAAAAGGGCCGGGAAGATGAAGTGCTCAAAGTCTTCGCCAAGTGGGGTCTGGATGCGGTCATCTGCGGCACGGTCAAGCCGGAGCCGCGCCTGCGCATCCGCCACCATGGCGTACTCGTTGCCGATATCCCCAACGAATCGCTCACCGACGACGCCCCGCTCTATCACCGTCCTGTGGGCGAGTGGACCTGTCCGCTGCCGGCCGATCCACCGGAGCACGTGCAGGTGGCGATGGACGAGGATCGCGACTACACCGAGGACCTGAAGAAGCTGCTGGCCAGCGCCAACGTCTGCTCCAAGCGCTGGGTCCATGAGCAGTATGACAGCATGGTGCAAACCAACACCGTGCAGGGTCCGGGCGGCGAAGCCGGCGTGATGCGCATCAAGGGCACAGGCAGTGAAGGTCGCGAGCGCGGTCTGGCCATGGCTCTGGATGGCAATGGCCGCTGGTGCTACCTGAATCCCAATCTGGGCGCCAAGCATGCCGTGGCCGAGGCTGCCCGCAAAGTGGCCCTCAGCGGTGCGGAACCCGTAGCTGCCACCAACTGCCTCAACTTCGGCAACCCCGAAAAGCCGGAGATCATGGCCCAGCTCTCCACCGCCATTGACGGCATCGCCGAAGCCTGCACCGCACTCGGCACCCCCATCACCGGCGGCAACGTATCCTTATATAACGAAACTCGCGGCGAGGGCATCTATCCCACTCCGGTCCTGGGCATCGTCGGCATTCTCGAGGATGTCACCAAGGCCGTGCCCGCACACTTCCAGCGCAACGGCGACGCCATCGTGCTGCTGTGGCCCATCCCGTCCGGTCAGGAGCCCGATCCCAACCTCAAGGTTCCCTATCCCAACGAACTGGTGCAAAGCTCCGCTGACCCTTACGCGCCGGTTCTTGGTACTCCCACAGCATTGCATCCTGAGGACGCGGCTGAAACCGAGGCCACCGCAAGCGCGGAACTGGCCACCTTCGGGTCTTCAGAGTACGCCAAGGTCGTGCTCGGCGGCGTATGGGGCCAGCCTCCGCCGCTCGATCTCGAAGCCGAGGCAGATCTGCACACACTATTGCGTTTGCTGGCTGAGCGCGAGCTGATCCACTCCGCGCGCGACATCACCGACGGCGGCATTGCAGTCGCTCTGGCGCAGGCGGCCTTTGCCAGGGGCA
The DNA here is from genome assembly GCA_027452125.1 of Acidobacteriaceae bacterium. Lineage (GTDB taxonomy): Bacteria > Acidobacteriota > Terriglobia > Terriglobales > Acidobacteriaceae > Telmatobacter. Next base: position 8,545 of record DAIDGZ010000163.1, on the reverse strand, counting down.
TCGGCGCTACCGTGGAGCAGGAGCAGTCCCTGATGGCGCACCCGCTCTTCGGCCTCTTTGCCGAGCCAGCTTCCACCGTCTTCGTCACCGCCGACGCAACACAGCTTGAAAATATTGAAGAGCTGGCTGACCAGTACGGATACTACGCCGCGCGCATTGGTGTCACCGGCGGCGACCGTCTGGAAATCAATGTCTACAAACAGCCGCTCATCTCCGCTACACTTGATTCGCTTTGCCAGTCCTGGGCAACTGCCCTGGAAGACAATCTGCATGAAGAGGTCCATGCATGACGCAGCTTCTGTTTCAGGGAGTTCCCGGCGTCCCCGACACGCCGGCCACGGAGGGTGCGGTTCAAAACAGTTCCGTTCCCTTCCCTGAGGAAGATCCAAAACTCCGTGAAGAATGCGGAGTTACCGCAATCCACGGCCACCCCGACGCCGCGCGTCAGGCTTACCTGGCGCTCTACGCCCTGCAGCATCGCGGGCAGGAGTCAGCCGGCATTGCCACCGCCGACGGCTCCCATCTGGCCAACATCAAGGGCATGGGCCTGGTCAGCGAAATCTTCACCGATGACGTCCTCCAGAAGCTGCCCGGTCAGATGGCGATCGGCCACACCCGCTACTCCACCACCGGCGACTCTGCCCTGCTCAATGCCCAGCCCATCCGCGTAGACTCCACCAAGGGACTCATCGCCATTGCCCACAACGGCAACCTGGTCAACTTGGGTAACCTGCGCTCCCGGCTGGAGCGCGCCGGCGCTTACTTCCAGACCACTTCGGACTCCGAGATCATTGTGCAGCTCATCGCGCACTCGCAGGCCGGGACGCTGGTCGACGCGATTGCCGATTCGCTCGCCCAGGTGGATGGCGCCTTCTCCATCGTGATGATGACCCGAGACCGCATCTTCGCGGCTCGCGACCCGCGCGGCTTCCGCCCGCTTTCCATGGGGCGCATCCGCAATTCCGAGGGGCCTGACACCATCGTCTTCGCCAGCGAGACCTGCGCCTTTGACCTGCTGCGCGCCGAGTACATCCGCGACGTCAATCCCGGCGAACTGGTCATGGTCAGCCAGGACGGAGTGACCAGCCGCCAGTTTGCCACCGGCGTCCCGCAGTCCAGTTGCATCTTTGAACACGTCTACTTTGCCCGGCCCGATTCGCGCATCTTCGGCCGCTGGGTGCAGGAGAGCCGCGACCAGATGGGCCGCCAGCTTGCCCGCGAGTCGCATGTGCCCTCCGATGTCGTCGTCCCCGTGCCCGACTCCGGCGTCACCGCCGCCCTCGGCTATGCCGAGGAAGCCGGTATCCCCTTCCGCCTCGGTCTCATCCGGAATCACTATGTTGGTCGCACTTTCATTGAGCCGGAACAGCGCGTCCGCGACTTCGGTGTGCGCCTCAAGCTGAACCCTGTGCGCAATCTGCTGGAGGGCAAGCGGGTCATCCTCATCGATGACTCCATCATCCGCGGTACCACCAGCCGCAAGATCGTCCGCATGGTGCGCGGCGCTGGTGCCAAGGAAGTACACCTCCGCATCAGCTGCCCGCCAACCACCTCTCCCTGCTTCTACGGTGTAGATACCCCCAGCAAGCGCGACCTGATCGCCGCCAACCAGTCCATCGAAGAGATTCGCCGCTTCATTGAGGCTGATTCCCTTGCCTACCTCTCGCTGGATGGCCTGCTCAAGTGCTGCGACGCCAGCGAGCGTATGGGCTACTGCACCGCCTGCTACACCGGCAACTACCCCACGCAGTGGGTCGATGTGGAAGAGATCCTTCCCGCCTCGGCAACCATCTAGATCGCGAATCAAATGGGTGCCATTTCGGCGCCCATTTCACTTACACCTCTCCAATTGCCCAGCGGGATTCGGCCATCACAATCCGCCCCTGCATTGTTGCCATAGCCTGCGTAACTCTAGTGCTTGCCCCCTGATCTCTCCAGCAATGGCAGCAGATCCGGGTTCTTCATCCATCACGCGAATGGGATCGCCGCTTGATATCGAGTGCGCAGTGTGGCGGCTGAGACTCTCGATAGTGGCGACCATCTTTTCCAGCAGCAGTTCCAAAGATCGTTGTCGCACAGTCTAAACACCTTTCACATTACTTTAGTAACATTTATATATTACCAGGGCTCTAACCTGCAATCAATCGATTGACGGCAGTGCGGCATTGCCGCATAGTGAATACGTGCCTATGCGATTTCTGACGGTGGTTGAAAGCAGCTCGTTCGCGCGCCGTGCACAGAAATTGCTCAGCCGGGAAGAATACGACGCATTAATCCTCTCACTGGCTCTGCATCCTGAGGCCGGGGATGAGATTCCGGGCACAGGCGGTGTGCGCAAGGTGCGATTTGCCGCCCGAGGTAAAGGTAAGTCAGGAGGAGTGCGTGCGGTCTATTACTACTACGATTGCGAATCTCCGCTCTACGCAATTCTTCTGTATGGGAAGAACGAGCAGGTTAATCTGACCGCGGAGCAAAAGCGGGAGGTCGCCGCTCTTGCCGCTGCAATCAAAGCCGCCGCACAAGCAAGGAGGAAAGTGTGAAAAGGAAGAACATCGCCAGCGAGTTGGTGGAAGCCATGCGCGAAGTTACAGCAATTGCCGAGGGCAAGATGCAACCCGCAGCGGTGCATGCCGTTCCACTGTTACCCGAGGTTGACGTACGCGCCGTGCGCGCAACCACCGGATTGAGCCGCGCCGAATTTGCAAAGAAATTCGCTCTGGACCTGCGCGCTTTGCAGGACTGGGAACAGGGCCGTCGCCGCCCCGATCGCGCGGCGCGCGCGTACCTCACGGTGATTGCCCGCCGGCCAGAGGCCGTAACTGAAGCTCTGACCCGGGCAAACTGAGTTTGTCCTTCTGGTTCAATTTGAAGGGATATTCCCTGCCAGGGAATATCCCAAAGCCGCTCTCTCCATCCCACCTTCTTCGCAATCTCGCCTCGAACATCCTGTTGCATCCCGCACTCTCGCCCGATACCATCTGAGAACTCCCTTGCTGTGGTACGGCAAGCTACGTCGGCAAAAATTGCGGAGAGTGTCATGAACGTCCCCCCACGGTTGAATCTTCGGCCTGTCGTCAAAGCATTGCGTAATCCTCTAAGCCTCCTCTCCGCATGCCTCACATGCGCGGTTGTGTTCACACTGCTTCCGTACGCGCCGCATGCCTTCGCGCAGACTCCCAATCTTGTCACCCGCGCCGTAGACACAGGACAGTTGCAGCCGCTGGCCAATCACCATCCCCTATGGGCTACGCCAGCCAACAGTCTCGGTGCCGTGCCGGCCGGCAAAGCCCTCGAGGGGCTGACCTTGGTGCTGGCGCGCTCCGCCCAGCAACAGCAGGCATTCGCACAGTTTCTTGCCGACCAGCAGAATCCTGACTCCCCCAACTATCACCATTGGCTCACGCCCGAAGAGGTAGGCCAGCGCTTCGGCCTCTCAGACGCTGACCTGGCTGCCGTTACTGCCTGGCTGCAGTCACAGGGGCTTCATGTGAACTGGGTAGCGCCCAGCCGCATGTTCGTAGGTTTCGGCGGTGCTGCATCCGCGATCGATAGCGCCTTCCACACGGAACTGCATCTCTACAGCGTGCGTGGCGAGCAGCGCATCTCAGTGAACTCCGACCCGATGATCCCGGCAGCGCTCGCTCCAGCCATCCGCGCCGTTCGTGGCCTCTATTCCATCAACGAACAACCTCAGCACAGCATGACGGTGCAGCAGGCCGCGGCTCCACAGCTCACCAGCAGCAGTTCCGGCAATCACTACCTTGCACCGGCCGACTTCAATACCATCTACAATGTGCCCGTCAGCTACACCGGCGCCGGGCAGACCATCGGCATCGTGGGCTGGTCACGCATCTATACCGCCGACCTGGATAACTTCCGCCAGAAGACCGGCAGCACCTTTCCCAATCCCACGCAGGTAGTCCCCACCAGCTTCGGCGGCATTGACCCCGGCTCTGCCTATACCTCACCGCCCTCCTGCACCAATGACTGCACAGGAGGACAATCCGAGGCCACCCTCGATGTCGAGCGCTCCGGCAGCACTGCCCCCGGAGCCAATCTGCTCCTTGTCGTTTCCTCTTCATCCGGCTCGAACGATGGCATCGGCGCCGACGCGCAATATCTGGTGCAGACCTCGCCGGTCCCCGCTCAGATCATGACCATCAGCTTCGGCGCTTGCGAGTCCGGCGCAGGGCCTTCCGGTGTCAGCTACTGGAACACCCTCTTCCAGCAGGCCGCCTCTGAAGGCATCTCCGTCTTCGTCTCCTCGGGCGACTCCGGCGCCTCCGGTTGTGACACCTCCTTCACAACGCCGCCCACAAATCCCCAGCCCAATAGCCCCAACTACATCTGCTCCTCGCAGTACGCCACCTGCGTCGGCGGGACTCAGTTCAACGACACCGCCAATACCTCCACCTACTGGAACTCCAGCAACGGCACCGGCCTTGCCTCCGCACGCAGCTACATTCCCGAGGGCGCATGGAACGAGTCCTGGAACGGAAGCACCAGCACGGTGGCTGCCAGCGGCGGCGGCGTCAGCACCGTCATCGCCACACCCGCTTGGCAAACGGGAACCGGCGTACCCTCAGCCCGCTCCGGCCGCTATACCCCGGATGTCTCTTTCGCCGCCGCAGGCCATGACGGCTACTTCGGATGCTTCGCCGCCGGAGGTGCCAGTTGCGTCACCAGTTCAAGCTCCTTCTCCTTCACTGACTTCTCTGGAACCTCGGCAGCCGCTCCCGGTATGGCTGGCATCGCCGCTCTGCTCAACCAGAAGCTGGGCAGCGCACAAGGCAATCTGAATCCCGGCATCTACGCCACAGCGCAAAATGCCCCCTCGGCCTTCCACGACACCACCCTCGCCACCAGCGGCCTCTCCTCCTGCATCCTCAGCACCCCCAGCATGTGCAACAACAGCATCCCCGGCCCCAGCGGCCTGAGCGGGGGACAGGCCGGCTATGCCATCGGCGCCGGTTACGACGAGGTCACCGGCCTCGGCTCGCTGGACGTGCAGGCGTTTTTGACCTCTTACGCCAACAAGATCACCCCTGCCGTTACCGTCACGCCTGCATCCTCCAGCATCACCACAGCACAGTCGCTCAGCGTAACCATTATGGTCAGTGGCTCCCCCACACCTACCGGCACAATCACCCTCACCAGTGGCTCTTACGCCTCCGCCGCAACCACCCTGAGCAGTGGCAGCGCTACGATCATCATCCCAGCCGGATCGCTGGCCACCGGAACGGTCACCCTGACCGCTACCTACACGCCCGACTCCACAAGTTCGGCGACCTATAACACTGCCTCGGGATCCAACACTGTCACCGTCACCACTGCCTCGCCGCAGCCGCCCGCACCGCTCACCGGCGGAGCTACAGCCATCACCTCCACTACCGCCACACTCAACGGCTCGTCCTTCACCGGTGGGGCAGATACCCACGTCTGGTTTCTCTATGGCACCAGCGCCACGCTCAGCGGCGCCACTCAGACCCCCTCGCAGGACATCGGCTCGGGCAGCACCTCAGTGCTCTTCAGCGCCAGCCTTACCGGCCTCACCGCTGGAACCACCTACTACTTCCGAGCCGTAGCCCAGAACAGCGCAGCCACAGTCAGCGGAACCATTCAGAGTTTCACCACGGCAACCGCAGCGCCAGCCACCTTCACCGTTACCGGCACAAACGTAACGGTCACGCGCGGCGCTGCCACAAGCAACACCTCCACCATCACTGTCACACCCAGCGGCGGCTTTACCGGCAGCGTCAGCCTCTCTGCACAGATCATCAGTAGTCCCGCCGGCGCGCAATACGCGCCAACGCTCAGCTTCGGCTCCACCAGCCCGGTCTCGATCACAGACGCCAACGCCAAAGCCGCCACACTCACCATCACCACCACGGCCGCTTCAGCTGCGCTGGCGCTCCCCACCCGCCCCGGCTCGCCCTGGCTGCCAGCAAGCGGAGCCGCCCTCGCCGGTCTCCTGCTGCTCTTCCTTCCCACACGCCGCCACATTCGGCGCGGACTCCTCTGCATCTTCGCGCTGCTCGGCATCTTTGCCTGCCTCACCGCCTGCGGTGGTGGCAGCGGAAGTAGCGGAACCGGCGGAGGCGGCAGCATCGCCGGCACCACGACTGGCGCGTACACCATCACCATCACCGGCGCTTCGGGAGCCACCACAGCCACCAGCAACATCACGCTGACTGTCCAGTAGCCGCTTCCATCCGGCCGCGCCTGTTCCAGCGGGCGCGGCCTTCTCTTTTCTTCATCTCCGTGTGCGCCATGTCACAGGACGTTCACAATCCGCATGTGATAGCATCCCCTCTTTAGTAAGGCGTGCCGGGCGGATTCGTCCCCAATCGTTCCGCCTTGCGCCTGCCTGGGATCATCCTCATGGACGAGGCAGACGGAAGACCCGCAGCTGCGGTGCTCCAATCCGGCCCCTTCGACGCCCTCCGCGACGCCCTTCCGCAGTCCCTGCCCACAGCCCTCGATCCCCTCTCGACATCCACCCGCTTCACGCTTCATCTGCTGGACCACTGGCCGGGCACGCCCGTCTTTCGCGCGCTCCACATCGCATCCCCTCCACCCCGAAAGGAGAAGCACCATGAAAACGTACCAGGGAAGTGAGATCCGCAACGTAGCTGTATTGGGGCATGCGCACTGCGGCAAGACCACGCTCGTCGCCGCGCTGCTGCATGCCGCCAAGATGACCGCAACCCAGGGCCGCGTGGAGGATGGCTCCGCCGCAACCGCCTATGACGAAGAGGAAGTAGCCCGCGGCATGACCATGCAGAATGCCCTCGCCTATGCCGAGTGGCAGGGCGCCAAAATGAACCTTATCGACACCCCCGGCTTCCATATGTTTACCCACGAAGCTCGCGCCGCGCTGCTGCCCGTGGAGTCGGCCCTGGTGCTGGTGAACGCCCAGAATGGCGTGGAGCCGGTCACCGAGCGCGTCTGGCGCTTTGCCGAAGAGGCCGAGATTCCCCGCATCGTGGTCATCAACCAGATGGATCATCCCAAGGCCGGTGGCGGTGGTGGCCTCAGTGCCCTCATCGAAGATCTGCACGAGCGCTGGGGCCGCACCTGTGTCCCCGTCCAGTTGCCCATCGTAGATGCCGGCGGCTTCCACGGCGTCGTCGATCTGGTCACCATGGAGGCCTACCACTACACGCCCGGCGGCGACGGCCGCGGCAAGGTCACCGCTGAAATCCCCGCCAACCTGGCCGCACAGGCCAAGGAGGCCCACGAAGCCCTGGTCGAGTTAGTCGCCGAAGGCAAAGATGAGTTGATGGAGGAGTTCTTCGAGAAAGGCACCATCCCCGAAGACCACCTCATCGCCGCGCTGCATGAGGCCATCCGCGAAGATCGCATCTTCCCGGTGCTCTTCGCCAGCGGCCTGGGCAACATCGCTACCGACCATCTGCTGGACTTCCTCAAGGTCTACGCCCCTGCGCCCATTGAGCGCGCACCCTTCCCCGTCACCATTCTTGCCGCCAATGGAAACGGCGAATCCGCCGCGGGATCGCGCAAAGTCGACGACAACGAGCCCCTCGGCCTGCTCGTCTTCAAAACCATGACCGATCCCTTCGCAGGCCGTATCAGCTTCTTCAAGGTCATCAGTGGCGTAGTCAAAAACGATGCCATGCTGGAGAACTACACTCGCCGCGGCCAGGAAAAGCTCTCCCACCTGAGCGTCATCCAGGGCCGTAAACCCACGGAGGTGCCAGAGCTGCACGCCGGCGATGTCGGTGCCGTGGCCAAGCTGCGCGACACCCTCACCGGCGACAAACTGGGCCAGAAGGATGCAGAAATGCAGGTCGCCCTCGCCGCTCTCCCCGAACCCGCCATGACCTACGCCATCGAGCCCAGGAGCCGCGCCGACGAGGATAAGCTGGCCCCCGCCATCCACAAGCTCATGGAAGAGGATTTGCTCATCCGCTTCTTCCGCGATCCGCAGACCAATGAGTTCCTTATCGCCGGCGCCGGCCAGCCGCATATTGAAGCCATCGTCAGCCGCCTCAAAAAGCGCTACCACGCTGAGGTCACACTCAAGTCGCCCAAGGTCCCCTACCTTGAAACTATCCGCGCCAAGGGTGAGGCGCACGGCCGCCACAAGAAGCAATCCGGCGGTCACGGCCAGTTCGGCGACTGCAAGATAAGGATGGAGCCGAAGCCCCGCGGCACAGGCTTCGAGTTCGCCAGCGAGATCTTCGGGGGCGCCATTCCCAAAAACTTTATTCCCGCTATTGAGAAGGGCATCACCGAAGCGGCCGCCCGCGGCTATCTCGCCGGCTATCCCGTCGTCGATTTCAAAGTCGTCGTCTACGACGGCAGCTATCACGATGTCGATTCCAACGAAATGTCCTTCAAAACCGCCGGCCGCCTGGCCTTCAAGAAAGCTATGGAGGTCTGCAAGCCCGCCCTTCTTGAGCCCATCATGAAAGTTGAGATCGAGGCCCCCGAAGAGTTTGCCGGAGCCATCATGGGCGACCTGAGCGGACGCCGCGGACGCCCGCAGGGCATGGAGAGCCGGGGCAGGGTCTCCATCGTC
>DAIDGZ010000162.1 GCA_027452125.1 Acidobacteriaceae bacterium | reverse complement strand
CGAGCTGGCGGTGACCCTGAGCGCCCAAAACCCGATGCTCGCCAGCGGCCTGGCGGTTGTCTTCTTTCTCGTGTCGATGTTCTTCGTGCGGAAATCGTTCTATGGCATGAAGATTGACACTGGGGCCGGCAACTGATTCCCGTCGCATCCGCTGAAGACGCCGCCCCGAGCCGGGCGGCGTTCTTCTCTGCGCCATCTTGCAGCGCAGATCACGTCGCCTGCACCCAGTAATCTGCTAGGCTTATTCCGCCTTTCAAGACATTCTTCGGAGGACGTTTATGATGCCGATTCAGATGGTGTCATGCCGCAGGTGTGTGTGCGGATTGTTGTTTCTTCTTGCCTTGATTCCGCTGGCGTCTCATGCTCAGAAGTTCAAAGACCCCACTATCGATGAACTCGCAATGACCTCCGATGCGAAGGCGCCCGGCGCACCGGCTGTCATTCTGTACCGGGAAGAGGTCACAGACAACTTCAATCACTTCATCAGCGAGTATGTACGGATCAAGATTCTCACCGAAGACGGCCTCAACCGGGCGGATGTTGTGGTGCCAAGAACAGCAAGTGGCCATGGGCTCGTGATTGAGGCGCGCACCATCCATCCCGATGGTAAGATTGTCCCGATCAACTCCCCATCAAGCGCCATTCAGAGCCGGAACGATGGTACGCACTACATCACGATGCCGGCTGCTTCGGTAGGCAGCATACTCGAGTACAGGTGGACGCTGGCGATCGGCGATGCACTCGTCACTGGCGTTACGCCTGGCCAGCAGGAGTTTCAGAACTCTGCGCTCGCATCCGCTGTGCCCTTCTGGAACGTGCAGCCGGATCTTTTTGCCCACAAAGAGCACTTCTACTACAACCCTTTAGGCGATCAAGAGCGGAACGTAATCGGCAACTTGAGCATCACCCGGATCGTGGATGGGGAGATTGCTCATTACATTCTCTTCTCCGCGCATCTCCCTGCGGGTGCACAGGTCCAGGTAAGCCCCAAACAGGACTACACGCTGGACCTCGTTGATGTTCCCGCTTTTGTTGCAGAGGCAGACGCTCCGCCTGAGGCCAACACGCGATATTCGGTCCGCTTCTACTTCACGCCCTATCTCGCCCCGGATACGTTCTGGGCCGCGGAAGGGAAACGGTGGTCCAAGGAGGTGGATCAAGCAGCGGCTCCGTCCGCCGACCTGCAGGCTGCCGCCGCCCAGTTGACGGCCGGCGCAACCACCGAAGATGAAAAGGCGCGCAAGCTCTATGATGCCGTGCAGGCGCTCACCAATACAGCATTTGTTGCAGGGAGTGGAGAAGGCGCAGAACAACTCGGCGGAGCTGGAACTCCCAGGAATGCGCAAGCCGTCTGGGCAGGGAAGGGAGGTTCTCCGAGCGAACTGGCGGTGGTCTACCTCGCTTTGGCTCGCGCTGCAGGACTTCACGTCAGCGCCATGCGCATCAATGATCGCCGCCGCATGTTCTTTGACCCAAATTATCTGGCTATCGACCAACTCCCAGCGCTCATCGTCGTTTTTCACTCTGCGGCTGGGGATGTTTTTCTTGATCCTGGGCAGAAGATGCTTCCATTCGGCGACTTGCACTGGGCACACACACTCTGCGGCGGACTGCTGGAGACCGCAAACGGCACGACAGCCAGCGCGACTACGCCTCCGAATAACCTGAAAGATGCCGTAAGTGCCCGCCTGGCGGACCTGACTCTTGACCCCAAGGGGGGAGTGACCGGTTCGGTAAAGCTGCTCATGAATGGACCTTTCGCCTTGCACTGGAGGCAGATAAATCTCAGCGAGGGGAGTCAGGCAGTGGTGAGCGGACTCAACGAAGTTCTCGCTGAGTCCTTACCAACGGGCGTTTCGGCAACGGTTCGGCAGATTCATGGAATCGACACGACAAATGGCTACTTCGAGGTCGTGGCGCAAATCGCCGGCCAGTTGGCTAAGCCCGATAGTAAGGGGCTTGAGGTCCCCAGTTTCTTTTTTGCATCGCAGAAGTTAACCACGCTGGCTAACCAAAAAAGTCGAACCCAACCGATTGCCATGAAGTATGCGGGGCAGCAGATCGACGACGCTGTTTTCCATCTGCCTGCCGGATTTTCCGTTGCAAGCGCACCCCAGAGCCAGCAAATACCGTGGCCGGGCCATGCGGCGATGGTCGTCAAGGTTCAGGCAGGAGCAGGAGTACTAGACGTGAAGAGAATCTTCGCGCAATCTTTTGTTCTGCTGCCAGCGCAAGACCTTCCCGCTTTGCAGGGCTTTTATCAGGAGGTGATTGAGGCTGACCAGCAGACGGTTGTGTTTTCCGCCTCTGGGGCAGCCGGGAATTAGCTCAAGCACGTGACGATCGGCGTACCGGCGCGCTAGCTCGGGCCCGCCGCAGAGAGGCGGGCCCTCTGCTCTCCGCTTGCGTCAAAGTTTTCCGGGTCCAGCCAGGCCTCGAAGGCCGCTTTGCGGGCAGGCCATTCGTGGTCGAGCATGGAATACCAGGCCGTGTCCCGATTGCTGCCCTTGACCACCATGTGCTGGCGGAAGATGCCCTCAAAAGTGAAACCGAGGCGCAGTGCGGCGCGGCGTGAAGGCTCGTTCAG
>DAIDGZ010000161.1 GCA_027452125.1 Acidobacteriaceae bacterium | reverse complement strand
ATGGCGATTCGTTGGGACAAATTTACGGTCAAGTCGCAGCAGGCGATGCAGCAGGCGCAGGGGCGCGCGGCGGAGTATGGCAACCCGGAGTTGCAGCCGGTGCATCTGCTGCTGGCGCTGGTGGAGGATCGCGAGGGTGTGATTCCCGCGGTGCTGGAGAAGATTGGAGTGCCCACGGAGCGCCTGGAGAGCGATCTGCATCGTCTTGAGGAGAAGCTGCCGCGGGTGGCTGGCGCCGCGGCGCAGCCCGGCCCGAGCCAGACGCTGACGCGTGCGCTGGAGCAGGCCTTCAAGGAGGCCGCGAATTTCAAGGACGAGTACGTCTCGACCGAGCATCTGCTGCTGGGGATCGCGAGCCTGAAGGGGGAGGCGGCGCAGGCGGAGCTGGCGGGGCTGGGAGCCACGCGGGAGGCGATTCTAAAGGCGCTGACGGCAGTGCGCGGATCGCAGCGCGTGACCGATCAGAATCCCGAGGCCAAGTTTCAGGCGCTGGAGAAGTATGCCAAGGATCTGACCGACCTGGCGCGGCGCGGCAAGCTGGACCCGGTGATTGGGCGGGACGAAGAGATTCGCCGGGTGGTGCAGGTGCTGAGCCGCCGCACGAAGAACAATCCTGTGCTGATTGGCGAGCCGGGTGTGGGCAAGACGGCGATTGTGGAGGGACTGGCGCGGCGGATCGTCTCGGGCGATGTGCCGGAGAGCCTGCGCGACAAGCGTGTGATTTCGCTGGATCTGGGGTCGATGCTGGCGGGGGCCAAGTATCGCGGCGAGTTTGAGGACCGGCTGAAGGCGGTGCTGAAGGAGATTGAGGAGTCGAACGGAGAGGTTGTGCTCTTCATCGACGAACTGCATACGCTGGTGGGCGCGGGCGCGGCGGAGGGGGCGATTGACGCAAGCAATATGCTGAAGCCGGCACTGGCCCGGGGCGAGCTGCGCGCGATTGGCGCCACGACGCTGAACGAGTATCGCAAGTACATCGAAAAGGATGCGGCGCTGGAGCGGCGTTTTCAGATTGTGTTTGTGGGCGAGCCCAACGTGGAGGATACGATTGCGATTCTGCGCGGGCTGAAGGAGCGCTACGAGGCGCACCACAATGTGCGCATCAAGGACGCGGCCATTGTGGCGGCGGCGACGCTATCGCATCGGTATATCAGCGATCGGTTTTTGCCGGACAAGGCGATCGACCTGGTGGATGAGGCGGCGGCTTCGCTGGCTATCCAGATTGGCTCGGTGCCGACGGAGATCGATCAACTGGAGCGGGAGGCGACGTCGCTGGAGATTGAGCGGGCGGCGCTGAAGCGGGAGACGGATGCCAACAGCCTGGCGCGGATGGCCGAGGTGGAGCGGGACTTGTCCGAGACCAAGGAGAAGATTACCGCGCTGCGAGCGCGCTGGACGACGGAGCGCGATGCCATCACGCGCATCAGCGAGCTGAAGAAGCAGATTGAGGCGTTGCGCTTTGAGGCCGAGGAGCAGACCCGCAAAGGGCAGCTTGATCGGGCGGCGCAGATCCAGTATGGCGAACTGCCGCGGCTGGAGAACGAGCTGAAGCAGTTGAACGCGCTGCAGGATGGGGCGAACAGCGGCGAGGGCAACGTGGCGCGCATGCTGAAGGAAGAAGTGGACGAGGAGGACATTGCCAAGATCGTCAGCAAGTGGACGGGGATTCCCGTGTCGCGCATGCTGGAGGGCGAGGTGAAGAAGCTGGTGGAGATGGAGCAGCGGCTGCGCGAGCGGGTGGTGGGCCAGGATGCGGCGCTGGGGGTGATGGCGAATGCCATTCGCCGCTCGCGCGCGGGGCTGAGCGATCCCAAGCGGCCGATTGGCTCGTTCATCTTCCTGGGGCCGACCGGCGTGGGCAAGACGGAGACGGCGCGGGCGCTGGCGGAGTTTCTGTTTGACGATGAGCAGGCCATGGTGCGCATCGACATGAGCGAGTACATGGAGAAGCATGCCGTGGCGCGGCTGATTGGCGCGCCTCCGGGCTATGTGGGCTATGACGAGGGCGGGCAACTGACGGAGGCGATTCGCCGGCGGCCGTACGCGGTGGTGCTCTTCGATGAGATTGAGAAGGCGCACCCGGATGTCTTCAACGTGCTGCTGCAAGTGATGGACGATGGGCGGCTGACGGACTCGAAGGGGCGCACGGTGGACTTCAAGAACACGGTGCTGATCATGACGTCGAACCTGGGAGCCGCGATGCTGACGGGCGAGGCGCTGAAGACGGAGCGCGAGTACGACATGGCGCGGGAGAGCGTGATGCGCGTGTTGCGCGAGCACTTCCGGCCGGAGTTCCTGAACCGCGTGGACGACATTGTGATCTACCGTCCGCTGGGCAACGCGCAGATGAGCCAGATTCTGGAGCTGCGGCTGAACGAACTGCGCAAGCTGCTGGAAGACCGGGCGATCTCACTGGAGCTGACGGAGCCGGCGCGGCAGTTGATTCTGGCGGCAGGGTCGGATGTGGCGTATGGCGCACGGCCGTTGAAGCGCGCGCTGCAGCGGATGGTGCAGGATCCGCTGGCCATGAAGATTCTGGATGGCGAGGTGCTGCATGGAGCGCATGTGCGAATCGACGTGGATCGCGGCTCGAATCAGCTGGTGTTTGAGCCGATGGGACGGGAAGCGATGGCTTGAAAGCAGCGAGTCAGCGAGTTAGCAGGTTAGCAAGATAGCTTGAAGCGAGGGCCGGTTCTGCCTGGGGCGGGACCGGCTTTTTGGGTATCCCTGTGTCTAAGCATCTCGCGGCTCGTTCTGATACTGCTCTGTTACCTGCGTATTCCGATGACGGCGAGCAGGCGGCCGGTGTTTCCTTTTTCGGCGCGGTGGGAGAAGAAGAGGCCGGCGTGGCAACTGGTGCATCCGCCGACGACGTGGATGGCATCGGGATGGATGCCTGCGTCGAGGAGCTGGCGGCGGTTGGCTTCGATGAGGTCGAGGTGCCTGGCTGTGGCTCCGGGAGCCGCGCCGGAGACCTGGTGGAAGAGCTGCGGGGCGTAGCTGAACTGCGACTCGAACTCGGTGAGCACCTCAGCGCCGACGGCGTAGCAGCAGGGGCCGACGCCGGGGCCGATGGCGGCGATCAGGTCTTCCGGCTGCGAGCCGAACTCCAGGCGCATGCGGCCCACGCCGTGTTCGGCGATGCGCTTGACCGTGCCACGCCAGCCGGCGTGGAAGGCGCCGACGGCGCGGCGCTTACGATCCGCTACCAGCACGGGGATACAGTCGGCGGTTTGCACGGCGAGCAGGAGGCCAGTTTCTTCGGTGATGTGGCCATCGGCTTTGTGCGGCGGGTCGAGAGCCAGGTCGGCACGGCTGCTGCGCAGGGTCAGGCCGGAGTGGATCTGGCGGATGGTGAGGAGCGGCGTTTCCGGGTTGCCGGAGACCGCCTCGACGAAGAGGCGGCGATTCTGCTGGACGGCCTCGCGGGTGTCTGCGGGGGTGAAGCTCAGGTTGAGCTCGCCGGGAGCGTCCGGCGGGCAGTAGGCGCGGCTGACTCCGCCTTTGCGGGTGCTGAAGCCGTGCATCAGCCAGGGAATATCCTGCCAGGCGGGAACCGGGAGCCAGTGGACGCCGTTGGCGGCAATATGCGGCGTGGGCGCGGGATGGGCTGCGGGTGGCGGAAAGCGGGACGCATGATCGGCAGATGTGCGGGAAGAAGGCGGCATCGTCACCCCTGATTCTAGTTGAGCCGGATCGCAATGCAGGCGGGGAGAGAGCATATGGGCCCACCTTCCGGTGGGCCCGCTCGAGAGGCAGATAATGGTAGGGTTCCAGGTGGGATTTTTAGAGAAGAGGTCCAATAGGACCTTCAAGAAGGTTGGTACCATCTTGGGGGGACATCTTCGGGGAAGCCTCTGCTAGTTAATAGAAATAGATGCAAGCCCTCGCCAAGGGTTGTATGCCGGGTTGATCAAAAAAATAAAAAAATGGCGCGCGGCTCCTGGGATGTGATGACGAGAGCGGGATGCGCTGTATGCAAGCACGGAAAACATCTGATCCGATTACCTTTAAGGCACTCCACCGGCAGGAAGGCGAACTCTACGCTTGCATCCCACGGGGCGAATTGGCACTCTTGAGAATGTGAAACGGTGGCGTCTCTATGTGCTGATCGCGGTGGTGGTGGGGATCATTGTCCTCGTCTACCTCTATCGGCAGAAGCTGGGGTTGAGCGGTCCGCCGGCGGACAGCACGCAGGTGGGCATGCAATATGACCAGAGCGGGCCATCTCCGCCGCACATTGTGTGGCAAACGGTGGACCGATCGCAGGATGGGTTCAGTGTGGACATGCCGCTGGATGTGAAGAGCATTGAGGTGCCGGCCTATAACGAGCGCGGCGGCACAGAGCAGGTGAAGATGCTCTTTGCCAACCCGGATGCGCAAACCACCTTTGCGATCTCCTGGGCGGATCATCCACCGGTGACGCGGGCCAGCGGGGACCAGGTGGAGCAGACGCTGGACACTGCCCGCAACGATGCGCTGGCGCGTACACAGAGCACGCTGGTGAGCGAATCGCGGGGGACGGTGCAGGGCTATCCGATGCGGGATTTCTCCGGGCGCAATGCCGGCGGAGGGGTCTTCAGCGCGCGTCTGGTGCTGGCGGGGCCTCGGCTGTACATGCTGATCGCCACGTTTCCAGCGGACAGCGCACGGCGCGAGCAGGACGTCATCCGGTTCTTCAATTCCTTCAAGATCACGGGCGGGTAGATTCCCGGCTGGCCGATCTCCGAGTTTCGCGATGAAACCCGGAGATACGGCAGCGGGCGGCG
>DAIDGZ010000160.1 GCA_027452125.1 Acidobacteriaceae bacterium | reverse complement strand
GTCAAGCCGGCCGGCACGTTCGTTTGGCCGTAGGTGTTGTCACCCCAGGCGATGACGGTGCCGTTGGCAAGCAAGGCCACGCTGTGCAGGTAGCCGGGGGCGACGGCGACGACATTCGACAAACCCGCGGGCGCAGTGCTTTGCCCGAAGGCATTAAACCCCCAACCGACCACCGTGCCATTTGTGCGCAAGGCTAAGCTGTCCAAACGCCCGGCCGTGATGGCGGCAACACCGCTCAGGCCCGGCGGGACCGCCGTCTGCCCAAACGTGTCGTCGCCCCAAGCCACGACTGCCCCCGAGGCCAGCAAGGCGAGGCTATGGGCGTCGCCCGCCGCTATCGCCAAGAGGTTGCTGCTGGCCGCCGCCGGGATGTTGGTCTGGCCCTGATCATCCCGGCCCCATGCCACCAACGCGCCGCTCTCCAGAAGGGCCAGGTTGTGCGCGCCGCCGGCGGCGACGGCCACGAACCGTTGCGTGTTGGTGGGCACTCTCGTTTGGCCATCGCCGTCATACCCCCACGCCACCAACGTGCCGTCGTGGCGCAGGGCCAGACTGTGATAGTCGCCGCCGGCTACGGCCACCGCGTCCGTCAGATCGTCCGGCACGCGGGTCTGACCACCGGAATCATCGCCCCACGCCACCACTGGCGCCGGCAGACCCAGCACGCTCACGCGGGCGGAGGAGCTGGCGGAACCGAACTGGTTCGTGACCGTGACTCGATAATAACCGGATTGCGCAACGGAAACGTGCGCCAGAGTCAACGTCGGCGCCGAACCCGGGAGCGGGACGCCGTTCCAGTCCCAGACGTAGCCGAGCGTCGGGGTGCCGACGGCTTGCACGGCGAGAGTGACGTCATCGCCGACCTCAACGACTTGATTCGTCAGCCACCCCGCGATCGTCGGCTCCTGATACACCGTCACTTGCGCCACGGCGCTGGTCGAAACGCCCACGGCATTGGAGGCCACTAACGCATACGCTCCGCCGTCGCTCAAACCCACGTTCGTGAGGGTGAGTGAGGGTGACGTCGCGCCCGGAATATTCGTCGCCGCATGCTGCCATTGGTAGCTGATCGGCTCGGAGCCCTTGGCGACCCCGCTCAGCGTTTGGCTCGAGCCGGCCGGGACCGCGGCCCCAACCGGTTCCGTGCCGAAGTAGGGGGTCATCGGCGTCACGATCAGCGGCGCCACGCTGCTGGTGGCTGAACCGAGCGAGTTGGCCACTATTACCGCATAACTTCCGGCGTTCTGAGTTTGCGCGTCGCTCACGCGATACTCCGAGGCCGTCGCACCGGCGATGGGAGCGTGGTTAAAATACCACTGGTACGCGAGCGGTTCGCTGCCGTTGGCCACCACGTTGAATACCGCGTCGGACGACGCTGGCAACGTCTGTGTTGCCGGGTTACTCACGATCCGCGGACCGGAAGGCGCAATGCGGATCGCGATCACCGCGCTGGTGACGGACCCAACGCGGTTGGACACCACGGCGCGATAAATGCCCTCGTCGAGGGACTGCGCGTCGGGGATCGTCAGGGTGGCATTCGTCGCGCCCGGGATGGTGGCATTCTCAAAAACCCAGCGATAGCTCATCGGGGACGAACCCGCGGCGTTGACGAACAGGTTCAGCGCGTCGCCCGCCGGCACGGCGCCGCTGGCGCTCTGCTGCGTCAGCGAAGGCGCGGCCAGGACGCTCACGTGGGCCACCGCGCTGGTCACCGCACCGAACCCGTTGGCAACGATGACCTGATACTCGCCCTGTTCCGACGGCTGCAGCTCGTTCAGCGCGAGGAAGGCATTCGTGCCTCCAATCACATTCGTTCCCGACCAGACCCATTGGTAGGAAAGCGCGCCAAGCCCTCTCGCCGCCACACTCAACTCGACCGGCTGGCCGACGGCAGCCTGAGTGTCGGCGGCCGGTTGTTGCACGATGCTCGGTAGTTCGACGGTGCGCAGCGGGACACTGGCCAGCGCGCCCGCGGCACTGTTAAAATACCAGAAGCGCTGATTCGCACCGTCCACGGCCGAGACCGTGGTCGTAGCGGGCAGATCATAGATCGCTCGCCCCGTGCCGGTGTCGAAGGCCTGCGTGCCGCCGAAGGCGATGGCGCCATCCGTGGAGCACGAATAGACTTCCGTACCCACCCCTCTCAATTCGGTGAGATTTGTGTCATAGACATAACTGTTCCAGAAGAGCCGGTTCCCGTCCGCGGACATGACCAGATTCCGCGTCCCATACGGATGCTGGCTGCTCTCCGCCACCTCCATCGGCGCATCGTTCGTTAAGAGGAACTTGTGCACGTGGGCGTTGGAAATGTTATTGTCGCAGTGATAATAGACGTTGCCGTTCGGATCCGCCACTCCATCGCCTTCTCTCTCCGGATACGGAAGCGGGGCGACGATCGCGCCGGTCGCGGTATTCACCAGATTCACCGCGATCCATTGATCTTCGCCTTCGGTGATAATTCGCCCCAAATGCCCGGCGCTGATCTTGTAAACATCCGTCCCCAAATTCAGCGGTGGCAATAACGTCTGCGTATTCAAATCCACGACGTAGGTCCATGTTTCTCCCCAACTGGCAATATACAATCGGCCTTCGGCATGATTGACGGTCAGGTCCGTCGGGTTGACGCCAATGGTCAGGGTTTTGTCAATGTTGCCGTTGGTCGTGTTGATGAACAGCAGCAAGCCGTCCTGGCCGGACAGCGCCGGCGGCTGCAGCGCGTAGAGGTAAGGCCGCTCCGGGTCGGCCGCTAGTTTGACGAGGTTCAGCGGCTTGATCTCCAACGCCACCGGCACCTCCAGCTTCAACGTGCCCAGCGTAAACTCCACGTTGTTCGTGTACTGGCCCGGCGGCAGGGTGGCGCTGTTGAACGTGAGGTTCGCGGTGCCCGGCGCCGTACCGCTGACCGGCGCCAGCGCCAACCAGTTCGAGCCAGTCACCGCGGCGGACCATGCCACCAGTACCGCGCTCGTCAGGCCCAGTGCCACACCTCGTGGATTGTAACCCGCAATGGCACTGTAACTGATCCGCGAGGGGCTGATGGAAACGGTGGAGGCGGTGAAGGACCAGACGCTGCCCGTGTTCGTCGCGCCAAAAGCGACCACGTCCACGCGCCAGAAATAGCTCGTCGCCGGCGAGAGCGGTTGCGGCAAAGGTTCGCTGGGAGACGCGACCCGGCCCCGGAATTGCGCCGAAGCCCGCGTAGCCCCCGCCACTTGGGCCTGGTTGGTTCCGAAATAGACGTCATACGCCAGGGCGATGGGTGACACCGTCCAGTTCAGTTTGGACAGCGACAGGCTCACCACCGCGCCGTCCGCGGGCGTGGGTACGGGATTTGGCCCGTTCACGGGCGCAATACCCGCCATGTCATAAACGACGACGTTCGTCCTCGCCGGGTCGTAACGGAACAGTTTGGTCTGGTCGCCGGACAGACACTGCACCGTGGTCGAAAAGGGCAAGTTGGTCAGGGTGGTCCCGTGGTCAGTGTCGAACACCTCCGTCGGCCCGAAGGCAACGGTCCCGTCCAGGGAAATGGCGTAGATGTTGTCGGGAAACTGATTCAGCAGGATGGTGAGGTTGGTCGCGGCAAACATCTGTTGCTTGTTAAAAACCCACCGCTCCGCTCGGTCCAGAAGCACGGGCGTGTTGACCGGGTCGCGCCGCGCGGAACTGAACGAGTCTTCGAGCGGAGTCAGCGTGCCGTCGGAGAAGGCCGCGTAGCGTGTCACCCACGATTTCGCACTCCCCGCCCCCCAACCATATTGCCCTGGATCTCCGACTCAGCGCGGCGATTCACCTCGAAGTCCAGTTCGCTGCGCAGGCGGTCCTTGGCATCCTGGCGATTCTGGCTCATCATGATCACCGGCGCCTGGATAGCGGCCAGCATGGACAAGAATAGGTTGAGTAGGATGAAGGGATAGGGATCCCACGCCTCGCGCCCCAACCTGACATTGGTTGACGTATAGACCACAAGCACCAGAGTAAAGCTGATGATGAAGTACCACGAGCCGCCAAAGCGGGCCACGGAGTCGGCCAGCCGCTCGCCAAACGTGGTGCGCTCCTCAATGATCTCGTTGGGATTGCGGTGGGCCCGGCTGCGAACCAGCTTTTGCGCAGCGTGGAACTGACGCGCCTGCACCGTGAGCATGTCCATGCCGGCCATGGGACGGCGGGTAATGAGCGCGGTAAGATCATCGCGGCCAATCTCCAGGCACACCGTCTCCTCCGCAGCCATGGCCGATGTCTGATGCGCGGTTTGCTGAAGCATGGAGGCAAACCCGAAGAAGTCGCCGTGCGCTGGCTCGTCCACCAGCACCTCCTGCTGGTCTTCGTCAATGGTAGTGACGCGGACGATGCCGGAGAGCACAACGTAGCCATGAGCTGCGGGATCTCCAGCGCGGAAGATGCGCTGGCGGGCGGAGAAGCGGCGTATCTCGATCTGCGCGGCGAGAATCTGCGCTTCATCGTCGTCAAGCAGTTCAAACAGCGGAACATGGCGTAATTCTTGTGGATCGCAGGGCATAGGCCGGCCTCCCGGAAGCATTGGTTTGCGAACAAAAGTTTTGCTCAGAGCCAAAGTAGCAGACCAGACGCTATACTGGCGGGGCTCTGCAACCGAGCATAAAAGCTGGCCCCTGTCTGGTGCGTTAGTTCGCGCAACCTCTCGTGCAGCGGCCGCCAACTGGAGGAAAGATGAAAGCCTTTTCACGCCGCGATGTACTCAAGTCCAGCCTGCTGGCACCAGCGGTAGCCGCCGCCCACGGCATGACGCCAATCGAGGCCGCAAAGCATGCCACAGGAGAGGCCTCTGGCCCGCTCTCCTCTGGCCAGCAAGCCTCGTCCATCCCGGGCAGAACAAGCCTGGAGGGTGCGGGACGTGAGCGCCTCCTGCTGGATTTTGGCTGGCGCTTCCACTTCGGCAACGCCAACGACCCGGAGAAAGACTTCGGCTAAGGCAGCGGCCGCGAAGGCAACTTCCAGAAGACCGGCGGCTTTATCAATGCCGGTTTGCTCTCATTCGACGATAACGACTGGAAGCCCGTGGATCTGCCGCATGACTGGGCCGTCGATCTGCCCTTCGTGAATGATCCGGCGCTGACCAGCAAAGGTTTCTATCCACTCGGCCGCACGTATCCTGATACCAGCGTGGGCTGGTATCGGCGCGTGCTTGAACTGCCTGCTGAAGATGCAAACAAGCGCATCACCCTCGAGTTTGACGGAGCCTACCGCGAAACGATGGTCGTCTTCAACGGCTTCTACATTGGCCGCCACAGCGGCGGGTACGATCCTTTCAGCTTCGATGTGACCGATTTTGCCAATCCCGGCGGACGCAATGTGCTGCTGGTGCGCGTGGATGCCACGTTGAGCGATGGCTGGTTCTACGAGGGCGCGGGCATTTATCGCCACGTATGGCTGGTGAAGACCAACCCGGTACACGTGCGCAAGTGGGGTACCTTTGTGCGCGCGGAGGTAAAGCCAGGCGGCGCGGAGTTGACTATTCGCACGGAGGTGGAGAACCAGGCGCAGACCGCACAGACGGCGCGCGTTGTATCCACCGTGCTGGATCCCGATGGAAAGCCAGTGGGCAAGCTAACCACCGCCACGGC
Source organism: Acidobacteriaceae bacterium (assembly GCA_027452125.1). Lineage (GTDB taxonomy): Bacteria > Acidobacteriota > Terriglobia > Terriglobales > Acidobacteriaceae > Telmatobacter. The sequence goes on along the minus strand of DAIDGZ010000160.1, from coordinate 25,969 downwards.
ATTGATTTCCGCAGGCGGCGAGCAAAGCTGGGAGCAGCCGATGACGGTCAGCGATCCGCGCATCTGGTCGCTCGAGGAACGCAACCTGTACACACTGCTGACGGAAGTACGTGTGGGCGGAGAGGCCGTAGATCGCTACGAGACGCGCTTCGGCATTCGCACCATCCACTTTGACGCGGAGAAGGGATTCTTCCTTAACGGCAAGTCGGTCAAGGTACGCGGCACCTGCAACCACCAGGATCATGCCGGTCTCGGCGCGGCGCTCCCCGATGCGGTGCAGTATTATCGCGTGCGCAAGCTGCAGGAGATGGGCTGCAACTCACTGCGCACCTCGCACAACCCGCCCACGCCAGAACTGCTCGATGCCTGCGATGAATTGGGCATGCTGGTATTCGATGAGACGCGCATGATGTCCTCAAACCCGGAGGGCCTCGCTCAGTTTGAAGATCTGGTGCGCCGCGACCGCAATCATCCCAGCGTATTCATGTGGTCCATGGGCAATGAGGAAGCGCTGGCGCGGACAGATCGCGGCATCAAGGTGCTGACAGAGATGAAGGATGTCGCCACCCGCCACGATGGCTCGCGTCCCGTGTCCATCGCGCCCACTGGAGCGATTGGCACCGGTGGCCTGGAAGTGTGCGACGTGATGGGTTACAACTACATGGACCCGCAGGCGGCGGCCTATCACAAGGCGCACCCCGAGAAGCCCGTGATCGGCACGGAGACCGTGAGCGCAGTCGGCACACGGGGACAGTACATCACCGATCCCGGCAAGGGATACGTAAGCAGCTATGACCCCTACACCACCACGGGACGCGCCTCAGCCGAAGGCTGGTGGAGCTTCTGCGACGCAAATCCCTGGCTGGCCGGCGGATTTGTGTGGACGGGCTTTGACTATCGCGGTGAGCCCTCGCCCAATGGATGGCCCAACATCAGCTCGCAGTATGGTGTCATTGACACCTGCGGCTTTCCCAAGGACACGTTCTTCTACTACCGCTCGTGGTGGACTGACAAGCAGGTGCTGCATCTCTTCCCCCACTGGAACTGGCCGGGCTACGAGGGCCAGGAGATTGCCGTATGGGTCCACTCCAACCTGGACAAAGTGGAGCTGTTCCTGAACGGCCAGAGCCTGGGCTCCAAAGAAATGAAGAAGAATGGCCATCTCGCGTGGAACGTGAAGTATGCGCCCGGAACCATTGAAGCCCGCGGCTACAAGGACGGCAAGCAGGTGATGACCGCCCGGCGTGAGACCACCGGCAAGCCCGCCGCGCTGGCCATCGCCGCCGACCGGAACGAGATCGCCGCCAACGGCGAGGACGTAGCCATGTTTGCCGTGGAGGTGCGCGACGCCCAGGGCCGCGTGGTGCCGATTACCGACAACACGGTGCACTTCAAGGTCACAGGCGCCGGCAAGCTCATCGGCGTAGGAAATGGCGATCCTACCGATCACGAAAGCGACAAGGGTAAGAAGCGCAAGGCCTTCGCAGGGTTGTGCATGGCCATTGTGCAGGCCACCAAAGAGTCCGGCGAAATCACTGTCGAGGTAACCTCTCCGGGGCTGACCTCAGCCAAGGCTACGATTCGTGCTCATGAGACCACGCTGCGGCCGCAGGTAGCGGTATGGAACCCCAAGGCGCCGGTTGGCCCGGGCGTAACCGGACTCTGGCGGCCCATGCCCGATGTAAATGGCCCCAACGAGTCCATGTCGCTGCTGATTACCCTGCGGCAGGAGGGCAACAAGCTCGCCGGCACGGCAGAGGGCCTGGGCAGGAACTGGGCGGGTGGCAGCGATCTTCCCTCTCCCATCGCCGACGGAGAGGTGGATGGCGAGACGCTTCGCTTTAAGGTGGGCAACACGCAGTACACCGGCCATCTGATGGTGGATGTGATCGAACTGCGTCCCGAGGGGTTTGCCGGGCAGCGACCTGAACGCAAGCAAGCCAAGCCCAGTGAGGCAAGACCGGCCATTGGACCGGCTCCGGATGGCTCCGATCCGTCACGCAGTCCCTTCCGCGGGTCGGGTGCAAGCGGACCAATATATCTGCATCGCGTTGAGAGATAGACGGTCAGCCAAGCATCGATTGCTTTTGGGGGTGGGCAGCTTCGGCGGCTCACCCCTTTTCCATTTGCGCGCACGAAGAACATGCCGTACTGTCGCAATCGGCGGATGCAGCTTATCCTGAAAGAAGTTATGACACCAGATGACAACTCTGCCGAAGCGCTTTGCCAGCACGGGCTGGATCTGCTGGCTGCGGGCTCGCCGGCTGAAGCCGCTGCGGCTTTTCGCACTGCAATCGATACTGCGCCCGAGGGGAGCACCACACACATCGAGGCTCATCATGGGCTGGTAAGAGCGCTGCGCGATGCGGGCAAGCTGGAACAGTCGATCGGCGCAGCTCTGGCGCTCACCGTACTCACACCCAACGATCCTCTGGCGCACACCGCACTCTCCATCTCGCTGCAAACCGCGGGACACATCGAGGAAGCCGAGGCGGCAGCGGCGCGGGCGCGCATCAAGGAGTGGAAGATCCAATTGGAAACGCCGCAGGATGGGGCTCCCCGTCCGTGAAAAATACGCCTGCCGCGCGAGTGCGGCGGATGCATGATGCACTGGCCGCTGCTTATGGCCCACAGCACTGGTGGCCTGCAAAGACCCCGTTCGAGGTGGTGCTGGGCGCCTATCTCACACAAAATACCGCATGGAAGGCAGTAGAACGCTCGCTGGAGAATCTGTGCCGTGCGGGCGCACTGACGGTGGAAGGGCTGCGTGCCATGCCAGAGGAGACGCTGCGCGAGCTGATCCGGCCATCGGGGTTCGTCACGCGCAAGGCTCCCGCGCTCAAGGCCTTTGTCGCCATGCTGGATACGGAGTTTGACGGGCAATTGAAGGTGTTGGCGGCAACGCCCACGGGAAAGCTGCGCCATCGCCTGCTGGCGTTGCCCGGCGTCGGTCCGGAGACGGCAGATGCAATCCTGCTGTATGCGCTGGGGCACGCGGTTCCGGTAGCAGATGAGTATCTGCGGCGTATTACAGAGCGGCATGGCTTGCTGGACGGGCTCGCCCGGCATAACCGCGCGAACTACGAGCGGCTGGCGAAGCTAACCCGCGAGGCCTTCGCCAGTGATGCGCCCACAAACCTCCTGCACCTGTACAATGAGTTCCACGCGCTCACAGTAGCGGTGGGCAAGGCCCATTGCGGACGCACGGCTCACTGTGCAGGGTGTCCGCTGGAAGGCGATCTGGCACGTCGGTCCTGATCGGCGCGGTTGCTCCCTTCACTCATTCGGCAGCGCGGGGGCTTTCAGCGTAATCTGGAAGGACCATGAGTCCGACACAACAACCGCCCCAATTGAATCTTACGCAAACCCCGGATTATCGCGAGTCCTACGCCAACAGCGTGCAGATTCGCGTCAGCGTATGGGACTTCCAGCTGGTCTTCGGCATGGCCTCCAGCGAGAGCCCTGATCAGGTGAACATCCGCAACCACCAGGCCATCTTCCTCAGTCCGCAGCAGGCCAAAGCCCTGTGGAACGTGCTTGGGCAGCACCTGGCTCAGTATGAACAGGCCTTTGGCACGCTAAATTTGGAACCGCAGAACCCTAACTTTCCCGCCGGCCCTGTGAATTAAAGACAGGGAACACGGGACGAAGGGACCAAAGGAATCAGGGCTGCGCCTGCTGATTGGGGAGTAATGTCTTGCGCTGGAGAAGACTGATGGAACCGCGGCCAGACCGGCCGCTGCCGCTATGGATGATCTTCCCGGTCATCTTTGCTGCGCTGTATGCGAGCCATCTGAGCCTGCTGCGGCTTCCCTACTACTGGGATGAAGCCGGCTACTACATTCCGGCGGCGTGGGACTTCTTTCGCACCGGCGCCCTGATTCCCACCACCACACTGACCAATGCGCATCCGCCGCTGCCCAGCATCTACCTCGCCCTGTGGTGGAAGCTCTCTGGCTTTGCGCCGGAAGTAACGCGCGAAGCTGTACTGCTGGTCGCTGCGTTGGGGCTACTCGCGGTGTGGCGGCTGGCCATGCGGCTGGTAGGCGTGGCCTCTGTGGCCTTCTGGACGGTGCTGCTCACCGGCCTCTACCCAATCTGGTTTGCACAGAGTTCGTTGGCGCATGCCGACATCTTTGCCGCGTCCTGCTCCCTGTGGGGGATGGTCTACGCCCTGCCCGAACGGAACCGCAAGCCAGCCACCGCGGCGCTTTGGTTTGCGGCGGCAGCGCTGTGCAAGGAAATCTCCATCATCATCCCGGTCACGCTGGCGGCGTTGTGCCTGCTGGATGCCGTCAAGACGCATCCGCCGGGTCGCTGGCGCCGCTTGCGCGAGGCAAGCTGGCTGGCCGGTAGTTTGCTCCCGCTGATGGGCTGGTACGCCTACCACTTCACCAAGACCGGCTTCCTCTTCGGGAATCCTGAGTTTCTGCGCTACAACGCGGAAGACACACTAACGCCGCTACGGATTCTGGCCGCCTTTGGGCACCGCATCCTGCACCTGACCGTGCACATGAACCTTTTTGTACCGGTTCTCATGGCTCTGGCCGCTCTGCTCCTTGAGCCGCGTCTGGATGCTGAGGGGCACGACCGTGCCAACCTGGGACGAGCTGCGCGCAAGCGCATCTTCGCCCTGCTCATCGCTAACGCCGCTCTGTTTAGCGTGCTGGGCGGAGCGCTGCTCTGCCGCTATCTGCTGCCCATGTATCCGCTGGTGCTGCTGCTGGCCGTGACCATGTTTTACCGGCGCGTTCCCTACTGGCAGACTCTGGCGCTGGTGTCTGCTGGAGCATTTGTCGCCGGGTTGTTTGTGAATCCTCCTTACGGTTTTGCGCCGGAGGATAACCTGGCCTATGCCGCCGTGGTGCGTATGGACCAGAACGCAATCGCTGTCCTCAACAAGCAATGCCCTGGCGCGACCGTGTTAACGGCCTGGCCGGTATCGGACGAACTGACGCATCCCGAGCTGGGCTATGTGCGACAGCCCTGGCATGTGGTGGCAATTGAGGACTTCACCAGCGCGCAGATTGACCATGCGGCGCAGGAGGCCAACCAATACACCGCAGCCCTGGTCTTCTCCACCAAATATGACCCGCCGCCGCTGCTCCGGCTGGGCAGCCAGCAACTGGAAGAACGCTACTTCGGCCTGCACCATGACCTGCCGCCAGAGCAGATTGCCCAGCGGTTGAACGGCAAGTTGGTGTGGCGGCGCGACGAGCACGGGATGTGGGTGGCGCTGATCCGTTTTGACCGCAGCGGCACGCCAGCCCCCGCCGCAAATCAATAGCCCTGAAACAGCCTATAATCAGGCTGTTGTGATCTTTTCTTTTTCAATGCGTAGTGGTCTTCGGCGTTCCTTCGCTGCCATGGCGGCGTGGGTTGTTATTTCGGCATTTGCAGCCCTGTGTCTGGCGCAAGGACAGGCCACTGGCCCGGCGCAGAATGGACCAGAGCCCGAGCGGGGACGCATCCTCCTGGTGTTGCCGTTTGACAACAACAGCAACCAGCCCAGCCTGGAATGGATTCGCGAAGCGGCGGCGGACCTCTTGAGCGACCGCTTTGCCGCAGTGGGCTTCTCTCCGCTCAGCCGGGCCGACCGCTCCTATGCCCTGGACCACCTGGGATTGCCGCAGGACTTTCATCCGTCGCGCGCCACCTCGCTGCGGCTGGCGCAGACGCTGGATGCCGACTCGATCGTGGTCGGCAGCTTCTGGATCGACAACGACGAGATTGTAACCGAAGGGCAGATCGTGGACGTGCCCCACCTGAGCATGACCAAGCCAGTAACGGCACGGGGCAAGCTGGTGGACATGATCGCCGTCTTCGACTCGCTGGCATGGAAGTTGACGCGAGAACTGGACCCGAACTACGCAGGTGCGGAGCAGACTTTCATCGCGGCCGGACGCGGCCTGCGCGTGGACGCCTACGAGCAGTACATCCGTGGCATCACCGAGCCGGACCAGGCCGAGAGCCTGAAGCACCTGCAAGCCTCGGTCAAGCTGAATCCTGACTACAGCCCCGCATGGATGGCTCTCGGCCGCGAAGAGTACAGCGCCCAGCAGTATGACCAGGCGGCGGAGGCCTTGGCTCGGGTAAATCCCAAGGGGCCGGACGCGCTGGAAGCCAGCTTCTCCCGCGGTCTCGCTCTGATTTTCTCTGGAGCCTACGCCAAAGCTGAGCAATCCTTTGCGCAGGTGGCGCGGATTTTGCCGCTGGCTGAAGTGCTCAACAATGAGGGCGTTGCGGCCAGCCGGCAGGGACACGACGGTACGCCGTTCTACCGCAAGGCGGTAGCGGCTGATCCAGGCAATGCCGACTACCACTTCAATCTCGCGGTAAGCCTGAAACGGCACGGCGATGCCGCCGGAGCGCTCGCGGAGATGATGCAGTGCCTCAAGCTGCATCCCAATGACAGCGAGGCGCAAGCAGTGCTGGATGCGTGGAAGAAGCCCGTAGCAGGTGCGGAAAATCCCGACCCGCTGGAGCGGATTGCTCGCCGGTTTGATGCGGCGGCGTTTCGCCAGGCTGCTGCCGTGCTGAACCAGATGGACGAGGCACGGCTGGCCGCGCTGCCAGCGGCAGAGCGGGCTGAAAAGCTCTCCGGTCAGGCGCGTGAATTCCTGGATCGCGGCCTGCTGCTGGAAGCCGAGCGGCTGTATCAGAGTGCTCTGGTCGCGGATGCGGGATGCGCCGATGCCCATGCCGGACTGGCTGAGGTGCGCGAAAAAGCCGGCGACAGCGCCGACGCACGCAAGGAAGCGCAGAAGTCGCTGGCGCTGAAGCCCACGGCTGAGGCGCATCTGGTGCTCGCGCGGCTGGATATGGCTGCCAATCAGGTGCCGGAGGCGGGGAACGAAGTGAGCCTGGCGCTGCAACTGGCCCCTGCAAACAAAACCGCGCAGGAGCTACAGAAACAGATCAGGAGCCTGGAAGAAAAGCCCCGCTGAGATGGGTCGCTTCCGATGTGTTGAGTTTGCCGGTTCCCGGGGAAGGAGCAAGCCATGCTGAACAGGGTGCGTGGGTTCGGGTTTGGGATACTGCTTCTTGCTGCATGCTGCGTGGGCGGAACCGCTGACCAGCAGCCTACAGTGGACAAACTGGTGCTGAAGAGCACCATCCAGCCGGTGAGCGCCGGCATGGTGAACCGGGCGCTCCAGAAGGCCAACACTGACGGTGCACAGGCACTGCTCATCGAAATGGACACACCCGGCGGTCTCGTCGAGTCGATGCGCTCGATTGTGGGCGGCATTCTGCGCTCGCGCGTGCCGGTGATCGTCTACGTCGCGCCTTCTGGCGCACGCGCAGGCTCCGCAGGATTCTTCATCCTGGAATCAGCAGACATAGCTGCGATGGCTCCAGGAACAGAGGCCGGTGCAGCCCACGTTGTCTTTGAGCTGGGCAAGCCCGACGCCACCGAAGCCACCAAGATCGAGAACGACGCTGAGGCCTTTCTGCGCTCGTATGTGACGCGGCGGGGGCGCAGCGCCGACGCGGCAGAGGCCGCGGTAAAGTCCTCACACTCCTACACGGCTGAAGAGGCGCTGAAAGAGCACCTGATTGATGTGATCGCCAACAGCGACGATGAGTTGCTGAAGGAACTGGATGGACGCATCGTCACCCGCATGAACGCCTCGACGGTGACTCTGCATCTGGCCGGAGCGCGCATTGTGGTGATTCAGTCCACGCTCCGCGAGGAGTTGCTGGGCTGGCTGGTAGACCCCAATATTGCCCTGCTCTTCCTGGTGGGCGGAGCGCTGCTCATCTACCTCGAGTTCAATACGCCCGGCACAATTGTGCCCGGTGCCCTCGGCACGTTGATGGTGCTGTTGGCCATCTTCGGGCTGAATCTGCTGCCCATCCGCTTCACGGCGGTACTGCTGCTGATTGCCGCGGTGGTGCTGTTACTGCTTGAAGCCAAGTTTGGCGGACACGGCGCACTCGCCATCGCTGGCATTGCCTGCCTCACCTTCGGCACACTCACGCTGGTAGCAGCGCCAATCCCGCAGATGGACGTGAACCCCTGGGTCGCCATCGCGTTGAGCACGGGGTTCGGTGGAATTACTGTCTTTCTGGTACGGCTGGCAGTGCGGGCACGCAAACGCAAGGTACTGTTGGGGGCCGACGCGCTGGTGGGTAAGCAGGCCACGGCGATGGAGTCGCTGAATCCCGAAGGACATGTACTCGTGGAGGGTGAGATCTGGCTGGCAGTGGCCACAGAGCCTGTAGCCCAGGGAGCCGCGCTGGAGGTAACCAGCCACGAACAGCGGCTGCTGCACGTTACGCCTGTGCCGGTTGCAGGTGAAGGAAAAGCGGCACTGTAAAGGGGACTGGAGTACAATCCCTGCTGAGTGAGGGAAGACTTATGTCCGCAGCAGATTTGCCCGTTCCTACCCTGATCCTGATTGCGATCATCGTCCTTTACCTGATCAACTCCATCAAGATTCTGCGTGAGTACGAGCGCGCAGTCATCTTCCGGCTGGGGCGCGCACTGCCCGCGCCCAAGGGCCCAGGCATCATCCTGGTCTTCCGTCCAATTGACCAGATGGTGCGTATCTCCCTCCGCCAGGAGGTCTTGGAGGTGCCGCCGCAGGACGTGATCACACGCGACAACGTGACCATCAAGGTCAATGCCGTGGTGACGCTCTACGTGATCAATCCGAATGACGCGGCCATCAAAGTGGTGAACTACATCTACCAGACCTCGCAGTTTGCGCAGACCACGCTGCGCTCAGTGTTGGGCGAGGTGGAACTGGACGAGTTGTTGAGCCACCGCGACAAGCTCAATCTGCGCATCCAGACCATCATTGACCAGCGGACCGAGCCGTTTGGCGTGAAGGTGGTAAGCGTGGAAGTGAAGCAGGTGGACCTGCCGGAGCAGATGCTGCGGGCCATGGCCAAGCAGGCTGAGGCAGAGCGCGAGAAGCGCTCCAAGATCATCCATGCCGACGGCGAGTTCAGCGCGGCGCAGCGGCTGGTGGATGCGGCCACGTTGATGGCCACCCAGCCGATGACCTTGCAACTGCGTTACCTGCAGACGCTCGCCGACATCGGCGTGGAGAAGAACACCACCATTGTCTTCCCGTTGCCCATGGAAATGATGACTCTGCTCAACAAGATGACGGCGCTGAATCCTCCCGAGCAGCCAAAACCATAGGCTGTGTTGAGGTCGCTGCACCCCAAAAGCCCTCCCGCCCAGTCTAAGCAATCATGGGGCCCAGCGCACGGCACGGGGGATGTGCGAAGATCGTTGTGCAGGGCGCTCGCAGACCCGCCGTAAGTTCTGGGATGGTGCATGAGGGGAGTGTTCGAGGACGACGAATCGGAGCATAGGCCGCAGCGCGACACCGAACTGACGCTAGGCTCCGGGACGCTGCTGTTGATCTTTTTTGGCCTGGTGGCGGTCTGTGGGCTGTGCTTTGGGCTGGGCTACGCGGTAGGCCGCCGCAGTGTGCCGGGGCAGATCGACGTGGCGGCGCCGCAGAGCGCCAGTAGCCAACAGGCGCCATTGCCGGCAAATGCAGCGCAACAAAAACCTTCCGCAATGACACAAACGGTCGTCGCTCCCATTGCTCCAGGCGGCGCAACCACCGGTGCCACTGCCGCGCCACAGCCTGTAGCCCCACCAGCCCAGACTCCCGTAAACGTCGCGCCGCAAGCAGTGTCGAACCGAGAAGCACAGCCACAGGTGCACCCTGCTCTGGCCACGGTGCCAGCCAACTTGCAGCCTGCGGTTGCTCCCGCGACCGTGCGGCCGGCGATGGGACAGCAGTCGCCGCTAATGGTGCAGATTGCCGCGGTGCAGAACCCTGAGGACGCTGAGGTGCTGATGAATGCATTGCGTAAACGCGGCTATGCCGTCACGGCGCGGCGTGACTTCAGTGACAATCTCATCCACGTCCGCATCGGCCCCTTTGCCACCCGCAACGAGGCCTACCAGTGGCAGCAGCGGCTGTTGAATGATGGCTACAACGCAGTCATTCTCCCCTGAACAACCCTTTACAGGGCGCTCTTCCAGAGCCGCAATTCGGTCTCCTGCGGATGCTTTTCCACACGGCTCTCTGTATTGAAAATCATCGTGCGGCGCTCTTCAAGCCCGTATTGCGGCCAGGCTGGCAGGCCTGTGGCTCCGGGCGTTTCACCGCGCAGGAAGGCGCACCATGCCTCGTGCATTAGCCCAGCCAGTTCCGCCTCCTGCCTGGCGTTCTCCACGGAAGATGATGGATGATCCCACACCAGCCGCAGTTCCTCTGAGTGCGGTGCAAAGGAGCCCAGGCGGCCGCTGCCCTCGTGAAAATCGAGACGGTACATCCATGCTTCTCCGCCGCCGCGCACCATCGACTCGGCAACTCGGACTGAGGGAACCCAATACTCCTCGGCGGTCAGGGCGCGAATGCGGCGCTGCTCCACGGTCATCTCCGGATAGATCTTCTCGTACTCACGGTAGATGGGCAAAAAGCGCGCAGGCTCCATGTTGCCCAGGTTGGCCGCATTGGCATCGTGCTCTGGATGAGGCCCCACAAAGGCGGCGCTCTCGTCGCGATTGGTGCCGATAAGCAGACGCTTGCCTCGGCTGGAGCCGTCGGCGATGGTCTCAACCGGCAAGCGCGGTAGCAGCTCGCCGTCGATCTCCACACGCAGCGGAAAGTGGTGCGGCCATGTCTGCATCAACTGCTGCTGCGCGGGCAGCAGTTCAGCGGCTGATGCAGTCAGCAACGCAGAGAGTGGCTTGCCCGCGGTGTCGCGCCAGAATCGGCCATAGCCCTCAGAAACGGCGCGGCTCTGCTCCAGGGTGGCGACACGCTCGGCGCCGCCGCTCTCAGAGATCATCTGATGGAAGAGGTGCCGGGCAGAGGGCACGCCCATCAGCACATCCGTGAGCTTCGCTCCGGCAGACTGGCCGCCTATGGTAACCCGTGCCGGATCGCCTCCAAAGGCCTCAATATTGCGCTGGACCCACTCGAATGCGGTCATCAGGTCGCGCAGAGCGTTGTTCGCGCTACCGTTGTACTCCTTGCCGAGCAGCGGGCCGAGATCGAGAAAGCCGAACACGCCCAGCCGGTACGCGACCGTAACGCAGACAATGCCCTGCTCCGCCAGTTGAGAACCATCGAAGATAGGTGCGAACGAATATCCACCCGTAAAGCCACCGCCGTGAATCCAGATGTAAACCGGATGCGGGCCTTTAGCTGCTGGCGCCCACACGTTCAGGTAGAGGCAGTCTTCACTATGCGGCACATGGTTGGCGCCTGGCTGCATGGCAGCTGCAGCAAAGCGCGTGGCGTCTCGCGGCGCGGTCCAGGGCTTCACCGGCACAGGATGGCGAAAGCGCAGCGGCCCCACTGGCGGCTCGGCAAAGGGTACGCCGCGGAAGATGCGAACCCCGCCGGTCTCCTGGCCCTGCAGCGGACCTGAGGGCGTTTGCAGCGTGCAGGGCGAGCCAGCCCCTAGAGCGCGCAGCGGATGAGTGCGGAAAGCGAGAGCAGCCAGAGCGGCGCCGGAGAGGAAGCCGCGGCGCGAGAGAACCGGTGTAGGCATCAGAGTTGTTCCCGTGAAGCGGAGATTTCTTCTCTGCCACTATACGCGAACGCAGCCAGAATCGGCGGAGCGTGTGATTCAGGCGCGCATCCACTCCGGCAGGCCAGAAGCGATCGAAGCGCGGACCGCCTGCATCAGCCCCTCGCGCGTGGCATGGCTGGCCGGATAGACCGGTGGATGAAAGGTTAGATAGACCGTGCCGGGACGAATGCTCATGCTGCCCTTGCGCATCAGCTTCTCCGTGCCGTGAATGGAGACGGGAATGCATGGCGCACCAGTCTGCATGGCCAGGTAGAAGGGGCCCTTCTTGAAAGGCAGCATGCGGCCATCGCGGGAGCGCGTGCCCTCTACAAAGGTCGTGATATGCAGTCCCTTGCGCATCACGCGCTGCGCGGCAGCGATGCTCTCCTTGGCGCTGTCCACGCGGCCATCACGGCTCACCGGCACAAACTCGCCCAGCTTGAAGCCATAGCCGAGGATGGGAATCTTCATCAGCTCACGCTTGAGGAAGACCGAAGTACGACCGGGCAGCTGCGGCAGCAGCACCGGCGGATCCAGATTCGACACATGATTCGACATGAAGATGCATGCGGTATGTGCGGGGATGTTCTCGCGGCCGGTTACTTGGATGCGGATGCGCCCCACGCGTAGCCCCGCGCGCACGATGCTTTGTGCCACGTTGTAAAGCGGCGTGGCATTGCCGGTGATGGCGGCTAGCGGAAGGAAGACCAGGGCCGCAGGCAGGCTGAGCCCCACAATCGTCAGGAAGATCAGCAGTGAGTTGATCACGCCGCCTCCTCCCCCGGATGCAGTTCGCGCAGGCGCGCAGGCAGCTTTTCGTAGATGCCGTCAAAGCCGCCATTCGACAGAAGAGCAACCACATCGCCCGCGGCAAGACGCGGCGCCAGCGCATCCACAATGGCTTGCGCATCGGAATAGAGTGCTGCATGCGTACCCGCGGCGTTGAGCGAGTGCACCACATCCTCCGGATGCAGGCGCTCGTCCTCCGGGATGCGCTGCTGCTGATAGACGCCCGCTAGAAGCACCTCATCCGCGTTGCGCAGGCTCTCCACAAGATCGGCGGCGAGCACCTTGCGGCGCAGCGTGTTCGAGCGCGGTTCAAGCACTGCCCACAAGCGCGCCTGCGGATAGACGCCGCGCAAAGCGCGCAGGGTCTCGCGGATGGCCGTGGGGTGGTGCGCAAAGTCGTCGATGATGGTGATGCCCGCAATGCGGGCGCGCACCTCGAGGCGGCGCTTCACGCTCTGGAATTCCGCCAGCGCGGTGCGAATGGCGTCCACTGGCACGCCGCGATGGAAGGCAAGTGCGGCAGCAGCGGTGGCGTTCAGAGCATTGTGCTCCCCGGCAAGTCGCATGGCGAACTCAGTCCACATAGCGCCGTTGTGCCACACCTCCCAGTGGGTTTCACCATCCTGCATGCGCAGGTTGCGAAGCTGCCACTGCGAATCTTCCGTAAAGCCATAGCGCTCCACCGCACAGAAAGCGCGCTCCACGCACTCCGTCACATTGGCGTTGCCATCATACGCAACAATCACGCCAGAGCGCGGCACGAGATTGACCAGCCGCTTAAAAGCTGTTTTCACCGCATCCAAATCGGCGTAGATATCCGCATGGTCAAACTCAACGTGGGTGAGGATCAGCGCATCGGGAAAGTAGTGGAGAAACTTCGGCCCCTTGTCAAAGAACGCAGTGTCGTACTCATCGCCCTCAAGGATGAAGGTGCGCGTAGAGCGAAGCTGAAAGCTGGAGCCAAAGTTCTCGGCCACACCGCCAATCAGAAACGAAGGCTCCAACGCGGGGTTTTGTCGCGCAGCCACTTGGAAGATCCAGGCCAGCATGGACGTGGTCGTAGTCTTGCCATGCGTACCTGCCACCACCAGCGAGTCGCGGCCACGCAGAAACTCCTCGCGCAGCAACGCTGCCATGGAAGTGAACGGAATGTGTGCATCCAGCGCTCGCTCCACCTCAGGATTACCGCGAGAGAGGGCGTTGCCGATCACGATGAGATCAGGCGCCGGCTCCAGGTTCTGCTCGGCAAAAGGCTCCGTAACCGGGATGCCCAGCGTGCGCAGCAGGTCGCTCATCGGCGGGTACGCTGCCTTGTCCGAGCCGGTGATGCGATGCCCCTGCTGTTGCAGAAGTCCGGCAAGCGAGGCCATGGCCGTACCGCAGATGCCGCTGAGATGGATATGTTTGGGAGATTGGCTCAATGCTGCACCGTCACTGGATAGCTCTTCATTCAAAATTCCTGTACTCAATTCCCTTCCCGCCTTACGGCTGGTTCCAGGATCTGCAGGCGAGTCTCATCGGCCACTGTCAACTCTGCTTCCACACCGAAGGTAAGGGTAACGTGCTGGCTCGAGACGTGCCCGCAACGCAGCCCGAAGGCCACCGGCCCCTTGTATCCGTCCAGCGCGCGCAGGATCACCTCTTCAAGCAGTTCGGGCGAAGCACCCGGTGAAACGCACTCATACATCTCGCCGAAGACGATGCCGCGCACGCCATCCAGTTTGCCAGCCTCACCAAGCTCCCAGAGCATGCGATCGATCTGATAGGGCTTGGTATTCACGTCCTCAAGGAATAGAAGCTTACCCTCGGTTTGCGGCTCATAGGGCGTACCCAGCATGGCGGTAAGAATGCTCAGGCAGCCACCGTAGAGAATGCCGCGCGCGCGGCCGTGGCGCATCGGGCGAAGGCCCTCGTCCGAGCCAAGTGCGTAGGTCTGGCCGCTAAACGCAGCGCGCAGACTGGCCACATGAACCCCGTCTTCTCGTGCAAAATCACCTGAGAGCATGGGACCGTGAAACGCAGGCAGACCAATCTGATCCAGCAGCCACAGCTGCAGCGCCGTCATATCGCTGGAGGCCAGCCACGGCTTGGCGCCCTCGGCGATCATGTCCAGATCGAGGCCGCTCAGCAGGTAGTTGGAGCCATAGCCGCCGCGCGTGCAAAAAATTGCGCGCACCTCATCATCGGCAAAGGCATGGTGCAGTTCGTGGAGCCTCATTGCGGGCGTGCCGGCAAAGTACAGCGGTCCGCGGGCAAGCGCATGCTCACTAAGTTGCGGAGTAAAGCCTAAAGTACGCAGCGCGTTTAAACCGGCGTCGACACGCTCGGGCCTGGGTGTCGAGGCCGGCGACACCACAGCCACCGTGGCATCCAGCGGCACCGCGCGCGGCTTGAGCAGCATAGTCACCTTACCAGGCCTCGCCGCGCGCAATGAGAGCTGCGGGACCAGTCAGGAACAACTCGCTGCCTGAGCCACTCCATGCGACAGTCTGTGGACCGCCTGGCGCGACCACCGTGAGCGGAGACACGCAGCCATGCAACGCCAGCGACGCAGTCGCCGAAGCGGAGCTGCCAGTGCCGGAAGAACTGGTAGGCCCAACTCCGCGCTCGAAGATGCGAAGGCCAATCTCTTGCGGTCCACGTACGTAGACAAACTCCACATTGGTCTGATTGGGAAAATCAGAGTGAACGCAAATCTCCGCGCCGACCTTCTGCCACGGCTTGCCGGAGACGCTGAATTCAGGATTGTCTACGCGGATCACAAAATGCGGGTTGCCGGTGGAGACTTCCACTCCAGCAATCTTCTCACCATTGGCAAGTGTCACCGTACGCGGCGCAAAGCTGGGAATACCCATGCCGGTGGTCACCTCCACACGATGGCCGTCGCGGGCTTCGATCCTGCAGATGCGCAAGCCTGCGTCCGTGGTGATTGCCAGTTCGTCGCCGGGTTGCGCATCGATCGCCTCCGCCATCCACGCAGCAACGCAGCGTGTACCGTTGCCGCTGATCTCGGCGATGGAGCCATCCGCGTTGTGCAGGCGAATGCGGCCGGCCTTCGGTCCGGTCCAGGCAAAGAACTCGATGCCATCGGCGCCGATGCCGGTATTCCGCTCGCAAAGACGGCGCGTGAGGCCTGCCCAGTCGTTGCCGGCAGCGGCTTCTTCCATCACAACGAGAAAATCGTTGCCGCAGGCATGGGCTTTGGTAAACGAAATCAATATTCCTCCCAAAAATGGAGACGTCGCGCGCATTGCGCAGGGCTACTGCTCACTGGGTCGCCTAGTGCGATGCTATCACCGCGCGGGCTGGGCCATGATGCCCGCCGCTGCCCCTGTATCCACAACGTAAAGCGTACCCGAGGGCTGGCCGGGATCAATGAAACGGCGCACTGCGCTGAGCCCCTGTGGATGCGCCTTGACCGCTCGATCTATCGCATCGCCGTCAAATGCCAGCACGATCTGCGCATGCGCGGCTGGATCTCGTAGCGCGTTCTCCCATATCCACAGATCGCTCTCATTGATGGTCTCGCGAAAGGGGATGCCCGCGCGCGAGACAAGCTCTGGATAGACGCTGGTATCCATCAGGATAGTGGCATGCGGATACTGCGCCAGCAAGGCCCGCAACGCAGGCGGAATGTTCTCATCGTAGAGGCGGCGAGCATGCTCGTTCTTGGTGCCCTCCACATACGTGAGTGGACCCTGCCGTACCAGCGCCCAAGCGTTGAGCGTCACAACCGCCAGCAGCGCCGCGGTGGCATATCGCGTCCACTGGGGCTTGAACTCGCGCATTGCCAGAAGCGCGAACTGCGCGGCAAAGCCCACTCCGAGAGCAAAAGCCGCAAGCATCTCCATGCCATAACGGGTGTTGTACCACGAGTGCGGCCACCACGGCGGTATGAAGATCGGCACCGAGCCGTAGGCCACCGAGTATGCGTAGAAGGGCATGGGAATCCACAACAGAAGCGACCACGCAAAGGCGTGGCGCCGCCGAACAAGCCAGCCCCAGAGCGTACCCAGCATGCTGGTGGCGAGCAGCACATTACCCCATGTGGCAGCCGCATCCATCTCAGACACTTTGGTAAAGAAGAGCAGGCTAACCCACGGACTGTGCCAGCCCGGATGCGGCGGCCCCGCGCCATGGGTAGCAGTACGCAGTTCGATCGCCTTGGCGGAGTAGGGACCCCGCGCAAAGTAAAGCCAGTCGCCAAAGGCTGCGGCGTTGTAAATGAACCACGCTGCGGGAGCAGCCGCCACAGCGATGCTCGCAATCCAGAAAGCAGGCGAGTTCATCCGCCTGCGGCGCAACAATCCGATGCCGATACCCACCCAGGCAAGAAAGGCAATGATCCAGCCGTCGTAACGAGTAAAGACGGCGGCGATGAGCAGTGCGGCGATCCAGCTCTGCAGACGTGTCGCGCGGCGCGGGTCGTCATCGACGCACAGGCGCCACTCCACCAGCAGTTCGGCAATCCACACCATCTCGCAGACAAACAGCGGCTCAGTCATGGCCGTGGTCTGCAGATAAAGCAGGTTGGGATTAGCGGCGAAGAAAGCAAGAGCCACCGAACTGGCCGCAATACTCAGCCAGCGCCGGGAGAGGCGATAAAAACCGATGCACGCCAGCAGATAGGCCGCCACCGACGGAATCGCTCCGGCAATGCCGTTCGCCCACCACGCATACACCTGCACAAAGGGCAACATGAGCAGATGGGGCAGCGGCAGCCACACCGAGCCGAACTGCGACAAGCGTGGCAGGCGGCTATCGAAGATGCGCCGCGCAATGTGCATGTGGGCGATAGCGTCACCGTAGTTGAGCAGAGCATGATGGCTCCAACTCCAGGCCAGCGCTACCGAGGATGCCACGAGGCTGGCGGCGAGAACCGCCAGCGTCTCCGTGCGCGAGATGCGTGCTTCATTCACAGCAGATCAGTCGAGATGGGTGAGGGCGCGGAACTGATTGAAGCGCTCATCAATCTCCGCGCGAGTCAACTGCTGCAGGCGCTCGGTGCCAAAACGCTCCACGGCAAATGAGCCCATGGTGCTGCCGTAGAACATCGCGCGCCGGTAGGCAGCCGCATCGAGAACCGTCTGCGAGGCCAGGTAGCCGAAGAAGCCGCCGGCAAAGCTGTCACCCGCGCCCGTGGGGTCAACCACCTCTTCCAGCGGTAACGCCGGAGCGCGGAAGGTGCGGGACGCGCCATTGCCATGGTCGGCACTGCTGAAGAGCGTCGCGCCGTACTCTCCATGCTTCACCACCAGCGACTGTGGACCGAGGGCCATCACCGCACGGGCTGCCTGCACAATGTTGTTGTTGGCGGCCAGCATGCGCGTCTCCGTGTCATTGATGAGCAGGATATCCAGTCCTTTGAGAACCTCAAGAAGCGCGGGACGATGATCCTTAATCCAATAATTCATGGTGTCGCCAGCCACCAGCTTCACACCGGGCATCGCCTCGCGCACACGACGCTGCAGAACCGGATCGATGTTGGCCAGAAACAGAAACTCGGAGTCGCTATAGGCCTGGGGAATCTTCGGCTGAAACGCGGCAAACACGTTCAGTTCAGTGTTATGCGTCTTGGCCTCGTTCAGGTTCTCCATATAGGAACCTTCCCAGAAGAAGCTCTTGCCGGAGGCATGCTCGATGCCGCGCGTGTCGATATTCCGAGCGGCAAAAACAGCTTCCTGCTCGGCGCCAAAGTCCTCGCCTACCACGGCGATGACGCGCACATCTGTGAAGAAACTCGCTGCGAGTGAGAAGTAAGTCGCCGCACCGCCCAGGCAACGGTCACGGCGTCCCGCGGGAGTCTGAATGGAATCGTAAGCAACGCTGCCAACTACGGTGATAGCCATATTTCCTCAATCTGCAAATTTGCTGAATATCAAGTGGATGTGCGCAACGTCTACGTTCTCAAAGTTCCGCCGTGCGCCGTCGGAATCTACCAGCCCATGTATTTGCCAAAGAGTAGCTTCAGCTTTTCTTTGGCAGCGGCGGGGACAGCGTCTGCATGCGTCAACACAGCATACTTTGCTGCCGAAGCACAGGCGCAGGTGCGTTCTGCGGGCATCGCGGCCACTGCTGCCTTCACCACCTTTGCGGCATTCTCCGCGTTCTGGTGAAGCACCGCGACAATCTCCTCGATAGTCACGGCATCGTGCCCCTCGCGCCAGCAGTCGTAGTCGGTCACCATGGCCACCGTGGCATAGCAGATCTCCGCCTCGCGAGCCAGCTTGGCTTCCTGCAGGTTAGTCATGCCGATCACATCCGCACCCCAGCTGCGATACAGGTTCGATTCGGCCTTCGTGGAGAACTGCGGGCCTTCCATGCACACATAGGTGCCGCCGAGCTTGCCCACCACGCCCACTGCATTGCAGGCTGCCGCCGCGGCCTTGGCCACCGTGGCGCAGACTGGATCGCCAAAAGCGACATGCCCCACAATTCCCTCGCCAAAGAAGGTCGATACGCGATGGAAGGTGCGATCGATGAACTGATCGGGCATCACAAAGTCCGTAGGCTTGTGCTCTTCCTTGAGCGAGCCTACAGCAGAGACAGAGAGGATGCGCTCCACTCCCAGCTTTTTCATCGCATAGATGTTGGCGCGGAAGTTCAGCTCCGAGGGAAGAATGCGGTGGCCGCGGCCATGGCGAGCGAGAAAGGCAACCTTGCGCCCTTCCAGTTCGCCGAGAACGAACGCATCGGAGGGATCGCCAAAGGGCGTCTCTATGCGCTCTTCGCGAACATTGGTGAATCCCGGCATGGAATAGAGCCCGCTGCCTCCAATAATGCCAATCTCTGCTTGTGCCACCTGCACTCCTCTTCTCGTTGTCAGTGATCAATCTTCCCGCGAATACACACGGCTGCAACCTATGCGCGCGCCACTACTCATCTGGTCTGGTCAATCAGGCGAACCGTCTCCATAAAGACGTCGCCGTCGATGGTCAAACTCTGCGCGCTGATCTTGTCCATCGTATCCTGCGCCGTATGGTGATAGCTGTTGTTCGGCCCGTAATCCAGGTCGATCACATCGATCGAGGGAACACCGCGCCGCACAAAAGGCAAATGGTCGTCCTCTACCGACATAGCCTGCTGAAAGAAATAGCGCTGATCGCCAAACTTCTTCGCGGCCTCGCCCACAAGATTCACCAGCCATGGCGTGGAGTTGGTCTCACGCTGAATATCGAGGTCCTTGTCGCCGATCATATCGGCAAGCATGAAGGCCTTGATGCGGCGAAGCGTGCCGTCGCGGCCCCATTGCGCGGCCAGATGACGGCTGCCATATGTGGAGTCGGACATGGACCAGGTCTGAAAAGCCTCTTCGCCGTCGAAGAAGACTAGCCACACCGAGTAGCCATCGAGCTTGTGGTCGCGATTGCGCGCAATCTCCGCACGCAGGCGGTCGCCAATAGCCATCAGCAGTCCGGTAGTGGAACCGCCGTCGTTGGCGCCCACAAAGTGAATGGTCCGCAGCGGATAGTTAGTCTCGTAGTGCGTGCCAAGAACGATGACACCGTCCTTGCGCCCGGGATAGCGCACGATGAAGTTGCACAGATTCACCGGGCCAATAGGCGTATCCGCGGTGAAGCGATCCTGCTCAAGCTGATCGTGCGCGCTCAGAAAATGGTTGCGCAGAAAGTCCTGGGCCTTCACGTGCCCCGGACCAGTCGGCCAGCGCGGACCGATGGAAACAAACTCACGCGCGTAGTTCAGGGCCCGCGCTCCGTCGAAGTGCGCTTGTGTGTTGGCGGCCAGCGGGGCAAACGCAACAGCCGCCACTACAACCCACTTCCAGGAGCGGGAAAACCTCACTTCGCTTCCTCCTTGGCCTTGCGGCGCGAGGGGTGTACCCACCAGGCCACGCCAATCCCGATGAGATACAGGCCGAGCATCGGCACTGCGTAGATACACATCGTCCACGGATCGGGGCTCGGCGTGATAATCGCCGCTACCAGAAAGACGGCCAGAATCGCATACCGTATGTTCTTCCAGAGAAATTTGGGGCTGACGATGCCGAACAGCGCCAGGAAGAAGATAAGCACCGGCATCTCAAAGCTGATCCCCAGACCCAGGATCACAGACAGAAAGAAGCTGGTGTACTCCTCAATGGTGACCATGGGCGTAAAGTTGTGCCCAAAGTCCACAATCAGAATCTTCAACGCGCCGGGCAGCACCCAGAAGTAGCCAAAGGCTGCGCCACCCAGAAACAGGCCCACTGTAGCCAGCATGAAGGGCACCACAAAGCGACGCTCATGGTGATAGAGGCCAGGCGCAATAAAGAGCCATACTTGAAAAAGAATAAAAGGCGAAGCCAGTATGAGACCGACTACGAGCGAAACCTGAAGGTCCAAGTTCAACGCATCCATCGGATGCGTAAATACCAGCGATTTGCCGATGTGCGTCAGCGGCGCTTGGATGAAATCCACAAATTTGTTGTGGAAGGCCCAAACGGCCAGAAAGCCAAGTGCTGCATAGATGGCGGAGTGCACAATGCGCTTGCGCAGCTCCTCCAGGTGCTCCATGAGGCTCATGCCGGGCAGTTCCGCGCGCTGCGAGACGGCCGTCCGCGCCTTGCCAATTGCGTCTGCGGGTTCAACCATTGTGTGCTGTTTGCTCCGTCACCGCGCCAGTGTCGTGGACTGCGGGTTCTTTCTCTGCGGAAACTGGTTCGTGCTCTGCGGATACCGCCTCATTCACGGCGCTTGACCCACGACTCCCCGGCGCGGCTGAAGAAACCGTCTCGCCAGTGGAAGGCGGCTGGATGCGCGGTGCACTGTCATCCTCCGGCGCCGGAATCTCGTGCGGAGCTGCAACCTCGGCTTCACTGGAAGCGTAGGAATCGCTGCCTGACTCCCCGTAGGGGGTCTCGCTGGCTCCATAAGGGTCATACTCAGTAGAGGTATCCGCGGCATCGGCTGTTGGCTCGCCTGCAGCACCGTCTGTGGGTGGATTCAAGGCCAGGCGGCGCTGACGCTCCTCTTCCTCGCGTTTGCGGCGATCTGCCTCCTCGGCAGCGCGCAGTTCCTCTTCCATCTGGAACTTGAAGTCGTTGGAGGCCTTACGGAACTCGTACATCAGCTTGCCGATCTGCCGGCCGATCTGCGGTAGCCTGCGCGGCCCAAAGACGACCAGCGCCATGATCATTAAGATCAGCGAGTCCGCCATGCCGATGCTGGCCACCTGAATTGTTGGAGGTGCGCCCATAGTCAAGGTTATGATACCTGTCCGCGCGGGTCGTGACCAACTAGCTGCCAATCGCCAAAAAATCTCCCCTCAAAGTGCGCACGAAATGCCCGCGCATTGCTAGAATCAGGAGCTTACCGGCTCAATCAGTAAAAGGAAGCAGCGATGACCGACGCCCCTCGGATACTGTTCGCAGGCGGTTGCCATCTTCATGGATTTCCTGTGGGGGCCGAGCACTCTCTCTCCCGCGTAGCGCTGCGAACCATCGGCCACCCCTGCGCAGAGACTCCGGAGATTCTCGCCTACATCAACTTGCGCTCTGGCGCTGCGCTGGCCGAGGCCTGCCGGGAGCGAAAAACAGACTATCTCGTACTCCAGATCGGGCACTACGAGACCATGCCGCGCTTCGAAAAGATCCTGCGCTGGCAGAAGAAGCCCGGACCAGGATCGAGCCGGCTCGCCTCGTCAGGGTCAGGTGCCTCGCAGACGGCGACATGGAACACGGTCCCAGATCTCCAGTTCCGGCCTACCCTGCGCCAGCGGCTTGTGGACGCGCGGCGCATCGTGCTCGCCCAGGTCTTTCGCGCCGTTGGACTGGGGCGGCGTGTCTTTGACCCTGCGGCAGTGGCCAATGAGCTCGAAGCACTGCTCACCGCGCTTGATCCGATGCCCCTCAAAGGCATCCTGCTGCTCAGCCCCTTCTCCTGCCCTGACTCGCTCACCCGCTCCTGCCGTCGGAGCGTCGTGCAAATATTCGCCCAGACCGCCCGCCGGCACGGATGCATCTATCTCAATACATTCACTTTACTGGATCACTGCACGACGCCGCAGGAGTACCTGGCGCAGTTCGCTGACCCCTGCCACCTGAGCCGGTGGGGACATGCCCGCATCGGGCAGATGATCGGCGAAGCGCTTCGGCACATCCTCGAAACTGGCAAAGCCCGCAAGCGCACCACGGTTGGGTCAAGTATTACAACTGCGTTACACTAGACGGAGATGGACTTGCCTGCTGCAGCCTATGGTCGCGAATCCTGGCGCGGCGAGCAGCATCCATCTATGTGAAAGGGCTGCAACATCCCCGTGGGTGGGGACGGCATCAGGCCGCCAGCGCATCCACTGCAGCCGGGGTAGCTTTCAACATCCCCGTCCGGCAACGGACTGAAGGCGGAATACAGTGACTGAGGTTCTTGACGATGTTTCTGCGGCCTCGCAGGAGGCCATGAGCGTTTGCAGCCTTGATGACTATCTGGCCCTCCCCGATCACTCGATGGATGAGCGCATCGATCAGGCGCGTATGCGCCTTGGGAAAACCACCATCCTCTTGGGGCATCACTACCAGCGCGATGAAGTCATTCGCTTTGCGGACTTTACCGGCGATAGCTATAAGCTCTCCAAGGCGGCGGCAGAAACCGACGCCAAATATATCGTCTTCTGCGGCGTTCATTTCATGGCCGAAAGTGCAGATGTGCTCAGCCGCGACGGGCAGCAGGTGATCCTGCCAGACCTGAACGCCGGCTGCTCTATGGCAGACATGGCGGAGATTACCCAGGTGGAAGACTGCTGGGACGCCCTGGAACGTGTGGGCCTGGCCAGCGAGACCATTCCGCTCACTTATATGAACTCCAGCGCAGCCATCAAGGCCTTCTGCGGCGAGCGCGGCGGACTGGTGTGCACCTCCTCTAATGCACGGGGCGCCTTTGAGTGGGCCTTCAAGCGCGGCAAGCGCATCCTCTTTTTGCCCGATCAGCATCTGGGCCGGAACACCGGCTATGCCATGGGGATTCCCCTGGAGGAGATGGTGGTGTGGGATCCCTGGGGACTCCAGGGCGGACTGACCAGGCAGAGTCTAACGGACAGCAAGGTCGTGCTGTGGAAGGGCCACTGCGCCGTTCATCAGCGCTTCCTGCCCAGCCACGTGGATCAGGTGCGGGCCCGGTATCCCGGCATCCAGGTGATTGTGCATCCCGAGTGCCGCTTTGAGGTGTGCCAGAAGGCCGACGCCCTGGGATCGACCGAACGGCTGATCGCACTGGTCGATCAGGCGCCTGTGGGCACCATGTTTGCCGTGGGCACTGAGATTCACCTGGTAAACCGTATGGCACGCCGCTTTGCTGCCGAGGGTAAAAAGATCATTACTCTCGACGACACTGGTTGCCTGTGCACCACTATGTACCGCATCAGCCCGCAACACCTGGCCTGGGCTTTGGAAAGCCTGACCGAGGGCCGCGTGGTCAACCGCATTGAAGTGCGTCCCGAGGTAAAGCACTGGGCCCGTGTGGCACTGGACCGCATGCTGGAGATCAAGGCGTAGCGATCGGAGGCTGGCATTCTGCATGCCAGCCGACGCAAATCTCATGCGGTGTTCTGGAAACTCGCACCGTGTGATTAGATCAATACGCCTCCAGCGGAAGCGCTGGAATCAATCGATCGTTTCAAAGTAATCTGAAGACGGGACAAACGAGATGAAGACCTTCACCCTGGAAGAAGCCCAAGCCTTGCTACCCGTGCTGGACGCGCTGCTGAAGCGTGCTCTGGAGAGCAAGCGCGGGGCCGAAGAGGTGGAGTCTCAACTGGCTGAGTTGGCGCGACGCATCTATCTCTCCGGCGGCATGAAAGTGGATACCACCACAGTGGCCGCGCAGCGCGCTGCCATGGAAAAGCAGTTGCAGCGTTTGCGTGAGACCCTCGCGGAGATTGATGCCATCGGCGTGCAGGTAAAAGACCTGGAAACCGGACTGCTGGATTTCCCCTGCCGCCTGGATGATCAGGTCGTACTGCTGTGCTGGAAAATGGGTGAAACCTCCATCGAGCACTGGCACACCATGGAAAGCGGCTTCAAAGGCCGCCAGCCGGTCGACGAGCGTTTCCGCCGCAAGCCAACAACCGGTAACAGGCCCAACTGATTTTCACATCCCGGTATACGAGCCGCCTGCTTGAACCGTTGCCTTGAATCTTTGCGATTCCCGCTAGAATCAAAGATATAAGCCCAGTGAGCACGCTCACAGACCCGATCCGAGGCTTTCTGCACGCTGCTCCGCTGCGGATCATGCGCAGATGTGCGCGTTGCCAACCATTCAAGTGATCTTAAGGAGTTATCCATGCTGAGCGTAGGAGAGAAGTTTCCTTCGTTTGAGCTGACCGGTGTGGTCGGCCTTGAACCCAAGAACGCGTTTGAAACCATCACCGACCAGAGCTATCCCGGCAAGTGGAAGGTGTATTTCTTCTGGCCCAAGGACTTCACCTTTGTGTGCCCAACCGAGATTGCCGCTTTTGGCAAAATCAACCAGGAGTTCGCCGATCGCGACGCGCAGGTGCTGGGCGCCAGCATCGACTCCGAGTTCGTCCACCTGGCGTGGAAGAACAACCACCCCGATCTGAAGAACCTGCCCTTCCCCATGCTGTCAGACATCAAGCGCGACCTGTCGGAGCAGCTTGGCATCCTGGATCTGCAGGCCGGCGTCAGCCAGCGCGCCACCTTCATCGTGGACCCGCAGGGCATTATCCGTTTCGTCTATGTCACTGACCTCTCCGTAGGCCGCAACCCGCAGGAAGTCCTGCGCGTACTCGATGCCCTGCAGACCGATGAGCTTTGCCCCTGCAACTGGAAAAAGGGCGAAGAAACGATCCACGTATAAAACGCAGGTTACAAGGGATCAGGGAACGACAGCCAGAGGTGGATTTCGCATTCCTGCTTGGCCGTTGACAGGCTTCCGCAGGATTGAAGCCATCGCTTCCACCGGACATACGCACCGCATGCAAACCGTCCTTGGTCCCTTGTTTCTTATGGAGCGATACGCATGACTCTTGACGCGCTGATTGACAGTCTTCCCGCAGCTGCGAAGGACCTGAAGCTGAACTACTCGTCGCTGGTGCGGAATAACACGGAACTAACCGCGCAGCAGCTTTGGGGAACCGTGGTGAGCTGCGCCATCGCTACGCGCAGTGCCGCACTCACAGGCGCTGTGCTCGCCGCCGCCACAGAGCATCTTTCGGCGCAGGCGCTGGAAGCCGCCAAGGCAGTAGCTGCTGTGATGGGCATGAACAACATCTGGTACCGCTTTCATCACCTCACCTCCAACGAGCGCTACGCCAGCATGCCGGCGCGCCTGCGCATGAGCGCGCTGCGCGGGCACGGCGTTGAAGAAGCTGACACGGAACTGTGGGCTCTTGCCGTTTCTGCCATCAACGGCTGCGGCAAGTGCGTGGATGCCCACGAAAAAGTGGTTCGCGAAAAAGGCGCAACTGAAGAACTCGTCATCGCCATCGTGCGTGTGTCGGCCGTCATCCACGCCATCGGCGTGGCGCTGGACTACGTGACAGCAGAGGCGCCTGCGATGGCATAGTACATGCACGCTGAAAAGAACAAACTGAGTTAGCCGCACTTAGCGGAGCAACAACCCTGGCGCCAATGGTAAGGCCGCCGGGGTTCTGCTTTGTGCACTGCATCCAG
>DAIDGZ010000159.1 GCA_027452125.1 Acidobacteriaceae bacterium | reverse complement strand
TGCATTACTCCGGCATCAACCCATACAGCGTGGCGTATGACTCAGGTCCGGTGTGGATGATGCCGGCAGGCCTTTTCCGCACCAGCCCGTTTCTCTTTGTGGCCATGCTCGCGGGATTCGGCGTGACGGTCTACAAGGCGGCACGCAGTGGCGCGGAACGCAAGTCAGGCCTGCCGCTGGGCATCGCCCTTGTCGTGGGCGCAACCGTCCTGGTACAGGTGATGATGCAGCGGTACAGCTTCCGCTATGCTGCGCCTGTGTTTGGACCGATGTGCCTGCTCGCGGCCATCGGGGCTGAAGCGGCGCTGCGGCGCCTGCACCCGCTGCTGGAACCACTAGGCAAGAAGACGGCATGGGCAGTGCTCGGCTTTGCTGTAGGCATAGCTGCGCTGCACGACTTCAACGTCGCACATGATCGCTTTCTGCTGCCCCAACTGCAGGATCTGGCCATGCGGCCAATTCTGGGCGTTCCGCCGGCGCCGGTTCCGCCTGATTACCCGCAATAGAGGGCTTAGCGGATCTGGCGGTGCATCTCAGCGGCTGGCGGCGATCATTTGGGCCGCATGCTGGAGACTGGTGTCTGTGACCGTTGCACCGCTGAGCATACGGGCCACCTCATGAGTGCGCGCGCGGTCGTCGAGGGTGCGAATCTGGGTCTTGGTGCGTCCCTGCGCCTCGCGTTTTTCCACGGCCAGGTGCTGATCGGCAAAGGCCGCAATCTGCGGCAGGTGTGTGACGCAAAGAACCTGCTGACCACGGCTGAGAGCCTTGAGCTTATGACCAACGGCCTCCGCCGCGCGCCCGCCAATACCGATGTCGATTTCGTCGAAGACCAGGGTGCGCGGCGTCGGCTTCTTGCTGGTCTTGGAGGAGTGCTCTTCAACCGCAACTTTGAGCGCCAACATCACGCGCGACATCTCGCCGCCTGAGGCAATCTCAGTCAGCGGTTTGAGGGGTTCACCGGCGTTGGTGGCAATGCGAAATTCAATATGGTCCCAGCCGTCAGGGGTCCAATGCGAAGTGAAGGCGGGGACTCCCTCCTGATCTAAACCCTCTTCGCTGCCCATCGCGCGACCCGGATGACTTAGGTCGTGTCCTGAGACCAGTTTCTGCGCCGCCTTTGGCTCCTCCTCGGCTTCTTCTGCACCGGCCGCGGTGACGGCAACCTCAAACTTGACCTTCATGGCAAGAGAGTTGATCTGCGCCTCGGCCTGCCTGGCCAGCCGCGCCGCGGCAGCCTGACGCAGCGCCGTCAGTGCCTGCGCGGCCTTGCGATAATCGGCAGCCGCGTGGTCCAACTCGGCGCGCAGGGTCTTGAGGATCTCGTCGCGATCTTCTACCTCTGAGAGTTTGTGGGCAACATCCTCTCCAAAGGCGATAACCTCCGTGACGGTGCTGCCATATTTGCGTTTGAGGCGATCGAGAAGAGCCAGTCGATCTTCAATCTCCGCCAGCCGCTCGGGGCTCGCGTCGATGCCCTCGGCATAGTCGCGCACGGTAGAACTGACATCGCCCACGGTGGCGCGGGCGGAGGCGAGTTGCTGGGCCGCCTCGGCAAAGCGGGCATCGTAGCGCGCAAGCTCCTCAATGTGGCGAAGCGCGGCGCGCAGAGCAGCCTCGGCGCTTGCCCCGCCTTCATAAAGCTGGTCAAAAGCACTCATGGCCGCGGCGTAGAGCTTCTCGGAGTTCGCCAGGACGCGCTTCTCAGTTTCCAGGGTCTCGTCTTCGCCGGGCTGCAGGCGGGCTGACTCAATTTCATTGCGCTGATAGGTCCACAGGTCCACCATGCGCAGGCGGTCCTGTTCGCCCTGCAGCAGGTCCGTCAACTTGTCGGCCGCAGTACGCCAGCAAGCGTAGGCCGCTGCCACCTCTTCGGTGGAGATGCTGGCAAAGCGATCAAGCAGGTGGCGCTGCTGGGCCTGATCGAAGGAAGAGAGTGTCTCCGACTGGGCGTGCACCAGGGCCAGCTCCGGCGCCAACTGGCGCAGAACAGTGACGGTGGCAGGCTGATTGTTGACGAAGACGCGGCCCTTGCCGTTGGCCGTAATCTCGCGGCGCAGGATGACTTCAGAGCCGGTGGCGTCGATGCCATTTTCTTCGAGGATCGCTTCGGCATTGACCGTGGACTCAAAGACGCAGGAGACAACCGCCTTGTCCGCGCCATGGCGAACCACGTCCGCCGAAGACTTGCCCCCCATGAGCAGGGCCAGAGCATCCACCAGAATGGATTTGCCGGCGCCGGTTTCACCGGTAAGGAGATTGAGGCCGGGACCGAAAACGGCAATGGCGTGATCGATGACGGCGTAGTTTTCAGCGCGCAGCTCAACGAGCATGTATTCGGTCCGCCTTCTCTTTCTATCCCCTCAACCATGATGCACATCGCACACGGTGAGTTGAAACCGTTGTTTTAAGGCACAAGGACCTCTGCCCAAAGGATTTTCGCTGCGGAGAGTTCCTGCCTGTCGACAAAACCTGCACCCGAAAAAAACACGGGAATCCGAGCGCAGCATAGCACGGCGGACGGGGTTCAAGGGGAATGGAAGGCGGAATGCGAGACGGGAGGCACCCAATCGATAACTTGGGCAGAAGGACTGCGTCTGATACCGTGAAGATGAGGTGAACTCCGATTTTAACTGCTGCGTTTGTATCTTTGTTACAGGCTGATAGCGGTGCGATCTCGCCGGCCAGCGGTGGGGCGCAAGGACTTGGCGCGCTGGCGGAGATGATGAGCAACATCGGACCGATTGCGATCGGCGTGCTGGTGCTTCTACTGCTGGCGAGCCTGTACTCGTGGACGGTAATCTTTGGGAAAATCTCCACCTTCAGCAAGGCAACCAAGGAAAGCCGGAAGTTTGTACGGGCCTTCCGCAAGGCGACCCGGCTGCAGGAGATGGCCGCGCTGACTGCGGAGTACAGCGCAAGCCCGCTGGCTCAGGTGTTTGAGGACGTGTACGAGACCTACAAGCGCCAGACCGGAGGCAGTGGACCGCCACGCAACCTGACACCACTGGAGCGCTCTGCGCAGACAGCAGCCAGTGAGGCCGTGACCACGCTGGAACGACGCATGACCTGGCTGGCGACCATCGCAGCGACGGCTCCGTTTGTGGGTCTGTTCGGTACGGTGATGGGCGTTGTGGATGCCTTCCATGGGCTGGGCGCAGCCGGCACCGCAACACTGCGAGCCGTAGCCCCGGGCATTGCCGAGGCGCTGATCACCACGGCGGCGGGCCTGTTTGTGGCCGTGCCCGCAGTGGTGGCCTACAACCAGTTCAGCGCACGCATTCGAGTGTTTGCTTCGGCCATCGATGACTTCAGCCGGGAGTTGCTGAACTCTCTGGAAGAGATTCCGGTACGGACCGCACCGCAGCCGCGCGCGCCGGGGGGCGATCTTCCGCGGGAGGCTGAGCGTGGCGTTTACAAATAACAACGGACGCACGCAGACTTCGCTGGCTGAAATCAACATTACGCCGCTGGTAGACGTCGTGCTGGTTCTCCTGGTGATCTTCATGATTACCGCTCCTGTGCTCCAGTCGGGCATTGAGGTCAATGTGCCCAAAACGCGCACGGTAAAAGAGATCACACAGCAGCGGATGGTAGTGACCATTGATAGCGGACAGAACGTTTTTCTAGACGATCAGCCGGTCAATCTGCACGACCTCGCCTACCAACTGCACCAGCGCGGCGTGGACCCGGCGCACCAGGTGATTTATCTGCGTGCTGACAAGACGGTCCCCTTCGGCGTATTCGCCACGGTGATGGATGCGGTGAAACAGTCAGGGATCACCAATGTCTCGATTGTGACGCAGCCGCTGGAGAAGCAGTAAAAACAGGGCCTGGGGTCAGGGATTGGCCGTTTTGAACGTTCAAGAAATTTGGGTTGAGCGATGAGCAGTGTGCTGGAAGGCAGCGAACATCTGGAACGCGAACTGACGCCGGAGCCGGTGGTTGGCCCGGCGACAGGCGCCGTCGTGCTGCATCTGGCGCTGGCGGCAGCGCTGCTTTCCTACGGCGCGCTCCTGGGGCTGTTTCATCACGATTCGTGGGGGAACCAGGGCGCAGGCGCCATGCAGGTAAGTCTGGTGAGCAGCGCACTTCCCTTGCCTGCCGACCAGCCACCGAACCAGAATGTGCTGGCTACCCAGACACCGAGTCAGGCGCCGGAGGCCCCGGCCAAGCAGACCACGCGACCCGAAGATGAAACGGCGATCCCCATCCAGGGACCGCACGTAAAAAAAGAAAAGAAGATCGAGCATAAGACACAGCCGCACCAGGACACTCCCCAGCAGAAGAACCTCGCTCGCTACGGCGAGCAGGCAGGCTCTGTCATGCCGCGCATGGTACAGAGCGGATCGAATGGGCCTACGACCGTGGGCGACAATAATTTTGCCAGCCAGTTCGGATGGTACGTGGACCAGATCAACACCAAAATGGCCCAGAACTGGAACAAGCTGGAGGTTGATCCGCGGACGCCCAAGGGTTCGCGCGTTTACCTGTTCTTCGTGATTCGTCGTGACGGCAGTCCGACGAGTATCCAATTGGAGCGCTCGAGCGGAAGCCCGACGCTGGACAGTTCCTGCGTCCGTGCCGCGCAGCGCGTGGATTCCTTTGGTCCACTTCCGGGCGGATATACCCAAAGCTCGCTGCGGGTCTCATACTACTGCGAATACTGATTTTCACGTTCACCGTTCTCTGCATCCAAGATCAACAGCAGACAGCGTTTTTCCTGGATTCTCGTGGTCAATCGGGCACCGGATTCGCTAGATTTCATTAAAGTTGTCCCGTTTCATACAATTGTGCAGGCAAGAAGGTACGAATGGATATGAACGATTTGCCGGGTTCTGCGTCCAGTAGTCTGGGCGTTCCAGAGGCCGCATTTCTCATCCTCGTTTTTCCTGAGGGAGGATTTCTGGTTTGATGAAGGCATCTTTGCGATCACTTTTTCTTCTTTGTTTTGCTCTGGCGTGCTGCGCCGCTCCCTGTGCGATGGCGCAGGACTGGGTGCACACCGGAACCAATCTGGGCAACATGCGCACCCGGCTCGCCGTGGCGGACTTCAAGCCGGTGGGCAGTGACCCGCAGACACCGGCGCTGAAGACCATCTTCGACTCCGTGCTGTACAACGACCTGAATAATGCAGGCATCTTTGACATGGTGTCCAAAAGCATGGCCCCGCAGGCCATGCCTGGATCGCCTCAGGAGATCGTGCTGAACCAATGGTCTGCTGCACCCGCCAATGCCATGATGGTGGCCTTTGGCGCGCTGGCGGTGAACAACGGCCGGCTGGTGGTCTACGGCTGGTTGGACGACGCACGCAACAACGCAAACCCGCAGGTGCTCAGCCAGCAGTACAACGAGACAGCCAGCGAAGACATGGCCCGCACCATCGCCCACCGTTTTGCCGACGCCATCATCTACCGGCTGGGCGGCGGCATCAACGGCATCTGCGAAACCAAAATCTACTTCATCAGCAACCGCACCGGCGCACGCGAGGTGTGGGTGATGGATTACGACGGAGCCAACCAGCACGCGGTGACGCATCTTGGCACCATTGCCAAGTCCCCGCATGTTTCGCCAGACAACTCGCGCATCGCCTTTGAGGCGCTGGGACGGAACGGCTGGGAGATTCGCATGTACTCGCTGGACCTGGGGCGCATGGTCCGCTTCCCTGCCGGTGCAGTGGGCACGCTCAATCAATCTCCCGCCTGGGCCTCGGATGGATCGAAGATCGCTTTCTCTTCGGCGCGCTCCGGCGACTCGGAGATATGGGTGGCAGACGTGGGCGGCGGTAATCTGCACCGGCTAACGGCATTTCGCGGACCAGACGTTTCGCCCACCTGGAATCCCAAGACCAACTCGCAGCTTGCCTGGGTCAGCGGACGCACTGGGCTGCCGCAGATCTACACCATGGATCAGGACGGCTCTAACGTGCAGCGCATGACGGATGGCGGCTATGCCGTGTCTCCGTCCTGGTCGCCCAACGGCGGCATGCTGACGTACAGTTGGAATCGCAAGTACGGGCCGGGCGATCCGGGCGGGCAGGATATCTACGTGATGGACATTGCCAGCAAGCGCTGGCTGCAGGCCACGCACGAAGCCGGCAACAACGACTTTCCCTGCTGGTCGCCGGACGGACGGCATATCGTCTTCCAGCGCTCCATCAACGGACGCACGCAGATCTGGTCGATGCTGTCAGACGGCACACAACAAGTGCAACTGACGCATGCAGGCGACAACACCATGCCCGACTGGAGTTGGAAGTAGTCCCGGAATGTGGTGCGGCCAGGTACCGATTTTCCGGATGCACTATGATTTTTCTGTTGCCGAAATTCCCACGGCAGCTTCCGCCGGGGGAGTGAAGCAAAGGAACACCCGGCTAGGCGCCCACGTACGGAACAGGCGCGCAACCGGCAAGAAGGGCGGTTCTCCAATTCATGCACTGCTGATCAGAGCTGGCGCCGGTAGGCGGCAAGATCGCATTGATTCAGAGTCTGTGCATTGGAGAGCTACCATGACCACCACGTTTTCCGAGAGGAAACAGGCCGAGGTCATCGCGCTCCCATCCGTGGCTTGTGCGGACTGTGCTCCGCATCAGACTCGCGGATTCATGGGGAGGAACGCGGCGATACATCTGCCAGGCCGCCCGGAAACCACCCTGCCTTGCGGAAGGAGAATCCGTTGACTCGACGTAATCGCATTCTGGTTCCTGTAACTCTTTGTGTTGCCTTGCTCGCTGTTTCAGGATGTAAGAAGAAGCAGCCACCACCGCCGCAGCAGCAGACGGCTCCCACAGAGACCGCTCCGGCCCCAACCGCGCAACTGACCGCCACGCCTTCCGTCATTTCGGCTGGAGACCAGGTGGAACTCTCCTGGCGCACCTCCGATGCCACTTCGGTGTCGATTGACGGCATTGGCGACGTACCCACCGCTGGCGTGAAGACTGTGACCCCAACGGCCACCACGACCTATCACCTGGTAGCGCGCGGCGCAGGCGGCTCGGCCGACGCCTCGGCAACGGTCACGGTGAATGCTCCGCCGGCCGTACAGGTGCCCACCAACACGATGACGGAAGAAGAAGAGTTCAAGGCCAACGTGCTGCCCATCTTCTTCGACTACGATTCGTATGACATCCGTTCCGATGCACAGTCGACGGTAGCCAAGGATGCCAGCTATCTGAACAGCCACCCCAACGAGAAGGTCGTGATCGGTGGCTACTGCGACGAGCGCGGCTCCGACGAGTACAACCTGGCGCTGGGCCAGAACCGCGCGAATGCCGCCAAGACGGCGCTGGTGAATTCCGGCGTTGCCGCAAGCCGCATCCGCGTCATCAGCTACGGCAAGGACAAACCCTTCTGCACCGACCACACAGAAGAGTGCTGGCAGCAGAATCGCCGTGCCGGGTTCTCGCTGGATCAGTAATAGAACCCTGGTGGTATTCCAGGTCCGCATCTGCGGATCTGGAATACCCAAGGTTAAAACTTTGCCTCTCCCAGGTCTGCAGGGCAGGGCCTGAGGTGCCCGCAAGTTCGGGATAGGCGATTGATTTTGGCATAGCGCGCGGTTAGCTGGACCATGTATCCGGCGGCCGTGCGATGTTGTTTCAGGGATAGGTGACAGATGCACATTGCTCGCACAGTTCGTTCATGCCTGCTGGCGGCGGTCGCATGCGCCGTCGTACTGGGTCCAGCCTCCACACCGGCACACGCGGTCTCCAAGGAGATCATCCAACTGCAAACCCAGGTGCAGCAGCTTCTGGACATGGTGCAGCGGCTGCAATCCTCCTTTGATACGCGCTTTGGCGTGCTGCAAAACCTCGCGCAGCAGACGGCCAATGAAGCGACGCAGATGTCGACAACCGTGAATGCCATGCAGCAAAAGCTGAACGCGCAGAGCGAAACGGTAGACGGCAAGGTGGATGGCGTCTCCAGTCAGGTGCAGGCGCTGAATGACTCTGTGGACGAGTTGAAGGCACGTATCGCCAAACTGGACAAGTCCATTCAGGATCTGCAAACCCAGTTGCAGGCGATACAGAGCCAGCAGCAGGCAAGCCCCCAGGGGGCTGCTCCCGGCGGTATGCCTGGGATGCCCGCCTCCCAGGGCGCACAGCCAGGCGGGATGCCCGGCATGCCGGCAGCTGCCCCCGGAGCCGCGGGAGCCCCCGCGCAGATGCAGGCCCCGCCTCTGAAGAGCACCTTCCAGTCGGCCATGGGCGACTACAACGCCGGGCGCTACAGTGTCGCCGCCAGCGAGTTCCAGGATGTTGTGCACTACTATCCGCTGGACGACCTGGCCGGAACCGCACAATTCTACTTGGGCGAAATTGATTATCAGCAGCACAAGTACGAAGATGCGATCACCAACTACAACACCGTCCTGGAGGGCTTCAGCGGTAATCCCAAGGCCCCCACGGCACAACTGCACAAGGCCTATGCCCTGCTGGCACTCAAGCGACGCGAATCGGCCATCCATGAACTGCGGGCTTTGATCACGCGCTATCCGCGGACTCCCGAGGCCGAGCATGCGCGGAGCAAACTGAACGGCATGGGTGTCAGGATCCGGGAGAAATAGGAGTCAAGTATCTTTAATACAAAGTCGAAGACAGTGATAGGGGTGCGGGCATTGAGGCTCGCACCCTTTTTTACATGAATTCAGATTAGGAATCAGAGAGCCAAAGTCAAAGCTTCCCGATCTGCCCGGAAAGTCCTGAACGCACCAGTCCCTCTACGTCTTCCATCTTGTCCATCATCAGGCTCAGGCGGTGAGTAAGCGCCTGGATCTCCGACTCAGCGCGGCGATTCACCTCGAAGTCCAGTTCGCTGCGCAGGCGGTCCTTGGCATCCTGGCGATTCTGGCTCATCATGATCACCGGCGCCTGGATAGCGGCCAGCATGGACAGGAATAGGTTGAGCAGGATGAAGGGATAGGGATCCCAGGCGGATTTTCCGAGCTCCACGTTGATTATCGTGTAGACGGCGAGGACGACCGAAAAGAGCGTGATGAAGGTCCACGAGCCTCCGAAGGAGGCGACCATGTCCGCGACCTTCTCGCCGAAGGTCTGCGATTCCTCGATCAGGTCGTTCGGGTTGCGCGAAGCGCGCA
>DAIDGZ010000158.1 GCA_027452125.1 Acidobacteriaceae bacterium | reverse complement strand
TACGCGCCATGACCGACGAACTGATCCCAGAAGCCCAGCCCACCCCTGAAGCCGCCGCCAACCCCGCCGAGAGCGCTCCCGAAGCCGTGGCCGCGCCGTCGCCTGCCGTTGAAGCCGCACCTGTTGCCGAGCCTGTTGCTGCTGAGCCGGCGTCTGTGCAGGCCGTACCGGTTGCCGAAGCCGCGCCGGAGCCCGAACCAGAGCCCGAGGAGTCTTTTGCCGACCTGCTCCGCGACTTTGAGCGCAGCCACTCGCACCGCGAGGCCGGCGACTCGGGCGTAAAGCAGCTTCAGGGCACGGTTGTGTCCCTCACTGCCGAGCAGGTCTTTCTCGACATCGGCTACAAGATTGAGGGTGTTCTGCCCCGCGCTGCCTTTGACAATGACGCAGCGGGCGTCAAGCCGGGCGATGTGGTGCCGGTCTCTATCAAGGGCCGTAACGAGGAGGGCTACTACAACCTCTCGCGCTTCAAGGTAGCCACGCCGACGGACTGGACGGCGCTGGAAGCTGCCTTTGCCGAGAAGCTGCCCATCGTGGGTACCGTGACCGCGGCCGTGAAGGGCGGACTGAGCGTGGATGTGGGTGTGCGCGCCTTTATGCCCGCGAGCCGCAGCGGCACGCGCGATGCGGCAGAGATGGAAAAGCTGGTCGGCACGGAGATTACCTGCCGCATCACCAAGCTCGACGTTGCGGACGAAAACGTGGTTGTCGATCGCCGCGTGATTCTAGAGGAGCAGACCCGCGCCCAGCTGGAAGAGCGCCGCGCTACATTGCAGGTGGGCGACACCCTCACGGGCACTGTCCGTACGCTCATGCCCTATGGCGCGTTTGTCGATCTCGGCGGTCTGGACGGCCTGCTGCATGTCTCGGATATCTCACACACCCGCATCCACAAGCCAGAAGACGTGCTCGCGGTGGGCCAGCAGATCCAAGTGCGCATCCTCAAGATCGATCCCGAGACCAAGAAGCTCTCGCTCGGTCTCAAGCAGTTGCAGGCGGAGCCGTGGGAGACGGTGCCCGAGCGCTACCAGGCGGGCCAGCGCGTCTCCGGAGCGGTGACGCGGCTGACGGACTTCGGCGTCTTCGTTGAAATTGAGCCGGGCGTGGAAGGCATGGTCCACATCAGCGAGATGTCCTGGGCCAAGAAGGTGCGTCATCCTTCCGATCTGCTCAAGGCGGGCGACCGCGTGGATGCCGTGATCCTGTCGATCAAGCCCGAGGAGCGGCGGATTGCGCTCGGGCTGAAGCAGACGCTGGCGGACCCATGGATTGAGGTGCAGCGCAACTATCCCGCCGGTGCGCAGGTGAGCGGTCCGGTGACGCGCCTAGCCAGCTTTGGCGCCTTTGTGCAGATTGCGGAGGGTGTGGAAGGCCTCGTCCACATCAGCGAGATTGTGGCCGACCGCCGGCTCAACCATCCCAGCGACGTGCTACGCGTGGGGCAGGTGGTGGAGGCGCAGGTGCTGGCGCTCGACTCAGAGAAGCGTCAGGCGCGGTTGAGCATGAAGCAACTCATTCCGACAGGGCTTGACGAGTACATTGCCGAGCACAAGGCAGGTGACACGGTCACTGGCCGCGTGGTGGAAGTGACCGACAGCCTGATGGTGGTGGAACTGGGCGAAGGGATTCGCGCCACTGGCCGTGCGGCCGCCGCGCCCGCGGAGCAGGCACAGGCGAGTGCCGCGCCTGCCGGAGCCGTGGATCTGTCGGCGCTCTCTTCGATGCTGAAGGCGCGCTGGAAGGGGAATGCGCCAGCTCCGCAGGCGCAGCCGGAGCCGCTGGCAGCGGGCCAGGTGCGCACGTTCAGAATCACCAAGCTGGATGCGGCCGCAAAGAAGATTGAAGTGGAACTGGCTTAGCCGTTTGAGCCGATCGGAACCGCATCAGCCGAGTCTCAACACAGTGCCGCTCCTGCACGGGAGCGGCACTTTCCATTCGTGCTGAAAAACGGAGCTATGGAGCGCATTTGTTACACAGCGCGGGAGCGTAGCTGTTCACGCGCTATGCGTTGACTCAGAGATGCAACGTGCCGTTGGACAGGATTTTTGCGCGTAGACCGCCGTTGCCTTTCAATAGCTCCTCCGCGCCGGGCGCGAGGGCGCGATCCATCCAATAGCAAGGCTTACACTCGCACACGCCCTCAAACTCGATGCCCTGGAGGCTGAACTTTTTGCCGATCCACTGGTTTAGATCGACGCCGCGGGTGAGGATATTGCGCCGGACGGCGGAGGGAGCAAGCCCGAGCACACCGAGCCGGCGGCACACGTCCTCGAAGATCTCCATGGCGAAGAATGTGACCTGGCCTTTGTAGTCTTCGCGATAGTCGAAGAACCGGTCACCGCGAATGCCGCGGCCCGCCACACATTCAATGGCATTCACGGCGTGGTTGGGGCTTGTGCCCGGCTCCTTACCGTGATGCCCAAAGTAGTTGTGGCCAGGCGAGATGTAGAGATGGCAGAGAATCACCTCTACCGGCACAGGCTGATCTGAAGACGCAGTTTTCTGTTTCCGATCAGTTGAACTCAACTTCGACTCCTTGTCCTGCGTGCATCAACGAATGGCATGCAGCGGCTTTCCCCAGTGGTAGATCAGCTCCGCGTAGCCGAACTGTGCCTTGTGATCCACCGGATAGATGCTGGCCACCACAGATTTTCCATTCGCATATCCATAGCAGAAGTTCATCGCGATGTTCTTTGTCGCCTGCCAACTGGAGGTGACATCCAGCACCGTGGCAAAAGCGCTATGCCCGTTACTGGGCCGGCCAACGTATCCGAATACCTTATTGTCGAATGCACCGCCGCCGAGGTACCAGAGGTCATGCGGAGAGGCCAGTTGCAGCCAGTGCAGGTCGCCGCGCAAGTCGACGCTCTTTGCGGGATGGTCTACCACTTGCACGAAGCCATCCTTGCTATTCATCAGGTTATAGAACGGTACGTGCGCATAGATCCAGGGAGTGGGAAGAACCTGGAAGAAGGTCTGGTGCTTGTTGTCGCTTGCGTTGGTATCGCCGCTGCCATAGAAATAGCCGCCGCGGAACCAGGGAGCGGTGTAGACACGCGCGAATTGATAGCCGCCCTCAAGCGCGCCGGCCTTTGCGTCCTGTTGCAAGGCGCCCCACTGGCCGTTTTGCAGCACGCCCCACGCGAGCAGGTCAAACTGGCCAGTTGCCGTGGGAATGCTGGCGATCAGGTTGCCGCCGTAGGTGCCAATGCGCACGTTGCCATGGTCCGCCTGGCGCGCGGCAAGCGTACGGTTGTCGGTCTTGGCGACGCCCGTGCGGCCATCGTGATAGCCAAGCGCAAAGGCGCGCCAGAGAAGATGCTGCTTGAATTGCGTGCGGGTAAGCGCTGCGTATTGGAGGTCCACATTCAGCTCAGGGTTGCCATTCATATTGAAGACGCCCTGATCGGCACGGCCGGCCATGGCGGTGATGTCCCATGCGCCTTTGCCGTAGTGTGCATCCAACCCGTCAAAGCTGCGCTGGGCGGTGCTGAATCCGAAGTTGCCCACCAGCCGCTGCGCAATGCGGTTGGCCTGGAGCCAGGCAATATTCGGATTTGCCGGCTTAGTCTCCTGCCCCTCAAAGAATTCAAAGCGGCCGAGGCGGATGTTCGTGTTTGTGCCGGAGTTGTAGCGAACCCAGGCCTGCTTCAGGAAGGCCGCGGCAGCGTTGCGCTGATTGCCGTTGGCTGCATAATAGGTTGCGCCCAGGCCCATCTGGCCCTGCGCTGGAACCGCTGCTACAGCGTCGCTGGGAGCCCAGAGCACGGATGGCTGTGAAAGCTCCAACTGCCAGTCAAACTTTTTGGCGGTCTGGGAAATTCCGAGTCGCAGCAGCGATTCGGCGTAGCCGTACGTCTCAGACTGTGGCGGAGATGCGAACCACTGCCAATTTTCTGTGCGGGCGCGTTCATACACGGAGACAACCGCACCTGACGGAGTGTTCGCTGATGCATGATTGCGAGCAACTGGCGCCTGAGCTGCGATGCGGCCGATGGGAAGAATGAGCAGTGCGGGAAGAATGCCACGAAGAATGGGATGAAATCGCACGAGTGTCTCCAGCAACAATGAATTCTTTGTCCAGTTCACAGGAAAAGGACAAAAGGATCAGTGACTAAAGTCTCCGGAGCGATGCGCGAGTCGCTGTCAAGCATTTTTTGCGGTCTGGATGAATTTCATCAACACGAATGACATAAGTCACTGCTGATCTGACTTTGATCGCTGAGAGTGAATGCAAGACGGTGCAAACCGTATTGGATTACGGGAGATCGATTTACCCATGCAATCATCCGAATCATCGGCAAACTATCAACTCGCATTCGGAACAGGCGCATTCGCACTTTGCTTTGCAGTTTTCGGCTCGCTTTCGGCGATGATGCCGATCCTGAGCAAGCAAATGCATCTCACGCCGGTACAGAAGAGTATCGCTGTTGCTGTTCCGGTTCTTTTAGGCAGTCTGGGGCGAATTCCGCTTGGCATGCTGACTGACCGCCTGGGCGGCCGCTCGGTGTTTACGGTGGTGATGGCGCTTTCGATTGTTCCGGCATTCCTGATGGGCGGGGTACCGGACTATGCTCACCTGATCGCCTACGGATTCTTGATCGGAATTGGCCTGGCCAGCTTTTCAGTGGGTGTGGGATTTGTGAGCGGGTGGTATCCGGCGAGCAAACAGGGATATGCGCTGGGGGTGTATGGCGCGGGCAACATCGGCCAGTCGCTGGCGGCGTTTGGCGCGCCGCTGCTGGCTGCGGCGTTTGGATTCCGCTGGGGCTTCTGGACCTTCGGCATTCTGCTGGCTGTCTGGCTGGTGATCTTTATGGGCGGGTCGAAAAATGCGCCGCGGCGCGTGGCTCCGAAGAGCTTTGCGGAGACGCTGCGTCCGCTGGAGGACCGGCGAAGCTGGGTTCTGAGCCTTTACTACTTCCTCACTTTCGGCGGCTTTGTGGCGATGGCCATCTATCTACCGATCTTTCTCACGGAGATCTTTCATCTGACGCCACAGGATGCAGGCCTGAGAACCGCCGGCTTTGTGGTGCTGGCTACCGCATTGAGGCCGGTTGGGGGCATACTGGCAGATAAGGTCGGCGGCAGTACCATTTTGAAGTGGGTGTTTCCCTTCACCGGCATCATGGCAATCTTCATGGCCTGTCCGCTGATGATTACCTTCACGATCGGCGCGCTGGGCGTGGCCGCGGCCATTGGCCTGGGCAACGGCGCAGTGTTCAAGATGGTTCCTGAGTACTTCCCGCAGTCTGTGGGCAGCGTGACGGGACTGGTCGGAGCAGCGGGTGGCCTGGGCGGCTTCTTCCCCCCGCTGGTTCTTGGAGTGGTGAAAGAGCAGACGGGTAGTTTTCTGGTGGGTTTTATCATGCTGTCTCTCTTTTGCCTGTTCTGCCTGGCGGTTCTCCTCGCCGGGCAGAAGAGTTCTCTCGCGTTGGCACAGGTTTCTGAAGGATGATGAACAGGACAAAGACTTCCCCACGTATGTCAGACACAGCGCATGCCACGATCTGGGGGTTGCTTGCCGCAGGTGCGCTGATTACCGGCATCCTGATCGGCAGCCGCGGGCTTCGCGACTTCGATCCAGCCCTTGTTTCGTATGCGGGCGCGTCGGTTCTGGCTGGCTTTGGCATTGGCTATCGCTTTGCGATGTGGCTGCGCCGGCCGCCTACTCGCCTTTACTGGTATCGCGGATGGAAGATCTTTCTTCGCCCGCGCAGTATGCCGCGCAATCTCGCTCATCTGTGTGTGATTGCCTGGAACACCGTGGTGCTGCAGCGCTTTATTGAGCGGCGCTCGCGTTTGCGCTGGACAGCGCACTGGTTTCTGGCCTGGGGCTGCATTCTCGCTGCGGCGGTGACCTTCCCGCTGTCGTTTGGCTGGGTCCGGTTTGAAAGCGCGATGAACAACCAGGAGATTTATCGCGCCTTTGTCTTCGGCATTCCCATGGGAAGTTTCCACCTGGGAACCGTGGCGGCGGAACTCACCTTCAACATTCTCGACATTGCCGCGGTGATGGTGCTGATCGGAGTCTTCTTTGCCTTCTGGCGGCGCGGACGGGATCATGGCGCGTGGTCGGTGCAGCAGTTCTCTGACGACATGCTGCCCTTGCTGCTGCTGTTTGCCATCTCCATCACCGGCCTGTTTCTTACCATCTCAACTCACCTGATGAGTGGAATCTACTATGAATTCCTCTCGCAGCTGCATGCGGTTACGGTGATTCTCACCTTGCTGTATCTGCCCTTTGGCAAGTTCTTCCACATCTTTCAGCGCCCCGCGCAACTGGGGGTGAAGTTTTACAAGCAGGAGGGCGCCGCTGGGGA
>DAIDGZ010000157.1 GCA_027452125.1 Acidobacteriaceae bacterium | reverse complement strand
TGTTTACAGAGAGCTGCGCAGAGAAGCTTCCGGCCGTACTGGACGCAAATGTAACGTTCACCTGGCAGGTAGCCGCAACCGCCAGTGCTCCCACGCAATTACTGGTCTCCGTAAAGTCCGCTGCATTGGTCCCGCTGAGGCTGATCGATGTGATCTGCACTGGGATTTGGCCGCTATTGGTCACAGTAGCCGTCTGCACGGTGCTGGCGGCCGAGGTAGACGTCTGGAAGCTAAGTGCATTTGTGATGCTCAGAGAGCCCGTGGATGGTGTGCTCGACGAACCACCCGAACCGCTGCCTGAAACCGAGCTGGAACAACCAGCTATCAAGACCAGCAAAGAAACACACGCCGCCAGAACAGGCCGGCAACCGACACGTAGACGATGAGGGGCGATCCCCGCAACTGCCAACTTCACCGCGACCTCGCATGATTCGTATAAAAAATGTTTTTGTATTCGAAATGAAAAGTATCGTGGGCCTGCGGTAACTGTCAACCTCCAGATATCGGACTGTCCTTGATGGAGGACATTGCCGAACCGCATTAACATGGGGGTGCTTTCCCTGAGGAGGTTTCATGCGAGTTCTAGTGGTGGTGAACAAATGGTGGGAGTGCGATCCCGCACTCGCGGCAATGGTCAACAACAACACGCGGCCGCCCAACTCGCCGTGGCCGAAGCTGTTGCGCCCGGCACGCAAACCGCCCGAGCTCGTGCATCATCGCAACGAGTCGCCAGAGCCCCGGGCGGTCTTTGAGTACCGCAGCTTTTCCGCGGAGGTCTGGTGCATCTCTGACCTGCTCGAGGGCTACACAGCTGAGCAGCAGTCAAGCAGCCAGCGCAAAGCGGAGCTGTTAGGCAAGATCTTCCAGGGACAATCAGCGGGGCTGGTGATTGCGGTAGGCACCGCTTCAACGCCAGACATGACCAACCGTAATGGTGGTGCTGTGGTGGGCACCAGTGTCTTCATGCATAACGGCCACCCGAACGGATCAAACCCTGACAGCAACCTCAATCTGCCCGTCTTTGACAAGCTGGTGGAAAGCCCGATCAGTGCGGCGATGTTTGCCAAATTAGCGGCGGCAGACACGAAGACGGCGGCCAACCGATTTCTGCCCGTGCCGCTGCATCCAGCGCCAGAGCCTGCGCTATCGATCGAGCTGGGAGCTGTAGCCCTGGGCACCATCAACGTATCAAAGAGCGCTGACTATGCCACTGCGGACCCGGAGACGCTGCATGCCTTCCAGGCATTGGGGACGAGTGCACAGCCCGTCTCAGTGGAGACAACGCATGGCCTGATCCGCATCCAATCCGAAAGCCCGTTCATATTTGTCTCTGGAATTGTGAACCGGTTCCAGCAGTTTGGGACGGATGTGGCTCCGCGCATGGACGCACAGAATACCGCAGGAGCGCATAATGCGGGAGTTGCAGTAACCTGGCTTCTGGCCGCGTTGGACGCGTAGGAGGGTTCCGCCTCCGCTTCGCGCTCCGGCATCTAACGTCTGAGTGTGTCCAGCCTGACGCGCGATGAGGACCACTGATGAACGATCTTAAAGAGCAGTTCGGCAACATCGACATCTACCTGTTTGACCAGATACTCCGCGGGCATGTACGCACGGAGATGCGCATTCTGGATGCCGGATGCGGACATGGACGCAATCTCGTATATCTGTTCCGCGCCGGTTTCGATGTGTATGCGGTGGATGCCGATCCAGCAGCAGTGGAGCAGGTGCGGCAGCTGGCAGTCAGCCTGAAACGCAATCTGGGGCCCGACCATTTCCTGGCCACGCCAATTGAGCAGATGCCTTTTTCCGATGGCTTTGCCGATGCAGTGATCAGCTCCGCCGTACTCCACTTTGCCCGAAGCGAAGATCAGTTTCGCGCCATGCTCCGGGAGATGTGGCGGGTGTTGCGCCCGGGGGGATTTTTCTTCTGCCGCCTGGGTTCGCGCATCGGAATGGACTTCCCCCGCGCCAGTGGAGAACTGTATCGCCTACCCCATGGCGCGGAGTGGTTCCTGGTCGACGAAGCGATGCTCATGCAACTCACCCGGGAACTGCACGGCGAGCTGATCGATCCATTGAAAACGACCATCGTGCAGGGTGCGCGCTGCATGACCACATGGGTGATGAAGAAAAAGTTAGGCGGATAAGGCGCCTGCCGCAGCGGAAAACCGAGCTACCAGGCGATCTTTTCCGGCAGAAACTCCGCAAATAACTCGTCGTAGTAGGGCTTCAGAGCTTTCACATCGGGCTTCGTGTGGCCTTTGGAATAGAGGTCGTACTGGTTGAACTTGAGCACCCACTCCAGCATGGCGCGATCCTGTTCATTGGTCAGATGCTCGTAGGCGCCATGGCGATGCCAGGGATAGAAGGAGTGGAAGCGCAGCATGTAGAGCGCCTCAATGGGCAGATACGGCTTCATGACCTCGGCGATGTAACCATCGTGGCCAAAGGACATGTGCACATTTTCCAGGCCGCAGTTCGGTTCATAAATACCGTACTTTGTCTGGTACTCCGCAATGTTGCGGTCGGGGTTGTTCGCAAAATACTCGTGGAAGACGATGTCCGTGGACCAGGCGCAGCCAACTGGGAAGGTGTCGCCCACCACGCCCCACTGCGGCTCGCCGTAGAGGCAGAGGCACTTGCCCAGATCATGCAGAAAGCCGGTGAGCACCATCCAGCGGGGATGACCGTCGCGGCGAATGGCCTCTGAGGTCTGCATCAGATGCTCGATCTGCGTGAGATCCGTATCGGGATCGCTGTCATCCACAAGTGTGTTCAGAAATTCAGCCGCCTCCCAGATCGTTTTCATGCCCTTGTTGAGGCTGAAGTACTGCTTCTCCTTTTCGAGCACGTAGGCAACGGTCTGGTTCTCGTGGTTGAGGCGGTAGAACTCAGCCACACCGGGCTGGGCCTGCGCGTCGTAGACGCGGAACTCCTCCCGTGACTTGCCTTCGCGGTAGCGGCCCTCAAGAAAGTCATCCCACTGGTCAAGCGCGGAAAGGGGTTGGGCGGGATCGGCTGGATGAATCACGGTGCTCATGGTGGACCTCCTCGTCCCGGGGCAGGACACTCAAACTCTGCACACGATTCTGTCAAACAG
The DNA here is from genome assembly GCA_027452125.1 of Acidobacteriaceae bacterium. Taxonomy (GTDB): domain Bacteria; phylum Acidobacteriota; class Terriglobia; order Terriglobales; family Acidobacteriaceae; genus Telmatobacter. The sequence continues at coordinate 1,517 of DAIDGZ010000157.1, read as the reverse complement.
AGAGGACAACTGGAAAGCGAATTCGAAGAAAAGTTGGCAAATTACCCTGCAAATTGCGTTGGCCTGCTCCATGTGGACGCAACGCGGGGTACGCGTTATCGATGAAGCTGTCATCCACTGGCCAAGGTGCGGGCGCTGCCGCTACACTCGTCAACGGATCGGAAGTTCGCGGCAAGTCTTCGACAAGGTATGTCAGGCTCTCCTGCCAATCTCTGACCCGGCAACAGCGTCCGGCATCCAGCGGCTTTTCCCTTTGCTCAACAGGCCCACTTAAGCCGCGGCACGGACACATTCCCCCTAATTGAATGTTCACATCCATCTCCAAGGAGATTTCTATGCCTGCGACTGCACCGCCGCCGCCTGATCATATTCTGCAAACCGGCATGGCCTTCTGGGCCTCCAAGACGCTACTCAGCGCAGTAGAGATGGAGGTCTTCACCGAATTAGCCAAAGGCCCGGAGAGCCTGGCTGCGCTGACCGGGCGCCTGGGACTGCATCCGCGTGCGGCGCACGACTTTCTGGATGCCCTGGTGGCGCTGGGCTTCCTCCAGCGTGAGAACGGCATGTACGGCAATACCCCAGCCACGGACTTTTACCTGGACAAGCACAAGCCGTCCTACATCGGCGGAATTCTGGAAATGGCCAACCGGCGCCTCTTTGGTCACTGGAACAAGCTGACCACGGCTCTGCGCACCGGCCAGCCGCAAAGCGAAGCCGCGCCCGGCGATCCCAACACCTTTGCCGCGCTCTATGCCGATCCTGAGCGGCTCAAGGGCTTTTTGCGCGCCATGACCGGCGTGAGCCGCGGTGCCAACATGGCCATCGCCGCCAAATTTCCCTGGGCCAACTATCGCACCGTAACCGATGCGGGCCCGGCACAGGGGGACCTGCTGGTGCAGGTAGCGCTGAAAAACCCGCACCTGACGGGCACGGGCTTTGACCTCCCGGAGGTTGGCCCGGTGTTCGAGGAATACGTGGCCGAACACGGGCTCGAAGGACGGGTGCGCTTCCAGGGTGGCAGCTTCTTTACCGATCCCCTGCCCCAGGCAGACGTCATCATGATGGGTCACATCCTGCACGATTGGAATCTGGAACAGAAGAAGATGCTCATCGCCAGGGCATACCAGGCTCTGCCGGAGGGCGGTGCGTTCATCGCTTACGACGCACTCATCGACGACGAGCGGCAGAAGAACGCCTTCGGCCTGCTGATGAGCCTCAACATGCTGGTGGAAACGCCCGGCGGATTCGACTACACCGGCGCAGACTGCATGGGCTGGATGCGCGAAGCAGGCTTCCGCGAAACGCGCGTCGAGCACCTCGTGGGGCCGGACTGGATGGTCGTCGGCATCAAGTAGGCCTGCGCTTGCCGCAATGTGTGCAATCCTCCGCCTGTCTGCCGGGGCCCAGTCTCCAGAGGCTCACTGGCAAGCAGGCGGAGTGGTTGACAGCCGCGCCACGGCCACACTACCCTTCTTGCGTTAACGTACACGAAATGTGCAGGCAGGATACCGAGCCTT
>DAIDGZ010000156.1 GCA_027452125.1 Acidobacteriaceae bacterium | reverse complement strand
GTGCGTTCTATCTTGAAAATAAGCTCCATGGCGGCGTTGACGAGATCTGGATTATTCCGCAAACCGCGCTCGGTCATCTGTGGCTTCATCTTCGCCCACTCGGCCTGCAGATCCTCATGAGATTTCGCGGGTGCCAAGGAAGCGGCGGCGTGGGGGCAGGACTTGAGCCGTTCGCCGGCCGCTGCAAAGGCATCCAGGGCGCTGCGATCGCGCTGAGCGGCGCGGATCTGGCGGCGGAAGGGATCCATTCGCAAAACAAGCTCAGTGATTCTGAGCAGGGCAGCACTTGCCGTGTCAGACGGCGCGTCTTCGACCGCATGCTGCAGATATCTCTGGGCCATTGGATATCTGCCGAGTTCGTAGGCTGCAAGGCCGGCGCCCGCCAGCGCGGCAGGATTATGAGGGGCGATGCTGAGGGCGCGACGGTATGCGGCGAGCCCGTGCTCGTAGTCCTGGGCCCGCATGAAGAGCGCGCCGAGATTGATCTGCTGCGCAGGATCGTCTTCCAGGTTGGCGGCGAGAGAAATCATCTCAGACTGCGCCTGCGTTCTAGCGTTGATCCCGAGCAGATAGTTGATGAGCTCGAGCCGCGCATTGCGCTCCTGCGCTTCCTGATCGCCGGGCCACGGTGCGTAGATTGCATTGTGATAGTAACGAAGTGCTTGCTCCGTTTCACCTCTTCCAGCTGCGGTGCGGGCAAGTTCCAGATTGACGAGCCCATTCTCAGGTCTCTGGCCCCAAAGGTTAATCAAATAAGCGTCTGCCTCGCTGGTGCGCTTCAGACCGATCAGGGCCTGGGCGAGCCCGAGTTCATAGGAGAAGTTGCCGCGCGAATAGAGGAGCGCTGTGCGGAACTCGGTGACTGCGCTGTCAAAATGCTGCACCTTCAGGTCCGCAGCGCCGCGTGTTGACCACCGTATCGCCAGGGCATCCTGCTGCGCGTGAAAGACGCGGGACAACGCGCCGACGGCTAGAAAAGCCAGGACCGCCAGTCCGGAGAGCAAGGCCAGCAGGACAGGCTCTCGCCTAAGATAGATCGAGAAATCCCGTTTTGTGGACCCCATCGTCACTCTTTCTCCGTGCGGCTGAACGTGCAATGCCGCGTACACACACATTCGTGCCAGACGAGCGAGAAGTCAGCGGAAATTCTGGCCTGCGAAAGGCTCCGCGCCTTGCGGTGGCCCAGCAATCGCGTGCTCAATCGAGCGCTGCGCGCAACGGCCCCTGGAGGGCATTGCTGCCTGAAGCCTGGAGACATTGCTGGGGAAAATAGCCCTGCGTAATTTGCTATTCCGCAGTTTCAAAGCCATCTCTTCTTCATTTTACTAGCGCGGCTGCATGTTGTAGAGAAAGACTGCGCGCAGTTCAAGATACGGACCATGGAAGGCACGAGGCAGCGGAGGATAATTGGAGCCGGTCAATGCACCCCATGCAGCACGGTCGAGGCCCGTGTCTCCTGAGCGCCCCTCGAGGACCATGCTGCCGTCCATGAGGCGGCCGTTGGGCAAGACCCTGAAGCGGATGACGACGGCTCCCGACTTGAGGATGGGCGGGTTCACCTCGTCGGGAATCAGCGGATCCCAGGTGTGCTCGGTTTCCCAATGCCAGCGCTGCAACCAGGATGTAAAGTCCACGCCTTGCGTGTCCGACAGGACTTCAACGCCGCCCGTGCCCGCGCCAGGGTGCATGGAGAGCTCGCCGCGCGAGGGCAGATCAGTCGCTCCGAATCCCGGGTCGCGCGCCGCACCACGCATGGCCTGGCGCAACTGGTCAGCAGGATTCTGGGAGCCCATAGCAAAGTTTGGCCTGGCAGGCACCGCCTCAGGACGTGGTGCGTCCAATTGCGGCTGGGGCTTGGTCTGCACGGGCGGCGTGGGCTGCGTGGGCTCGGCCGCGGGCGGAGGCGTGGGTTCAGCCACCGGCGGAGGCGTGGGCTTGTTCATCGCCTCAAGCGTCTTCTTGTCGATTTGCGGCGCCTTTTCAGGCACTGGCTTGACCTTGACCTTGGGCTGCAACTGGCGCAGGGCGTCAGGCGGCAAATCAAGGTAGCTCAGGTCCTTGCGTTGCTTGATGGCGTCGAATGGATCAATGACCGGAGGTACCTTGAAGACGTACTTCGGAATCCACGTAACGGCGGAAAGCAGCAGCACGTGGATGAGGATAGCGAGCCAGATGCCTTCACGCAGACGGGCCCAGCGGCGCTCGTCTTCGAGCTCGCTGATCATCTCCAGCAGCTCGTGGGTGTCGTAGTCTACCCAGCGTGAACGCAAGCCGCCGCCAGTCGCGGGCTCAGGCGGGCGCGGCTGCTCTTCAGAAGCAGCGGCCACGGCTGTAATCCCAGTCTGCTGAGCAGACCCTGTCGGCTCGTTGGGCTCGTTCTCAGTGGCTTGTGTTTCGCTGGTAGGCATTCTTCCGGGTGGAGCTTCAGGGGAAAGCCTGCCAGCTCCATTTCGAGTCCTTTGCATCTATTCTCTCATCTTGGCCGCAAGGAGCAACTTATCCGCGGAGAATGTCGTGAACGTGCAATGATTCTTTTGGAATAGACGAATTTGGAGCCGGGAAGGGATCTGTTTGAAGCTGCTGGCACAACTCATAGTCAAGTGGAAGCTCGTAGCGCTTCCCGCAATCATCAAACTGGGCTTCTGGGGCGCTGGCGCGGTGGCGCTGCTGGACTCCTCTTCCATCCCCGTGGCCATGGACGCGATTCTGGCCGTCTATATCTGGGGCAACAAGAGCCACTTCTGGCTCTACTGCCTGATGGCTGCAACGGGTTCGGCCATCGGCGGGCTGGTGCCCTACGGGATCGGCCGGGCGGGCGGGGAGCTGTTCCTGCTGAAGCACGTGAACCGCGAGCGGTTTGAGAAGATGCGCGACCGCTTTGAACGGCAGGAGTTTCTGGCCGTGATGATCCCCTCCATGATGCCGCCGCCGACGCCGTGGAAGGTGTTTGTGTTTGCCGCAGGCGTGTTTGAGATGCGGGTGGCGCCCTTTATGCTGGCGGTGTTTTGCGGGCGACTGGTGCGCTGGCTGCTGCTGGCGGGGCTGGTGCTGAAGCTGGGACCGGGCGCGGTGGCTCTGGTAGAGCAT
>DAIDGZ010000155.1 GCA_027452125.1 Acidobacteriaceae bacterium | reverse complement strand
ACTGACCGGAGCGATCCTCACTCTCTTCGGGCTGGCTACGAACGGAGACGCAGGCCTTTACACCGCAAGCCTGGGCATCAACGCCAATCTCTGGTGGGGGCTTGCGCTGCTGGCCGTTGGATTGATTTTGTTGCCGTTTGGACAGCGGGCGCGGAAACGGAAAGACAGCAAGTAGGCATTTCCCCAATTGGATGCTCGCGGCGGCGCTGATATAACCTGTTCGACATGCGGCGAATCTCTATTTTGACTGCAGTATTTCTCTGTGCTCTGGGTGCGATGGCGCAGGCGCGTCTGCCAATCACGGAAAAGATCGAGTGGACGTGGACTGACCGGCCGGTGGCTGCCGTCCCCAACCTGCTCGACGTGCTGCTGGTGGGTGACTCCATTACGCGCGGCTACTACCCAGAAGTTGCGAAGGACTTGAGCGGAGTTGCGAATGTCTATCTCTTCGCCACCTCGTGCGCCAGCGGCGATTCGCGGCTGCCCAGCCAGTTGCGCGACTACTTCAGCATGATGGGCCTCCACTTCGCGGTGGTTCACTTCAACAACGGCATGCACGGCTGGGGCTACACCGAGCAGCAGTATGCGGCCGGGCTACCGGGGATGGTTGCCGCGCTGCGCGCCGGAGGGCCGCGGGCAAAGCTGATCTGGGCCAGCACAACGCCGGTGCTGCACGACTCCGCCAAAGGCGAATCGACCAACGCGCGCATTGACGAGCGCAACCGCCTGGCCGCTGCCGTTATGCGCCGCGACGCCATTCCCACCGACGATCAGCACGCGCTGATGCTTAAGCATCAGGATCTGCACAACGGCGACGTGCACTTTACCGCCGCGGGCAGCGCGCTGCAGGCGGAGCAGGTGGCCGCAGCGATTCGCGAAGCACTGGAAAAGATGTAAGCGCCCAAGGAGCAGGGATGAACAGACGGAGTTTTGTCAGCCGCGCGGGGGCGGCGATTCTTGCCGGTGGCCTGCGGGCGCCGGCCCGGCAAGCGGAGGCTGCCGCATTTAGCGCAAATACCGTGAAGCGCGACCGGCCCAACGTCCTGCTGTTGATGGCCGATCAGCTTCGGTCCGATTGCCTGGGCGCTTACGGAAACACAGTGATTCGCACGCCGAACCTCGACCGCATCGCGCGCGAAGGGGTTCGCTTCAGCGCGGCCTATTCCACGACGCCCACGTGCACGCCGGCTCGCACCGCATTGCTCACCGGCATGGGGCCGTGGCGCAACGGCATGTTGGGCTATACGCACATGGCGACCAAGCCGTATCCAGTGGAAAAAGGCCGGGCGATGGCGGAGGCCGGCTACTACACCACATCCATCGGCAAAAACCACTACAACCCCATCCGCAATGCGCACGGCTATCACCAACTGGTGTGCGACGAGCACTGCTCTTATTGGTTCCATCAGGAGGGTCCGCAGACCGAGGCCTCCTGGGAGGAGCGCTGTGACTATGAGTCGTGGTTCTGGTCGCAGTTGCCGGATAAGGATCCGCACGCGACCGGATTGACGTGGAACGACTATCGCGGCAAACCTTTTGTGTACCCGGAGGAGATGCACGCAACCCATTGGACGGGGCAAACGGCGGTGAACTTCCTGAACGGCTACGAGCGCGCCGAGCCGTTCTTTCTGAAGGTTTCATTCATCCGCCCGCACAGCCCGTACGATGCGCCGGAGCGCTGCTTCAGGATGTATGAGAACAGCGCGCTGCCTGAAACTCAGGTAGCGGATTGGGCAACGGGCTACGAGCCGCGTAGCGGGCCGGGCTACGAGATCTGGCACGGCAAGCTGCCGCCCGGGCAGATTCGCCGCTCGCGCCAGGGCTACTACGGATCGGTGAGCTTTGTGGATGAGCAGATCGGGCGCATCCTGGACGCGCTGGATCAGCGCAAGTTGCTCGAAGAGACGCTGATCCTTTTCATCTCAGACCACGGCGATATGCTGGGCGACCAGAACCTGTGGCGAAAGTCGTACGGATACGAGCAATCGGCGCACATTCCCATGCTGATGCGGCTGCCCGCGAGCATGAGCCTGCAGGCCGCCGGACGTGTGATGGACAACCCGGTGGAGCTTCGCGATATCTTGCCTACGGCGCTGGATGCGGCGGGCGCGCCGATTCCCGAAAGCATCGAGGGCCGGAGTCTGCTGGAACTGGTGCGAACCGGCGGTAAAGGCTGGCGCGAGTACATCGACCTTGAGCACGACATCTGCTACAGTCCCTCGAATCACTGGAGCGGTCTGACCGACGGAAAGTGGAAGTATCTCTACCACGCCCAGCACGGAGAAGAGCAGTTATTTCACCTGGAGAAGGACCCGCATGAGCTGAAAGATCTCTCCGGCGTGGCGGAGTACGGAGCGCAATTGAAACTGTGGCGGCAGAGGCTGGTGGCGCACCTGGAAGAGCGCGGCCCGGCCTGGGTGAAGAACGGAGAGCTTGTGCCCAGACCGCAAGGCATGTTGCTGTCGCCGAACTTTCCCGGCTACGCTTCGGCTGCGGCAACGCTGAAGCGGGTCGTGCATGGCGCATAGTTCTTCCGCAAACAGTTCTCCGCAACAATGGCAGGAATATGGTGTCTGGGTTCACGCTTTTATGATGACGTTCGTCGGCTTTCTTCTTACGCGATGCAAATGCGCAGCCCTGGCATGGGCGCTGCTGTCATTCCCTCTGGCTGCCTTTGCAGCTCCGCTCCCATCGCATCTGGCTCCGCCCTCCGGATTGCGCTGCGATGGACGGACGGTGCCGCTGGCCGTGGCCGACGCCACCCCTGAGTTCTCCTGGAGCGATGAGGCGGCTTCGCCCGCTCTGCGCGGAGTCTGGCAGTTGGCCTATCAAGTGCGCGTAGCCGCATCCGGCACCGCAGGTGCAATGGCTAGGCCGGTCCTATGGGATAGCGGCAAAGTGCAAAGCAGCCAGACTTACGGTCTTGCCTATGGAGGGCTCGCGCTCGAAGCAGGGCACGAATACACCTGGCAGGTGAGGGTGTGGGACGAAGACGACCACCCGACGGCCTGGAGCCAGCCGGCGCATTGGACCCAAGCCCCGGAGATCGATGCCGAATGGATTGCAGCAGCCGCTACCGATGCAGAGGCTGACGAGCAGCTGCTTCCGTTGTTCCGCAAGACCTTCGCCTTGCCGGCGCCCGTAACGCGCGCCACGCTTTACACCTCCGGCCTGGGGCAGGATGAGTTGCGCATCAACGGCCGCAAGGTTGGCAGCGACGAGCTAACCCCGGGGTGGAGCGACTATCGCAGGACCGTCTTCTACGACAGCTACGACGTCACCGCGCTGCTGCACGCGGGCGCCAACGCGGTGGGCGTGATGCTGGGCAACGGCATGTACCGCGTGCTCAAGACGCCGGGCCGCTACACCAAATTCGTCGGCAGCTACGGCCCGCCCAAGTGCATCGTGCAGCTCTCCGTTGAGCTGGCGAATGGCAGAACCGTGGTGATCGCCAGCGATGGCTCGTGGAAGACCGTGCCCGGCCCCATTACCTTCTCTTTCACTTACGGCGGCGAAGACTATGATGCGCGCCGCGAGCCTCAGAACTGGGATCAGCCTGGCTACGACGATTCCCGCTGGAATCAGGCGCTCGTGACCACCGGACCGGGTGGAGCATTGCGGCCGGAGCTGGCGCCCCCGATTCGCGTGATGCACACGTATGCCCCCGTCAAGATCACGCGGCCGAAACTAGGCGTGCTGGTCTACGACCTGGGGCAAAACTTTGCGGGCTGGCCCACGATCGCGGTAAGCGGCCCCGCCGGCGCCACAGTGAAGCTCATCCCCGGCGAGTTGCTGGACAAGGACGGCACCGTCTCGCAGCGCAGTTCCGGCCGTCCGCAGTGGTTCAGCTACACGCTGAAGGGCGGCGGCATCGAGCGATGGCACCCACGCTTCAGCTACTACGGCTTTCGCTATGTGCAGGTGGAAGGCACGGCTCCGGCCGGCTCCGGAAGTGCCTCCGCCGGTAAGCCGCGGCTGCTGGCGCTGCGCGGAGAAGCCGTGCATACGTCGTCCACACCCGTGGGCCGCTTCGCGTCGTCAAATGAGTTGCTCAACCGCATCCACACGCTGA
>DAIDGZ010000154.1 GCA_027452125.1 Acidobacteriaceae bacterium | reverse complement strand
GGAAAACCGATTTAGGCAAGGAGAAGACGGATATGTGGTTTCTGGGCATGGATGTGGGTACGGGCGGCACGCGGGCCGTTGTGGTGGATGCCGAAGGGCGGCTGATCGCCGGCGCTTCCAGTGAACACGCGCCGTTTCGCGCCGAGCATCCCGGCTGGGCGGAGCAGGACCCCGAGGATTGGTGGCGTGCCGCGCAGGAGGCCATCCGCAAGGCGCTGGCCGCTACGCCGGAGCCGCGTCAGCCCATTGCCGCACTGGCGCTGACCGGCCAGATGCACGGCGCCGTGATGCTCGACGAGCAGGGCGCAGTGCTGCGCCCGTCGCTGATCTGGTGTGACACGCGCACCCAGCCCGAGTGCGACTGGCTGACGGAGAAGATTGGCTATGAGCGCCTGATCGAGCTGACCTGCAACCCCGCGCTGCCCAACTTCACGCTGACCAAGCTGCTGTGGGTGAAGAAGCATCAGCCGGAGATCTTTGCCCGGATTCGCCACATCATGTGCCCCAAGGATTATGTGCGCTACCGGCTGACCGGCGAGTTTGCCATCGACGTGCAGGAGGCGTCGGGCACGCTGCTGCTGGATGTGACGCATCGCCGCTGGTCGAGCGAGGTGGCCGAGGCAGCAGGTATCCCCGAGAGCTGGCTGCCGCGGGTTTTTGAGTCGCCGGAGATCTGCGCCCGCATCAGTGAAGAGGCTGCGGGACTGACGGGGCTGAAGGCGGGAACGCCGGTGGCGGCGGGTGCGGGCGATCAAGGGGCTGGCGCCGTGGGCATGGGCATTCTGCAGCCGGGCAGCGTCTCGGCAACCATCGGCACCTCGGGCGTGGTGTTTGCGGCCACGGCCCAGCCGACCAAAGACCCGCGCGGCCGCCTGCACACCTTCTGCCATGCGGTGCCGGGCCTGTGGCATGTGATGGGAGTAACGCAGTCCGCGGGCCTTAGCCTGAGCTGGCTCAAGGAAACCTTCTTTGCCGGGCAGGGATACGACGCGCTGAACGAGGCAGCGGCCAAGGCTCCGGCAGGCAGCGAAGGATTGTTGTGGGCGCCGTATCTGCTGGGTGAGCGCACGCCGCATCTCGATCCCGAGGTGCGCGCGGCCTTTGCCGGCATTGGCGTGCAGCATGGCGCAGGGCATTTTGTGCGTGCCGTGCTGGAGGGCGTGGCCTACTCGCTGCAGGATACCTTTACGCTCTTTGCGGAGTTGGGGATTCCCGTCAGCGGCATCCGGCTGGGCGGCGGCGGCGCGCGCGGCGCGCTGTGGCGGCGGATTCAGGCTGGAATCTACGGCCATGCCGTGGAGGTGCTGACGGCCGAGGAAGGCGGCGCCTTTGGATGTGCGCTGATGGCTGGCGTGGGCGCCGGGCACTGGGCCAATCTGGATGCAGCCTGTACGCAGGCTATCGAGGTGGCGCAGCGCATTGAGCCTGACGCGGCTGACCTGGCGGCGTATCATGCGGGCTATGCGCAGTGGCGCAAGCTGTATCCGGCACTGAGGAGCCTGCGGTAGAGATCAGATAACCACAAACGCACAAAAACATTGACGGCGGAGCCTCTGAACGACGAGGATGCGTGCGTGAGTGACCTGGTAGAGAGAACGGCCCTTGAACAGCAGCGGAATATCGCGGTGGATGCCTACCGCGGCTTTGTAATGCTGCTGATGATGGGCGAGGTGCTGGAGTTTGCGCGCGTGGCGCGATCCTTCCCCGGCAACGCAATCTGGCAGTTTCTGGCCTTCAATCAGTCCCACGTGGAATGGGCGGGGATGAGTCTGCATGACACCATCCAGCCCGGATTCACGTTTCTGGTGGGTGTGGCGCTGCCGTACTCCATCCGCAGCCGTCAGCGCAAGGGGAAGAGCTTCCGGCAGATGCTGTTGCACACCCTCTGGCGCAGCCTGGTGCTGATCGCACTGGGCGTCTTTCTGCGATCCACCGCCGGACCCATCACCTACTTTACGTTTGAGGACACGCTCACACAGATCGGTCTTGGCTACACGTTCGCGTTTCTACTTAACTACGTGCGGCCGCGCTGGCAGTGGATTTCGCTGGGCGGCATTCTCTTTGGCTACTGGCTGGCCTGGGCGCTCTATCCGGCGCCGGGCGCAAGCTTCAACTGGGCTGCGGTGGGTGTGCCGCAGGACTGGCACCAGCACCTCTTCACCGGCTTTGCCGCGCACTGGAACAAGAACAGCAACCTGGGGCAGGCCTTTGACGTATGGTTCCTTAATTTGTTTCCGCGGACCACTCCGTTTGTCTACAACAAGGGCGGCTACCTTACGCTCAGCTTTATTCCCACGCTGGGCACCATGCTGCTGGGCGTGGTGGCGGGCAGGTGGTTTCATGAGGCGTCGCCCCAGATTCCCCTGCGGCGCTTCTGGCTGGCAGGCGCGGCACTGGTGGCTGCCGGACTGCTGTTGCACTTCACCGGTGTGTGTCCCATTGTGAAGCGCATCTGGACTCCGGCGTGGACGCTCTTCAGCGGCGGCGTCTGCTTTTGGTTCCTGGCGGCCTTCTCCTGGTTTGTGGATGTGAAGAAGCATCGCGGCATTGCGTTTCCGCTGGTGGTGGTCGGCATGAACTCAATTGCGGCGTATGTGATTGCACAGTTAAGTCAGGGGTTTGTGGAAAGCAGCATCCGGATCAACCTGGGCATGCGGGCGTTGAACTGCCTGGGCCCAGTTGTGGAGCCAACCGTGCTGGGCGCGCTGACGCTGGCAACCTATTGGCTGGTGCTGTACTGGATGTTTCGGAAGAAGATATTCGTCCGGATCTAACACGGAGTTAGACCACTCAAGAATATCCGCTGACGCACAGAAATGACGGAGCAGCACAGCCTGGGCAGCATCGTCGTGGGTATACTACTGGCGGCGCTGAAATGAGGCAGGATGCTGGGTTCATCATGGCAGCCGCGGTTGGCCATGGAAAATACCCGGAAGGTGAATGCCGGGCGTTCGTACGAGGTGGTCTTTGGCACGTGGCGTAACACGCGGGCTGGCACTCTGCATGGCGGCGGCGATGTTGTCTGGTGTGGCGGGGTTTGCAGTTGGTTATATTGCGTGCGTGCATGGGCGGGCGAGTATGCAGGATTCGCTGCGCAAGCAGCACCTGCAGTATCCCGGTGACGCTTCGCCGGAGGTGCGGTCTGGGGTGATTGCCGCTCTGGACGACTTGCAGCAGGGCTATAAGGATCGCGATCTTACCAAGCTGCCGGGAATGGTGCACCGGCTCTTTCCCGCCGATGCGGAGGTGCTGCTGCTGGGAACCGCCGGAAGCCCGCTGGAGTCGATCCATGGCCAGCAGGAGGCAGAACGCTTTATTGCCAGCGACTGGCAGCTATGGGGCAATATGCGGCTCAACGGCGCGGAATCGGCTGTGTGGTCGAGCGGCGATGTTGCCTGGTCAGCGACTCTGGGCCAGGTTGACTGGAAGAATGGGTCTCGACCGCTGCGGCTGACTGCTGTGCTGAAGCGCAATGGCTCTGTATGGCAGTTTCGACAGATACAGTTTCAATGGAACGACGGTGACCCTGAGGCTGGGGATGTGTTGCAGCCAGCCTTGTATTTGCGTCTTGCAAAAAAGGCGCTACAGAGCGTCGAAGATGTGTGGCGCTGAACAGACACGGTGGGAGACAAAGGAATCTACATGTTTGAGCTGACAGGACAAACAGCGTTGGTGACCGGCGCGGCGACAGGGATCGGCGAGGTGATTGCGCGCAGGCTGGCGAGCGCTGGCGCGCGGGTTGCGGTAGCCGATCTCGATTTTGCCGCGGCGCAGGCCACTGCCGCGTCAATTGGTGGAGGCGCATTCGCGGTGATGCTGGATGTGACCCGCGCGGAGCAGGCACAGACTGCGGTGGAACAGGCTCTGGCCACGGCCGGTTCGCTGGAGATTCTGGTCAACAATGCGGGCATCGCCGGCCGCGCCGCGCCCATCTGGGAGCAATCCGACGAGGACTGGCATCGCGTGATGGCCATCAATATTCATGGGCCGTTTTACATGTGCCGCGCCGCGTTGCCGCACATGCGCGCAAAAGGGTACGGGCGCATCGTGAACATTGCGTCCATCGCGGGCAAGGAAGGCAACCCGAACATGGTGGCCTACTCCGCGTCGAAGGCGGCCATCATTGGGTTGACCAAGTCCGTGGCCAAAGAGGTGGCAACGGAAGGCATCTGCGTGAATGCCGTATCGCCGGCGGTGATCCGCACCAAGATTCTGGACCAACTGACGCCCGCGCAGGTCGATTACATGGTGCAGCGTATCCCGATGAAGCGCACCGGGCAGCCGGAAGAGGTGGCGGCGGTGGTGCACTTCCTGGCCAGCCGCGACTGCTCGTTTGTGACCGGGCAGTGCTATGACGTGAGCGGTGGCCGGGCGACGTATTAGCGCCTGGTCACCCTGCCCGAATGACGGTCTCTAGCTGGTCAGCAGGTCAGTAAACACAAAACCATCGCGCTCCACCACGACACCAGTCTCCAGCGCTACCGGCTCCGTAAACATAGGCCCGGCGTAGACGCAGGTGTGGAACTCGCCGCGTTCGCCGCAGGGGTCGACACTCGCTGGCAGATCGTGCAGCAGGGCTGCGTCGAACTCGCGCCCGGCAAAACTCGCAGGTAGTTGTTTGCTATCCACACAGGCCAGACGGGCGCGCAGGCCGGCGGCGATCATCTGCTGGGCCAGCGTGTCCGTGGGTATGTCCCAGACGGGAAACAGCGGCTCCAGCCCGGTGGGCGCCAGTTGCTTTTCGCGATAGGCGCGGATCTCCTCCAGAAACAGATCGCCAAAGGCCACTGCGTCGATGCCGTGCGCTACGGCGCGCTCGCAGAGTTCGGCCATGCGCTGCTCATAGATTTCGTTGGAGCAGGGCCAGGGCAGGGGCACGATCCACAGAGGCAGCCCGGCAGCGCGCGCTTGCGCTTCCAGCACGTTGCGGCGGACGCCATGCATGGCCACGCGATCGAACTCGCTGTTGAGCGTGGTGACCAGTCCACAGACCTGCACCTCTGGATCGCGGCGCAGCAGATGCAGAGCCCAGGCGCTATCTTTGCCGCTGCTCCAGGAGAGAAGAACCCGTTTCATGTACTCGATGATACGGTGCGCGGGGCTGGCTCTGAAAAGGCAAAGGCCCCGCAGTGTGCGGAGCCCTTGCCGGTGGTGAGGAGTTGACTACTGCAGCGTGATGTCCGCCTGCAACGGCGTGTTTTCACTGGAGTCGCCTACACGCAGCACGAACTTGCCGGGATCGATGGACCACTTGTGCGCGGCCTCATCCCAGAAGCTGAAGGCGCTGGCATCGAGGTTGAGCGTCACATGCTTGGTCTCGCCGGGAGCCAGGCGGACCTTCTCAAAGCCCTTCAACTCGCGCTCCGGACGAACCACCTTCGCGGATGGATCGGAGACGTAGAGCTGCGCCACTTCCGCTCCCTTCACGCTGCCGGTGTTGGTTACGTCAAAGCTGACCGGCACCGTGGAGCCGGAGGCCGCCGTTGCCGGCGCCTGCAGGTTGGCGAACTTGAAGGTTGTGTAGCTGAGGCCATAGCCAAACGGGAAGAGCGGCTGCTTGCCGATGGTGGTCCAGTAGCGGTAGCCGACCATCAGCCGGTCGCCGTAGCGGATGTGCTGGATGGTATAGTCGAGCGGCTTGCCGTCGACGCCGATGGTGTGCAGCGTAGTGTCGGCGCCCGGCACGGGATAGTAGTACGGAGCAGAAGCGCTGTCCTGCCAGGTACGGTCGAAGGTGACGGGCAGCTTGCCTTCGGGATCATGCTCGCCGAAGAGCACCTGGGCGATTGCCGTGCCCCCCTCCTGGCCGGGATAGTACACGTGCAGCAGCGCGGGCACCTTATTCAGCCAGCGCTCCACGTCCATGCCGCCGCCGCCGGTGAGAGTCACCACCGTGTGCGGATTGGCCGCGGCCATGGCCTCGATCAGCGCATCCTGGCCCCAGGGCAGGGTAAAGGTGCGGTCATGCCCCTCGCCCTCGCTGGCGGAGTCAAAGCCCGCCGCGACCACGACGACGTCGGCGAGCGAGGCGAACTTCCTGGCATCGGCAGCCACCAGGTCCGGCTCATAGGCGAGACCCATGCCGAAGCGGACGCCAGCGGCGTGGGGCACGTAGTCGGCAACCACCTTGATCGTCTGGCCGGCGGTCAGCGTGAGCGTGGTGTACTTGGGAACCTGACCTTCGGCGTGCATCTGATCGAGCGTCTGCTTGCCGTCAATCATGACCTTGAAAGAATCCTCGCCCGAGGCCGCAGCCAGCAGCAGATACTCGCCGGCTTTATCGGCCTTGAACTCGGTGGAGTAGCGGATGCTGCGCGCGGACTTATCTGCGGGCTGCCATTGGGCAGGCTTCCAGTCGGCCACGTTGGCGCGTTTGCCGCTTTCAGGCGTGCCGGTGAAGTCGTGGCTGGGGAAGGTTTCCACCTGGATTCCGTTCTCCCACTGCGTATGACGGAAGACATCGACCATGTCCGGCAGGCCGCGGCTGTAGAGCACGTGCACATCCGGTCCAACGAAATTGGCGATGCCGGTGACCATGCTGACCGGATCAAAGGCCTCGGCATGCGAGGAGCCGCCGCCGCCCGGTACCGCAGGCCATGCGTCGGGTCCAATGATGGCGATGGTCTTCACCTTTGCCTTGTCGAGCGGGAGGATGTTGCCCTCGTTCTTGAGGAGCGTGATGCTTTCCAGCGCGCCCCTCAGCGCCACGGCGCGGTCGGCCACGGAGTACGTGGAGACATTGGGATCAAACTGCGGACGCTCGGTGAAGCCGTAGCGCAGTTCGGTGCGCAGCAGCCGCAACACGTGGTCGTCGATGGTGGATTCCTTGACCCGGCCATCTTTCACAGCGGGCAGCAGGTTTTTCTCATTCATGAACTTGGAACTGGGCATCTCCAGATCCAGGCCGTTGTTCACCGCCTCCACCCCGTCGTAGGTGGCATTCCAGTCTGACATGAGCACGCCCTTGAAGCCCCATTCGCCCTTCAGCAGCTTCAGGTTGAGGAACTCATTCTGCGTGGCGTGCACGCCGTTGATCAGGTTGTAGGAGTTCATCACCGCATCCACGTGCGCCTTGGTGACGGCGGCCTTGAAGGCGGGCAGATAGATCTCGCGCATGGTGCGCTCGTCCACGTCGGAACTGGCATTGTGGCGGTTGAACTCCTGGTTGTTCAGCGCGTAATGCTTCACGGTGGCGATGACGCCCTCGGATTGCACTCCCTCAATGAACGGGACCACCATCACGGAGTTCAGGTAGGGATCTTCGGAGAGGTATTCAAAATCGCGCCCGGCAACGGCGGAGCGGGCGATGTTGACGCCCGGGCCGAGCAGGAAGTTGACGCTGCGCGCGCGGGCGTCCTTGCCCAGGCTCTCGCCCAACTCACGGGAAAAGGCGGGGTCCCAGGTGGCTGCCAGGGCTACGCCGCCGGCATAGGCCGTGGTCGGGCCCCAGGTGCGCACGCCCACCGATGCGTCCGACATCTTGAAGCGGGGTAGATCAATCGAGGGCACGGCGCGGGTATACATGCTGTCCACACCGCCTAGCAGCTCGATCTTCTGCTCCAGCGTGAGCTTGGCGAGCATGGCGTGCGCGTTGGCTTCAATGGCGGGTGAGTCCGGCACAGGCGCCTGCGCAACGGCTTTCACCGCGGGCAGGGCCAGCGACAGGAGAGTGAAGGCGAAGGCAACCGATGAGAAAAGATGGCGATTCAACAGGTTTTTCATAACGCCGCAAGGGTACCGCAGTGGGCGACGCCTTGTACAGCGCTCCAGGGCATGGTTGATGTGCTGTTGTCTATTGGAATTTGTGCAGAATCGGTCTGCTGTATCAGCCTGAGAAGGGCGCTTCATCCGCTGGCAGGAAGCGGCGCCATGCATTGCCTTCGGCCAGCCGCTTGAGCCGCGCAAAGCGCCTCTGCATCAGGCCCCGGATATGCGGCAACATGATCCACCTGCCGATGAGCCGTCCCGCCCAGCCCCAGGGCATGGAAAAGCGCACCTCGTCGCGGAGCAGCATCGAGCCATCCGGCTGCGGGACGAAAGCATGGTCATGCTCAAACGCAGCAAAACGTCCGGCGATCATGCGATCCCGGAAGAAACGGGGAGCATCGTGGGCCTCAATCAGGCTCTTATGGTACTGCGGGAGGCCGAGTTGCCAGCCGCGCCACAGGATCGTGTCGGCATCCTGCACGCAGCCCGAGGTACGCCCCTGCACGGGACGCATCTTCAACTCCAGCGCCACAATGTCAACGCAGGTGGAGAGCTGAAAGCAGCGCTCGGCGGGAGCGTGCACCACAATCTCATCGCGCAGCGTGAATTGCCAGGCCATGATTCAAGCCTAACCGCCACGGACCTGCCGTGGCAGACCCGCCTCTGGTAGAGTTCGGTCGTATGAAAAATGTATGCCTCGGCTCGCGCTTCCACGGAATCCTGATCCTGTTGCTGCTCATGGCGGCCTTCACTGTCTGCGCGCAGACGCCCGCGGTGCCGGACTGGGCGTTGCCCGGCTCGCCCACGCACAAGCAGGTGCCGCCGCCTGCGGGGTTCCATCGACCCAGCCGCAACTTCTTCACGCCGATCGGCATCTTCGACGGGCAATCGGACATAGGCGCGGCGCTGGCTCCGGGCAGCGCCAGCTATGACCCGATTCAGGGCGTCTACACCCTTCATTCCGCCGGATACAACATCTGGTACGGGCGCGATGAGTTCCGCTTTCTGTGGAAGAAGGTGGAGGGCGACGTATCGCTGGCGGCGGATGCAAGCTTCCCCAATACGGAGGGCTACGGCGACCGCAAGGTGGTGCTGGTGATTCGGCAAAGCCTGGACGACGACGCCAGGGAGGCCATGCTCGGCGAGCATGGCACAGGGATGATCCACCTGGCGTGGCGCGCCGACAAGGGCGCCTTTCTCAAGGACATGCAGTATCGCTTTGGCGGCGCGCTGGCCAATGTGCATGCCCAGCGCATCGGCATTGAGAAGCGCGGCGATACGATCACCATCTATGCCAGCCTGACCGGAGAACCGATGCATCCGCTGGGCCCGCCGGTGACGCTGCACCTCGACGCGCCGTTTTACGTGGGCATTGGCTTCTGCTCGCATCAGCCGGCCACGGTAGACACCGCGGTCTTCTCGAAGGTGCTGTTTGCCAACGCGGCGGGCGAGGTGCGCTGAGCCGCGCGCAGGGGAGCGCAACCAAATTCATGTGAGCGGGGTCTAAAATAATGACAGCGGTCGGTTTCCGGTTCACACCCGGAGCATCCCCAACTCCGCTGTGCAGTACGGAGAAGAACATCCATGGCACTGATGAAGACATCGAATCCCGCTCTCGGCGAGAACACCTTCCGTGGCGTTGCCGGCAGCGGCTACGGCTACGGGAGCATGATTGACGCGGCCGCGCGCATGACGCTGAGCGGCACCGTAAACAAGACCGGCGTTCTGCTGCTGTGCGCCCTGCTTACCGCCTCGTGGACCTGGCACCTGTTCCTGACTGCGCATGATCTGGCAGCCGTTTCCGGCCTGCTGATGCTGGGCACCTTCGGCGGTCTCATCTGCGCGCTGGTCACGGTCTTCAAGAAAGAGTGGTCGCCGATCTCCGCGCCGATCTACGCGCTGCTGGAGGGGTTGGTGCTGGGCGGTTTGTCGGCGGTGTTTGACGCGCGTTACCCCGGCATCGCCATCCAGGCCGTGGGCCTGACCTTTGGCACGCTGCTGGTTCTTCTGCTGGCTTACAGCTCGGGCATGATCCGGGTCACGCAGAAGTTCCGCCTGGGCGTGGTGGCGGCCACCGGTGGCATCATGGTCTTCTATTTTGCCGAGATGATCCTGGGCTTCTTCGGCGTCCACTTCAACACGCTGAATGGAAGCGGCATCATCGGCATCGGCATCAGCCTGTTTATCGTTGCGGTGGCCGCGCTGAACCTGGTGCTGGACTTCGATTTCGTGGAGCAGGGCGTATCCTTTGGCGCGCCCAAGTATATGGAGTGGTACGCCGCGTTCGGCATTATGGTCACGCTGGTGTGGCTCTACCTGGAGATGCTGCGCCTGCTGGCCAAGCTCAACGATCGCCGTTAACGGATACCCCCTGATAGGCGAATGGCCACCCGGATCGAATCTGGGTGGCCATTCGCTTTTGCCAGAGATTCTGTGCCGCTCGTCAGGGCAGCGCCGCTGTCGAGGGCGGCGGGTTGCGCTCACCCCAGTGTGCGGGCCGGCTGTCCATGGTGAGCACCAGCGTCCCGCCGGCCGTGATCTCGCTGTGACGCAGCCAGGCGCGGTCCAGAGGCTTGCCGTTCAGCGTGGCGGCCACCACATAGATATTCGCGGCAGACAGATTGCGTGCCTCGATGGTGAAGTTTTTGCCGCCGGCCAGATGCAGCGTGGTGCGCGGAAAGGCCGGGCTGCCGATCAGGTAGACCGGCTGCCCGGCGTTGGGAAAGATGCCCATCTGGCCGAAGGCGTACCACGACGACATCGCCCCCGAGTCGTCGTTGCCAGGGAGCCCCTTCAGGCCGGTGCCAAAATGCGCGGCGATGATCTGCCGCACCCGCGCGTCGGTCTTGTCCGGGCGGCCTGCCCAGATGTAGAGATAGGGCGTCAGGAAGCCGGGCTCATCCCCCACGTCATAACGCCGGGGCACGTCGAAAAAGGCATCCAGACGCTTTACGAAGGTCGCAGGGCCGCCCATCTTTGCGATCAGCCCGGCTCCATTTTGCGGCACAAAGAAGGAGTAGGTCCAGGAGTTGCCCTCATAGAACGTCTTGCCATTCCAACTGCAACTGTCCATCGCGGTGAACGGCGTCAGCCAGCTTCCGTCGCGATGCCGGGGCCGGATGAAGCCAGTGAAGCCTCCATCGCTCAGGTCTGCATCCCACAGGTTCTGCCAGTTGCCGGAGCGCGCCAGATATGTGCGATAGGCGGCGGTGTCGCCCAGTCCTTTGGCCAGGAGGGCGATCTCGAAGTCGTCCGCGGCATACTCCATGGAAACGGAGCCGGGCCGGTCAGTGCCCTCCAGAGAGGCGTAGCCCAGCTTGTGCCAGTCTTCCAGCCCGCCACGACCTTCCTTGAAGTGATCGCTGGGCGGCACTTCGGCGTCGTGGATCTCGGCGGCCAGCGCCTGTTTCCAGTCGATGCCCTTCAGGCCCTTCACGTAGGCGTCGGTCAGCATGAACTCGGCGTTGCTGCCGCCTTGCGTGCGCCCGTTGTAGTTGCCGCTGCGCGCGTCGGGCAGCCAGCCATCGTGCTCATAGATGTTGATCAGCGAGCGCACAATGTCCGTTTCGCGTTGCGGCGCGATGAGCGTGAGCAACGGCGCCGAGCTGCGGAAGATATCCCAGATGGCGTAGTAGTCGTCGTAGTAAGGCTCGCTCGACTGCCACAGCGGATTCTCGCCGGTGCGGTCGGTGGGCATCAGCATGGCGTGATATAGCGCGGTGTAAAAGGCCTGCGCCTGCTCCGGCGTCTCGCCCGCAATGTCGACCTTGCTCAGAGCCTGGTTCCATGCGGCCACAGCAGCGGCATGTACCTTTTCAAGGTCGAAGCCGGGAATCTCCGCAGCGACGTTGCGCCGGGCCTGCTCCACGCTGAGGAAGGAGATGCCGATCTTCATGCGCACCGTCCGCGCACCAGCGGCGGCAAACTGCAACCATGCGCCATTGCTGGTCTTTGCCGGGCCCACAGCCTCTTTCGCATCCTCATCCAGTTCGGAGCCGGTCCACGTGCCCCAGGTCTGTGCGGGACTGTCGGTCACAGCATAGAAGTAGACGGTGTAGGAGTTCGGCTGCTTGTTCCAGCCGCCGGTGACGCTGGTGGAGCCTTCCATCTGCGTGGGTGAAAGCACCTTGATGCGCGAGCCGCTGATGGACTGGTTTTCCCCCGTCGCCACGCCGGAGACGAGGCAGTGGCCCACATTGAACAGCAGGTTGGCCGGCTTGCCGGCAGGGAAGTGGAAGACATAGATCGCCGAGCGCCGCGCCGCGCTGATCTCAGCTCGCACCCGGTAGCGGGCCAGGGTCACCGCGTAGTAGCCCGCCGAGGCTTTTTCATCTGTCCGTGCCGAACTGGAATCAAGTGGCGAGGGTGCGCCGCTGGTGGGAGTAACCAGCACGTTGCCGTACTTGTCGCCGCCGCCGGTGCCGCTTACGTGGGTCTGGCTGAAGCCCAGGATCGCGTCCGTCGTGTCCCAGCCGGCATTGGGATTGAAGCCGTTGGGCCGGGCCATGTCGGGTCCGGGCTTGATCATGCCAAAGGGCACGACGGGGCCGGGGAAGACATTGCCTCCACCGGCGGCGCCCAGAAACGGGTCCACCAGGCGGGCAGGCTGGTTCTGTGCCAGCGCCGAGGCACCCCAGGGCAGCGCCAGCACCGCGACAGCCGCAACGGCTCGGAGAAGGTTCTTCATTGTGCACCTCATTTGGTCGGTTGAATCGGCGGGCAGATCCAGCCGAACCATTGTGATCGATCCCACCAGAGATCGCCAAGTGTTCATCTTCGTGTACCTCTTCGCAAATGCGCTGTTAAAACGTGATTTAGATCACAAGAGGAGGTGAAAGTGGTCACTGCCTGGTCTCCGGCCGCTGGTTCAGACTCTGAATTCAAACAGCAGTGATTCCCCAGAACAGGGTATGCCAGGAGGCGGCGATGAACTTCGCAAAGGGCTTAAAGACGATTGTGGTAGCTACCGATCTGCACGGGCAGTCGGAGGCGGCATTGGAGTATGCACGCAAGATTGCAGGAGCTTACGGAGCGCGCATTGTTCTGGCGCACGGTCTGGACCCCCTGGAATATGCCGCGATTGAAGCCGTTCCCGGCCGCGTGCTGGAGGACCTGACCGTACAGGCGCGCTCGGTGCTCGACCAGCTGGCCAATGATCTGCTCCGTGAGGGGATTCACAGTCACTCAGAGGTTCGACAGGGCGCAGTCGTCGATCTGCTGGTGGACATCGCCCGCCAGTACGGCGCCGGACTGATCGTGATTGGAACACGAGGCAGGGAAGGCGCGGGGCCGGTTGTGGTGGGCGCCATTGCCGAGCGCCTGGTTCGCCTGGCGCCGTGTCCGGTGCTGGCCGTGGCCGCGGACTGGAATGCCGGACCCTATCGGCCGACCCCGGGCGGCGGCGTGATGCTGGCCATGGAGCACAACGAAGCCGCGCATGCTGCCGCGGATGTGGCTGCTTCGCTGGCACGGATCTTCCAACGTCCGCTCTTTGTGGTGCATGCGCGCACTACGGCTGAGGCCGCGGCCTTCCTCAATCCCTGCATGGAGCGGCTGGAGGAATTCGGCATTCGTTCCGATGTGGGGTTGCAGGTTCGCTGCATAGTGAAGGATGGTATGCCTGCGGATGCGGTGGCCGAAGCGATCACGCAGTACCATCCCAGCATTCTCGTAGTGGGCGTCAAGCGCATGAGTGAAACGCCCGGTCCGCATGGCACGGCCTTTGCTCTGCTGGCCCGTTCGCGCGTGCCTGTGCTGTGCGTGCCTCCGGATACGCTGGACGAGGAGAATCTTGAAGAGGTGTGCGCGCCGGCTGAGGTGATCTGAGTCCGGCACGCAGCAGAGACCGGTCCGCTGTGCGGAAGAAAGCAGTCCCAATTTCATTGCGTTGCATGGATTTCCTCGTTGAGATAAGGGGAAAGCCGAGAGCAGGAGAGGGGGATTCCGCGTATGAGAGATCGCGCCTTGCATCACCCTCGAAGCGCCGGGCCAGGAAAAGAGCGGGGTGCGCGCTCCATGCGCCGCCTGACCGGGCGCTGTGCCAGAAAAAAGGAAGAGGCAACCATGGAGTCCGAAGCCAGTTATCGACGAATGGCTGCTGTGGCGGCGCATCCGCTGGCCGAACTGCTGGAGTGTCCGCAGGAGGCCGGCGATCTGCTGCACGGTTCCGCGCTGTGTCTTGAGTTGGATGCCGGCGAAACGGTCTTTCGCCAGGGCGAGGTTTGCCAAGGCTTATATGTCGTTGTCTCTGGGCAGTTTGTACGCAAGGCGGAGCGCCTCAAATCGCGCGTGACGCTAGGGCCGGCGCGCGCCGGAGACCTGGTGGAACTGGCCGCGGCGCTGGGCGATGGCCGTCACACCTACACCCTGAGCGCTGTGGTCTCCGGAACCCTGCTGATGCTGCCCATGGAGGCGCTGCAGCAGGCCTTTCAGAGCTTTCCCCCGTTGCGCATGCGCTTGCTCGAGGAACTGGCGCGCGAGGTATCACGGGCCTACATCAGTTGCAGCATTGGCTGGCCGGCCCACACGCGGCGCCGGGAGCCGCGCGTGGCGGAAGCATAAGGCGGGTGACGCTGCGGAGTCCGTCGGCACGGGAATGTTGGATGTCACAGATGGCTTTGAGCGAAATGGGTTATACTGCCTTTTAATCAGCGGAACAAGTATGGCCTCAATCCATTCCCATCACGCTCCGGAAGATTGTTTGAATTGCGAGCACAGGCATCTGCGGATGTTCTGTAACCTGACGCCTGAAGCGTTGGCTGACTACGATGGGATTGGCATCATGATGAGCCATGCGCGTGGGGCCAAGCTGTTCTCAGAGGGCGATCCGGCGCGAAACGTCTTCGTCATCTGCTTTGGACACGTCAAAATCTCCTCCACCTCGCGCGACGGCAAGACCATGATTCTGAAGATTGCCGGTCCCGGCGATGTGATGGGCTTGAGCGCGGTGCTGGCCAATGTCCCGCATGAGGTGACGGCGGAGGCCATTGAGCCCTGCCAGGTGAAGACCGTTCGCAAGCAGGAGTTCATCGACTTCCTGGGACGGCACGGCATCGCCTCGATGCACGCCGCGCAGTCTCTCTCCAGCGAATACCTGACGGTCTTTCACGATGCCAAGCGTCTGGCCCTGTCCGGGTCTGCTGCGGGGCGACTCGCTCGTTTGCTGCTGGACTGGGGCCGGTCGGCCTCCAACGGCAAGCAGGAGATCCGCTTCACCATGGCGCTGACCCACGAGGAGATCGCCAATATGGCGGGTACCTCGCGGGAGACCGTGACCCGGCTGCTAAACCAGTTCCGCCGCGACCAGTGGATCACCATCAAAGGCACCAGTCTGACGATTGTGAAGCCGGAACAGTTGGAACGGCTGACCGCATAACGGGCCTGCTCTTTACTGCACCGCGGCATACAAGCCAAATGACTCGCAGAGGGCGGTTCGGCTGGACCTTTTGCGAGGCAATCGGGGCCTCCTTAGAGATACGCCCATTTGTCGTGAGCGCCTTTCGCCCTTAGAATCACTGGAGAGCCGTAACGGCAGTCAGGATGGCTCCGGATATCGATGAGCGAACACGAATCAGGCACTTCCGTTCAGGCGCAGGCGGTTTCGCCGGCATGGACCAGAATCGAGCGGGCGCGGCATCCCCAACGGCCCTACCCCATGGACTTGATCGAGCGGGTCTTCACCGATTTCAGCGAGATTTACGGGGATCGCGCCTTTGGCGACGATGAGGCTGTGGCCTGCGGTATGGCCCGCCTCGGCGACGAAGAGGTGATGGTCATCGGCAACCGCAAGGGCGGCACCACCAAGGAGCGTGTGCGCCGCAACTTTGGCATGCCGCATCCCGAGGGATATCGCAAGGCGCTGCGCTGCATGCGCATTGCGGAAAAATTTGGCCGGCCGGTGATCTCTTTTATCGATCTGCCCGGCGCCTTTCCCGGTCTGGGTGCGGAAGAGCGCGGCCAGGCCGAGGCCATCGCCCGCAACATCCTGGAGATGTCGCGGCTGCGTGTGCCCACCATCTCCATCATCAGCGGCGAAGGCGGCTCCGGCGGGGCGCTGGCGCTGGCCGTGAGCGATCGCGTGCTGATCCTGGAGAATGCGCTCTACTTCGTGATTACGCCGGAGTCCTGCGCGGCGATCATGTGGCGCGACGCCAACCAGAAGCAGCTTGCCGCGGAGGCCATGCGCATCTCGGCTCCCGAGGTGGCGGCGCTCGGCTGCGTGGACGAGATTATTCCCGAGCCTATCGGCGGCATCCACATGGATCGTGAGGCGGGCTGCGGCCTGCTGGGCACCGTGCTGCGCAAGCATCTGGCGGAGCTCAAGGCGATCCCCGTGGATCAGCTTGTGGCCGCGCGCCAACAGAAGTTCCGCAACATTGCCCAGTTCTACACCGAAGACTGATTGCCGGCGCAGCGCGCATCGGAAGGAAGACGCTCGGATGGTGGAGAGATTGCCGCACTACGGACCGGTTGACGTGCAGCCGGATCCCGCCGGGGGACGCGCATGAACGAACCAGTGCAGAGAAAAGAACGGATGCGTGCCTACTTTCAGTTTGTCGCGGCGGTGCTGTACTTCTTTGCCGCCCAGGGACTGGCCCGCCATGCCGCGCACGGCCTGGTGGCCGAACAGTGGACGCCGCTGGTGCAGCAGGCCATGCTGGTCTTTCTGTTGTTGCTGGGCTATGGCACCATGGGCTACTGGCTCAACCGCCAGAGCCAGCCAATCCGCGAGCAGGGGCTGCCTTTCCGCACCGGTTGGAGAGGCGAGGCTGGCCTGGGGCTGGCATTTGGCTGGGGCCTGGCCGTAGCCTGCGTGTTGCCGTTGACGGTCTTCGGCGGCATTGCTGTCGCCATCTACACGCGACCTTCCGCCTGGGGCTGGCTTGTGGCCGATGCGGCCTTCTTTGCACTGGTCGCTCTCGCTGAGGAGATCGCCTTTCGCGGCTATGCCTTTCAGCGCTTTATTGCCGCGGTCGGGCCCGTGGGCGCATCGATCGGTTTTGGGCTCTACTACGCGATTGTGCAGTCTCTGCGGCCCGGGGCCGATCACCCGAGCCTTGCCGTAGCCTTCCTCTTCAACCTGCTGCTTTCCGTGGCGTATCTGCGCACCCGCGCGCTGTGGGTGAGCTGGGGCGTCAACTTCGGCTGGAAGGCGAGCCGGGCGCTGCTGTTCGGCCTCACCATCAGTGGGGTGAACGTTCACTCGCCGGTGGTGCAGGGCGATGCCATGGGGAACTTCTGGCTTACCGGCGGCGGCTATGGCCTGGACGGAAGCTGGCTGGCCTTCTTCCTGATGCTGGCTGCGCTGCCGCTGCTCTTCCGCGTGACCCGCGATCTGGATTTCCGCTACAACGCGCCGGAGCTTGTGCCCGGTGGAATCCCCGTCGATCTGGATGCCCTGGCGAAGGCCCAGCATGAGGCTGCCATGGGGCCCAGTGAGCCAGCCCAGCCCACGCTGGTGCAGATTGCTCCGGTAACACCGCCTCCACCGCCGCCCGCACCCGACGCTCACTAAAGCCTCCTCTTTTCGTGTCCGGCCGGCAGTTGCATTTGCCCGGCAACGGCGCTATTGTTGCGGTGTGATGAGGGCATGGGGGCTCCCATGGACCGGCTTTGTCTTCTCCGCAAGGGGCAGCCGCGCAACCTGCGGGTTGCCGCGACGTTGAGCAGCCGCATCGCGCGGCTGGGAGTCCTTTGCTGCGCCTTCCTCACGATCACGGCCACAGCGCAGGTCATCACCATCGATACCAGCGGCAAGGGTCCTGTGGTTGCGAATGCGCCGGTGGACCGCCGCTACCAGCAGATTCAGCCAACCAGCGTCCCTCTCTCTGCGACCCCGTTGAGCGGCCGGGCGCGGATTGAGCTGATGCGCGTGCTGCAGTCGGATCAGGGATTTGCGATGCGTCCTCTGCCGCGCGGCCACAAAGGGCTAACGCTGGCAGCCAACGGCAAGCTCTCGCCCGCGGGCGAAAGCTATCTGAATATGGTGATCGCCGCCGGACTCTCGGCCAAGCCGGGCGACCGTGTCGTCCTCACCGATGTGAAGATCGAGCATGACCAGATCGTCCTGCAGATCAACGGCGGGCCGGACTGGAAGCATCGCTTTCTGCGCCACATCTCGGTGGGGCCCGGCCCGGACATGACCTCGCCAGTAGTGCGCAGCAATGACGGGGAACCCACCGGCTCACGCATCACGCTTACCTTTCACGGTCAGGTACCGGAACTGACGCCCGCGCAGGTAAAGGCGCTGCTGGCTCCGCTCATCTCCTTCGATGTGAAGACGCCGATCCAGGCCTTTACCGATACGCTGCCCACGCCGCTGAAAGAGGCGATCCTCGGCCACCAGGTGCTGGTAGGCATGACCACCGACATGGTGCTCTTTGCCAAGGGCCAGCCGCAAAAAAAGCTGCATGAGATGGATGGCCAGATGCCCATCGACATCTGGATCTACGGCAAGCCGCCGGAGACGGTAGACTTTGTCCGCATCAATGGCAACCGCGTCATCCGCCTGGAGGTCTGCGCCACGGGCAAGCCGACCGTGGTGTATGACCGGGATGTGGTGGAAGGGATGATGCGCACCGACGGGACTCCGGTTTTGCAGGCGCAAAACGTGCGCGTGGTGAAGGAAGGGGATGTGCAACGCGACCCCGACAAAGAGGCGCCCGCGCCGCCGCCCAGCCTACGCAAGCCAGGAGAAACCCTGCCCACCGATGACCAACGCGTCGGCGTCATGCGCCCGGTACGCTTCCCCAGGCAGGAGCCGGAGCCACAGATCGGCGCCAATCCAGATGATCAGCAGCCCGCTTCGCCGGATGCCACGGCGCAGCAGCCGGGCGCTCAGGCTGATCCTGCCCCTGCCTCTGGCGCCCCTGCCTCGTCGCAGCCGGATGCCGGCCAGTCGAA
The DNA here is from genome assembly GCA_027452125.1 of Acidobacteriaceae bacterium. Lineage (GTDB taxonomy): Bacteria > Acidobacteriota > Terriglobia > Terriglobales > Acidobacteriaceae > Telmatobacter. Next base: position 25,173 of record DAIDGZ010000154.1, on the reverse strand, counting down.
ATAACGGCCATCAAGTCTCATGTAAAATGAATCGAGCGAGTATGCTGCAAAGTTGCGCTGTTGGCGCAGCAGGAAAGACGCGGCAGCCGCGCCGTTGAAGCCGCGCGCAACCCGTTTGCGCGTGTGGGCAGAGACAACCCCATAAGGAGAAACACCCCAAGCATGGCCAAGATTGCAAAAACTGGTGACCGCAAGAAGGTAATGGACACGACGAAGTCGACCGACTGTCCCAAGTGCAGCAAGCCCACGCGCATCGTCAAGCGCGTCAAGGACCGTGAGCGCGGCGTTCCGGGCGGAATCTACATTTCCTGCTCCGCCTGCGACTTCTACGAGAAGCTTTAAGCTGTACTTGAACTTTCAGGAAGAGAAAAGCCCGGCAGATTGCCGGGCTTTTCTCTTGGCATCGCGTGCCTGATCAGGCGTCCAGAGCCTCGCCCATCTCTCGCACAATGGCCTCCGCCGCCTCAGCCGGGTTGGCTGCCTGGGTGATAGGTCGCCCCACCACCAGGTAGCTGGCGCCGGCCTGCAACGCATCCGCCGGCGTGGCAATTCGCTTCTGGTCGCCGGTGTCGGCTCCCGCCGGACGGATGCCCGGCACCACCAGCACGCCTTCCGGTCCCGTGAGTGCGCGTACCGTGGCAACTTCCTGCGAGGAGCAGACGTAGCCGTGCATGCCGGTGGCCAGGCCCATGCGGACGAGGATCTCCACCTGATCGCCCGGCGGCCGGGAGAGCCCGGTGGCGCTCAGCTGCGCCTGGTCCATGCTGGTAAGCACGGTAACAGCCAGCAGTTCCGGCGGATTTTCGATGCCAGCCAAAGTGGCGCGCGCGGCCGTCAACATGGCGGGTCCACCCCCGGCGTGCAACGTGAGCATGCGCACACCCAGCGAGGCCGCTGAGCGCACGGCTCCGGCCACGGTGTTGGGAATGTCGTGAAACTTGAGATCGAGGAAGATGGAGTAGCCCTTCTTGGCCAGCGGTTGCAGCACCGATGGACCCGCCGCGGTGAAGAGCTCCAGTCCGACCTTGAACCACTGGCAGCGCCCGTCAAGGCGATCGACCAGCTTGAGCGCGGAGCGTGCATCCGGGGCATCCAGAGCAACAATCAGCCGCTTCCGCGCGGCTTCCACGGGGTCAGGCCGGGGCGGCGCCGTCGGGCGGTTGGGGGAGAAACTGGGGTTCAGGCGTTCCGGGATGGGCATATCCAAATCGTATCCCATTGGCCGGTGCGGTGATTCACATGGCAACCGGTAGACTGAAGGCATACATCGCTGTTACGGCATGGATGGCTCCGGTTCCGGCGGTGGTGGTTTTCGTGTCTCGTGAGGTTTTGCCCGGGATTGATGGATTGACGCGAATCGTAACAATCGTCGCCCGCCGCGGATGCGTCCAATAGGCACGGTCTGCTCGTGCCGAAGAAGGAGAAAGATACGTTGAACAGGATGTTGTTGCGGATGTGCGGTTTGGCCGTTTTGCTGCTGGCGGTGGCTCCGGCGTGGGCGGCCCGGGTAGACACCAACCCGATGAACTACGACCCGCAGGTGCGCGAGGCCTACCAGCACTTCTACAACCTGGACTACGAGGGGGCGGTCGAGCGCTTCCAGCGCTTCCATGAGGAGCATCCCGGCGACCCCCAAGCCACGGATTACCTGCTGAATGCGGAGATCTTTCAGGAGCTGTATCGCCAGGACCTGATGGATACCACCTTCTACGCCAACGACGGCTTCCTGAGCGGCAAACACGCTACCGAAGAGAATCCCGCGAAGAAGGCACAGATTCTAGCGCTGGCCGACGAAGCGGTGCGCGAGGCCGACTGGCGGCTCAGCCGCAATCCCAATGACATCGACGCACTCTTTTCCCGTGCCTGGGCGCGCAGCCTGGAGTGTACGTACATCGCGATGGTGGAGCGCGGATTCAGCTCCGGTTTTCGCCTGGCTATGAAGGCCAAGGACGATGCTGTCCGCGCTCTGCAACTCGATCCCAACTACGTGGATGCCAAGCTGATTGCGGGCGTGTACGAGTATGTGGTGGGCGCGCTGCCCTGGCCGTTCAAGCTGCTCATCGGCTTTGCCGGGATCAGCGGTTCCAAGTCCAAAGGGCTGGCCATGCTGCGCGACGACGGCGAACACGGCGTAATCACCAGCGTGGAGGCGCGTACGGTCACCGCGCTCTTCCTGCGCCGCGAAGGCAAGTATCTTGATGCCATCAAGGTGGTTCGCTCGCTGGAGGCTGAGTATCCCCGCGACTTCCTCTTCTGCCTGGAGGATGCGAACCTGCGCAAGGATGCCGGCGAGGGCATGCTGGCCGTGCAGGCCTATCGCGATTTGCTGGCCAACGCCGCCAAGCCCGGCTATTTTGCCTCTGCCAAGCTGGAGCTGGCTGACTACGGCCTGGGTGAGGCCCTGCGCGGGCAGAGGCACTATGAAGAGGCCGCTGCGGCGTATGAGCATGCAGGCTGGACGCCCGGCGTAGGGCCGGAGCTGAAGATTCGCTCGCTGCTGGCGGCCGGGCAGTGCCGCGACCTGAGTGGCCAGCGTCAACTGGCGCTGAACGACTATCAGGCAGCCATCGCCACCGGTCCCAACACCACCCGGGCAGACACGGCACGGCGCTATCTGCGCAGTCCCTACAAGGGGAACTGACGGCCCGAGAGCAGGGAAGCCGCAAGCGGGATGAGGCAGATTGAACGGCGCATTGTGACGGGATGAAAGGTGTTGTGCGGCGCACAGTTACGGCGTGCGCACGCGGCCTATAATGAAGATGGAAAGCCGCATCTCCAGCCCGGCAAAGGCGACAGAGAGGCGGCCCCGAATTCTTCCCGGTGCCTTCCCTTTGAACGACGCCATCATCATCCGCGGTGCGCGGACACATAATCTGAAGAACTTGTCCTGCGACATCCCACACGGGAAGCTGACAGTGATCAGCGGCGTGTCGGGCTCGGGCAAGAGCTCGCTGGCCTTCGACACAATCTATGCCGAGGGGCAGCGCCGGTATGTCGAGTCGCTGTCGGCCTATGCGCGGCAGTTTCTGGAGCGCATCGAGAAGCCCGACGTGGACGAGATCGATGGGCTGGCCCCGGCCATCGCCATCAAACAGAAAAACACCACGCGCAATCCCCGGTCCACGGTGGCCACGGCGACCGAAATCTACGATTACATGCGCCTGCTCTATGCGCGTTGCGGCACGGTGCACTGCGTCCACTGCGACGGCATTGTGAAGCGCGACTCGGTGGACGAGGCGGTGTCAGTGATTCTGGCCCTGGGCGAGGGAACGCGGCTGAATGCGCTGTTTCCAGTGGTAACGGCTACTCCGGCGCCAGACGTGGCAGAAGCCGCCGCCGCCAAGCCTGCGAAGCCGCGGGGCCGAAGCAAGGCCGCCAAGCCGGCAGCAGCCGGAGATTCACCCCATACCGAGACGCTCAAAGCACGGCTAAATGAGCTGCGGACAGGGGGCTTTAACCGGCTCTTCCAGAGTGGAAGAATATTCGAGTTTTCAACCCCTGAGTCGTTGCTGGATTTAGACTTCACCCTTCCTGTGTTCATCCTTCTGGACCGCATTGCTGTGAACGCGGAGAACCGGGCGCGCATCGTGGACGCGGTGGAGATTGCTTACCGCGAGGGCGGCGAAGCGGTCTTTGAGGAAGCGCCCCGCGAAGAGGCAGCGGAGCGGCGGCGCTGGCGATTCAGCGGAGGCTATGAGTGCACCAGCTGCCACCGGCCAGGCCGCGAGCCGGAGCCGCGCCTGTTCAGCTTCAATAATCCCTTCGGAGCGTGTCCGCGTTGCCAGGGATTCGGCAACACCGTGGACTACGACCTGAACCTGGTGATTCCAGACAAGGGGCTCAGCCTGAATGATGGCGCCATCGATCCGTGGAACCGGCCCAAGTACCGGCCCTGGTTCACTGACCTGAAGCGCCAGGCGGCCGAACTGGGCGTGCCGATGGATGTGCCCTGGCGGGAGATGAGCGAGGCGGCGCGTGAGACGGTGCTGCGCGGCAAGGGCGGTTTCGCCGGTGTGCACGGCTTCTTTGCGCAGATGGAGCGGAAGAAGTACAAGCTGCATGTGCGCGTGATGCTGAGCAAGTATCGCGGCTACGCGGAGTGCCCGGATTGCCGGGGGCAGCGGCTGCGGGCCGAGGCGCGTTCCGTGCGCATCGAGGGCAGGAATATCTGCCAGGCGGCGGCGCTGACCATTGGCCAGGCGAAGGAGTTCTTTGCCGGGCTGCACTTGTCGCCCATGCAGGAGGAGATTGCCGGGCCGGTGCTGGAAGAGGTGCGGCAGCGGCTGGTGTTTCTGGATGCGGTGGGGCTGGAGTACCTGACGCTGGACCGGCTGGCCTCTACGCTCTCCGGTGGCGAGGCGCAGCGGATTCAACTAGCAACCTCGCTGGGCTCGCAACTGGTGGGCGCGCTTTACGTGCTGGATGAGCCGTCCATCGGCCTGCACTCGCGGGACACGGACCGGCTGATCCGGATTCTCAAGCAACTGCGCGACCTGGGCAACACAATTGTGGTGGTGGAGCACGATCCCGACGTGCTGAAGGCGGCGGATCATCTGCTCGATCTTGGACCGGGCGCAGGTGAGTTTGGCGGCAAGCTGCTGGCGGAGGGTGTGCTGGCCGAAGTGGAGGCCAATCCCAACTCGCTGACCGGGCGTTATCTCTCCGGCAAGCTGTCAATTCCCGTGCCGACACGGCGGCGCGCCCCAGGCAGGGAAAAGCTGGTGCTGCGCGGTGCCCGGGTGAACAATCTGAACGGTCTCGACGTGGAGATTCCGCTGGGACTGCTGGTGGCGATTACCGGTGTCTCGGGGTCGGGCAAATCGACGCTGGTGCACCAGGTGCTGTATCGCGCGGTGGCGCATGCGCTGGGGCAGACGGACGGCGGCGATCCCTCGGCGGTGTTCAAATCGCTGACGGGCGTGGAGCGGCTGAACGATGTGGTGCTGGTGGACCAGACGCCCATCGGGCGGACGCCGCGCTCCAACCCGGTGACCTATATCAAGGCCTTCGACCTGGTGCGCGAGCTGTTTGCCTCGCAGCCAGAGTCCAAGCGCATGGGGCTGACGCCAGGGCATTTTTCCTTCAACGTGCCGGGCGGGCGGTGCAACACCTGCGAGGGCGACGGCACGGTGACGGTGGAGATGCAGTTTCTGGCCGACGTGGAGCTGCCCTGCGAGGACTGCAACGGCACGCGCTATCAGCCGCGCATCCTCGATGTGCACTACAAAGGGAAGAGCATTCACGATGTGCTGCAGCTGACCGTGAAGGAGGCGCTGCACTTCTTTGCCGGGCACAACAAGCTGCAGGACAAGCTGGCCGTACTGGAAGAGATCGGTCTGGGATATCTGCGGCTGGGCCAGTCTGCCACGACCCTCTCAGGCGGCGAGGCGCAGCGCGTCAAGCTGGCGGCGCATCTGGCGCAGGTGCGCGCGGCCAATGCCAACGCCAAGCCGTCGCAGGCCAGCCGGGTGCTCTACATCCTGGATGAGCCGACCACTGGACTGCACTTTGACGATGTGTCCAAGCTGCTGACGGCCTTTAAGAAGCTGATCGATGGCGGCGGGTCGCTGATTGTGATTGAGCACAACCTGGACGTGATCAAGAGCGCGGACTGGGTGATCGATCTGGGACCGGAGGGCGGCAGCGGCGGCGGGCAGATTGTGGCCGTGGGACCGCCGGAAGAGATTGCAGCCAACCTGCACTCGCACACCGGCAAGTGGCTGGCACAGGTGCTGTAAACAGATTTGCCGGCAGGCTGCATCGATCCACTGAGCAGCCTGCCGGCAGATGAAGCCGATCCAGTTCGCTTACATTCTTCTCTTACAACTGATCGAAGATTTCGCGGAACTCCCATGCGCCCTGCTTGCCGGCGAGCCACTCCGCTGCGCGCACGGCGCCCAGAGCAAAGCCGCGGCGGCTGTGCGCGTCATGGCGGATCTGCAGGGTGTCTACATCGCTGGCGGCGGTGACGATGTGCTCGCCCTTGGCGTCGCCCACGCGGTGCGCCTGGATGGGCACGTCCAGGCCCGGGCGAATGGAGTGGATAATCTCCTTCAGGGTGAGCGCCGTGCCGGAGGGCGAGTCGAGCTTGGAGGTGTGGTGCGTCTCCTCGATCGAGTAGCTGTAGCCATCAAGTCTGGCCAGCTCGGCGGTGAGGCGAAAGAGCTTCTGCACGCCGATGGAGAAGTTGGTGCCGTAGAGCAGGCCGCCGCCGCGCGCGATGGCCAGGGCCTTCATCTCGTTCAGGCGGTCATACCAGCCGGTGGTGCCCACCACAATGCGTCCGCCAAGGGCCAGCACGGCGCGCATGTTTTCAAGCGCCGCCTCGGGCGCGGTGAAGTCAATGACGGCATCCACCCCGGCCAGGTTCGGCGCAGTGAGCGCGGAGGCGTGCTGGTTCTCAGTAATGTCAAGCGCGCGGACGCCGTGACCACGCTCGCGCGCGATCTCCGCGACGAGCGATCCGGTTTTGCCTTTGCCGAGTACGAGGATGAGCATGGGAAGGCTCCTTGGGAACAGTGAACAGTGAACAGCAAACAGCAAACAGCGAGCAGAGAACAGTTTTTAGTGGGTGGTCGATTTCAGTGATTCCAGCATGGCGTAAAGCATCTTTCCTACTTCGTGTGACAGGAGCTCGACCTCGCCACGCAGCGTTGGATTGCCGAACTGTAGTCTGCCTGCGAGCTGAATCTGCGTCTGCAACTCTGCATTTGATCCGCGTGCCACGCCCAGAAATTGGCGAAACTCTCCGGTGCTATTTCTGGCCTGCCCCTCTGCAATATTGCTGGGCACTGAGATGGCGGAACGCCGCATCTGGCTCGTAAGCCCGTAAAGCTCCTCACGCGGAAATTCCTGTGTCAAACGATAGATTGAACAGGCAAGGTCCATGGATCGCTGCCACACCTGCAAGTCTCGGAATGACTGCGCCATGGAAATCCTTGCTCCTCAATCGACCACTGATCACTGTCCACTGACCACTGCTTTTCTTGCCTCGACGTCGAAGACCGATGGATCGGGGTTCTGGAAGAACGCGGCGTGCAGCGAGCGAATCGCTTCCTCGGCATCCTCCTCTTCCACCATGAAGCTCATGTTGATCTCGCTGGCGCCCTGGGAGATCATGCGCACATTGACGTGCTTCACGGCGGAAAACACCTGCGCGGCGATGCCGTTCTGGCCGCGAATGTCTTCGCCGACCAGGCAGATCAGAGCCTTCTTGCCCTCGTACTTGACGTCGGCCAGCTTGCTCAGGTCGGCGGCGATGGCAGGCAGCGCCTCATTGGAGTCCACGGTGAGCGAGACGCTGACCTCGCTGGTGGAAACCATATCGACGGCGCACTTGTGCTTGTCGAAGACCTCGAAGATCTGGCGCAGGTAGCCGTGCGTCATCAGCATGCGGCTGGCCACCACGTCGATGATGCTCAGGCGCTTCTTTACCGCGATCGACTTGAAGGGGCTCTGGCAGTGCGGCGCCAGCGAGATGATGCGCGTGCCCTCGCACGAGGGGTTACGGCTGTTGAGCACCAGCACCGGGATGTTCTTTTTGACGGCGGGCAGAATGGTGGCCGGATGCAGCACCTTGGCGCCGAAGTAGGCCAGCTCCGCGGCCTCCTCGAAGCTGATGACTTTGACGCGCAGCGCATCGGGGCAGACGCGGGGGTCGGTGGTCATGATGCCGTCCACGTCGGTCCAGATCTCGATGGCTTCCGCGGTGATGGCGCCGCCGATGAGCGCGCCGGTAAAGTCGGAGCCGCCCCGGCCCAGGGTGGTGGTGATCCCCGCATCGTTGGAGCCGATGAAGCCGCCCATCACGGGAACCTGGCCCTGCTCAAACAGCGGCAGCAGCTTCTCCGCGGCGCGCTTTTCGATCAGGTCATCCTGGGGAACGGCTTTCTGGAACTGCGAGTCGGTGATGATGATGTCGCGCGCGTCCACGTGGACGGCGTTGATGCCGCGCTCGCGGAAGGCCGCGGCCACAATGCGGCTGGAGATGCGCTCGCCGTAGCTGACGATCAGGTCAGAGATGCGCGGGGTCAGTTCGAGGATGGCGGAGAGGCCGCGCAGCACCTCGTCCAGCGAGTCGAACTTCTGATCGATGAAGTCGAGGAGTGTGGAGCAGTCGGCCTGATCCTTGACCAGCTCAATGGCGGTGTCGCGGTGGCGGGAGCGAAGGCGGGAACAGATGGCCAGTGCGCCGGTGCGGTCGCCCTGGGCAGCGGCAGCGCCTGCGCGCAGCAGTTGGTCTGTCACCTTGGCCATGGCGCTCACCACCACGGCGGGACTCTTGCCGGCAGCCACGCGGCCGGCCACGATGGCCGCAGTGCGACCGATGGCGACCGGGTCTTCGACCGACGTGCCGCCAAACTTCATGACTACGAGATTCATCTGTATCTTCTCAATCCTGCACGATTAAGCGCGCGCCGCGCCTTCAGCAACAGGTTCCAGCTTGCCCAGATTCGCGAGCAGCTCTGCGTTGAGGATGGTGGCGCCGGCGGCTCCACGCACGGTGTTGTGCGAGAGGGCCACAAACTTCCAGTCCAGCAGGTTGCAGGGGCGCAGGCGGCCTACGGTCACCGTCATGCCCTTTTCGCGATTGCTGTCGAGGCGCGGCTGCGGGCGGTCCGGCTGGCCGTCGAAGTAGACCGGCTGCTGCGGGGCAAAAGGCAGATCCTTGCCGGCCAGCGGCTTGAACTCCGCCCAGGCGGCCAGGATGTCCTCGCGGGTGGCCTGCTTGCGGAACTTCACCGAGACGCACTCCGTGTGTCCGTCGACCACGGCCACGCGATTGCAGTGGGCGGTGATGCCGGCAGAGAGCGGGGTGACGGCATGGCCTTCCAGGCGCCCCAGCAGCTTCAGGGTCTCGGCCTCCATCTTTTCTTCTTCGCTGCCGATGTAGGGGACCACGTTGCCCAGAATGTCCATGGAGGGTACGCCGGGATAGCCGGCGCCGCTGACGGCCTGCAGCGTGGTCACAAAGATCTTCTCGATGCCGAAACGCTCTTCCAGCGGCTTGAGAGCCATCACCAGGCCGATGGTGGAGCAGTTGGGATTGGTGACCATGTAGCCGCCGGACTGCTTGCGCGACTCCTGCTCCTCAATCAGGTGCAGATGCTCGGCGTTGACCTCGGGGATGACCAGGGGCACGTTGGGAGCCATGCGGAAGGCGCTGGAGTTGGAGAGGACCGCGCAACCGGCGGCGGCAAACTTCGGCTCCAGCTCGCGGGCAATGGGAGCATCGACCGAGGCGAAGATAATCTTCGGCGCGCCGGTGGGCTCGGCCGGAGAGACGGTCATGCGGGCAATGCGCTCGGGCAGGGGAGTGTCCAGACGCCACTTGGCGGCTTCGCCATAAGGCTTGCCGCTGGAACGGTCACTGGCCGCCAGCCAGGCGACTTCGAACCACGGATGGTTCTCGAGGAGCTGAATATAGCGTTGGCCGACCATTCCGGTCGCGCCCAGGATGCCAATTGGATATTTGGTTTGCATGGTCGTGAACCTTTCAGTGTACAGGAGGACGGCTTGCGGCGGCAGCGCGCCGGCTGCGGGAAGTAAGAAAGAGTGAACAGGACGGCCCGGCTGGAGCAGGCCTGGACACTGCCCCACTGTGTTGTGGCGCACATCGCAGGCGTATCAAAGGGCGGTATAGTCGCCAGCGCCTGAGGGAGTGGCAAGGCCATGGAAGGGATCTGCAGGAGATGTCAATCGCAACTGGAGGCACAGTGGAAGTTCTGTCCGCAGTGCGGGCTGGGCGTGATTCATGAGGCGGCGGAGCATCCAGCCGAGGCCCCGGTCCGGCCGCAGAGCGCGCCGGTTCTGGGCGCTTTCAGCGGGCTTTTGTTTGGGTTGCTGGCTGCGCCGGTCATGCTGATTGTGGGTACCATGCTCTGCCTCACCGGGCTCGGCGCGATCGCCGGGATTCCAATGATTATCGGCGGCATCCTTGCGCCGTTGCTCGGCCCCATGCTGGGCATCGGCGCCCTCCGCGGCAAGTGCCCGTGGTGCGGGGCCAGGGTGAGCAGCGTGCTCAGGACGCAGGGCTTTTACTGCCACGTGTGCAGCGGGCGCATCGCGGTGGTCAACCGGCGGTTTGAGAAGGCCACGCCCGCCGCGGCTGCCTAGGGCCTGTTCACACTCCGCGGATGGCGGCGCCGGGAGTCCAGCGGCATACGGGTGCTAGCCGAGAGCTGCCAGGATTGCGTCAGTGAACTGAACGGTGCCAGCCGTGCCGCCCACGTCGCGGGTGAGCGTCTTGCGCTCGGCATAGACGGTCTCCAGCGCCTTCTGTACGCGGTCTGCGGCGGCATCCTCGTCCAGGTGGCGCAGCATCAGGATGGAGGACTGAAGCAGGGCGGTTGGGTTGGCCAGGTCCTTCCCAGCAATATCCGGCGCAGAGCCGTGTACGGCCTCGAAGATGGCGCATTCCGCTCCGAGGTTGGCGCCGGGAGCCAGGCCCAGGCCGCCGACCAGTCCGGCGCACAGGTCGCTGACGATGTCGCCGTAGAGGTTCTCCAGCAGCAGCGTGTCGTACTGGAAGGGATTCATCACCAACTGCATGCAGGTGTTGTCGATGAGGTGCTCGGCGTAGACGACGTCCGCGTACTCCTCGGCCACCTTGCGGGAGCAGCGCAGGAAGAGGCCATCCGAGAGCTTCATGATGTTGGCCTTGTGGATGGCGTGAATCTTTTTGCGATTGTGCTTGCGCGCGTACTCAAAGGCGAAACGAGCAATGCGCGTGGAGCCCTTCTCCGTGATGACCTTGATGCTCTCCACGACGCCGGGAACGACTTCATGCTCCAGGCCGACGTACTCGCCCTCGGTATTTTCGCGGACGATGACCAGATCGACCCCGGGCCACTTGGTCTCCAGACCAGGCAGATTGCGAATGGGGCGCAGGTTGGCGAAGAGATCGAACTTCTTGCGCAGGGTGACGTTGATGCTCTTGAATCCGCCGCCGATGGGCGTGGTAACGGGTCCCTTCAAGGCGACGCGGTTGCGTTCGATCGATGCGTAGAGAGCAGCAGGGATGTATTCGCCGTGAATCTCGAAGGCCTCGGCGCCGGCGGCGAAGCGCTCCCACTCAAACTTGACGCCGGTCGCTTCGAGGATGCGCGTGACTGCCAGCGTGACCTCGGGGCCAATGCCGTCGCCGGGGATGAGGGTAACTTTGTGCGTCTTTTGCTGGGACATGGTCTGTAGCTCCTGGCTGCTGGCTTCTAGCGGACCGCTGGAAGCTTGTTGTCATCGTTGGCTTGTCTTACGCTGCGGGGCCGCACACTCATTTTTTGAGGATGCGGCGGACTCACCGGCACGAAAAAGCTGGGAGCCGGTAGCTAGGAGCTGGCAGCCTTCCTTCCTTTGCTTCCCAGCAGCGTCTCCAGCTCTTCCTTGAACTCGCGGACATCCTTGAAGTCCCGGTAGACCGAGGCAAAGCGGATGTAAGCGACCGTATCCAGCCCCTTCAGGTGCTTCATGATCAGTTCGCCAATCTCCGTGGCGCTGCGCTCGCGTTCCGGCGACTCGGCCACGTAAGTCTCCACCGCGTCCACGATCGACTCCAGCTTGTTGGCCGGTACGGGCCGCTTTTCGCAGGCGCGGAGCAGGCCGCTCAGCACCTTCTGGCGGTCAAAGCGCTCGCGGCGGCCGTCCTTCTTCACCACCATGTAGGGAATCTCGTCGATGCGCTCGTAGGTGGTGAAGCGGCGATTGCAACGTTCGCACTCGCGGCGACGGCGGATCGCGTCCGCCTCCTTGCTCTCGCGCGAATCAACCACTCGGTCCTGCAGAAAACCGCAATACGGACACTTCATATCTAATGTGGATTCTACGGCATGGAGGGGCCGCAGGGATTGAGTACTAAGAGAATCAGGCGGCCGGATACATCCCACGCTGCGGGAATAAGCCGGCGCGGCTATGCACCTTGCCGGATCGCTTTGCATCTACCAAGACAAAAGGGCATTTACAGTGGCCCGGAAGCGATCAGAGAGTCCGAACGTTTTTGCTGCCGGGCGTGCGAAGGGAGCACCAGATGGCAAAGAAGGTGGCGGAATTGTTTGTGGAGGTGCTGGCCGCAGCCGGCGTGCAGCGCATCTACGGCGTGGCCGGCGACTCGCTGAACGGAATCACTGACTCGATCCGCGTGCGCAACGGCATGGAGTGGGTGGGTACGCGCCACGAAGAGACGGCCGCCTTTGCCGCCGGAGCCGAGGCTGCGCTGACCGGCAAACTGGCTGTCTGCGCGGGCAGTTGCGGGCCGGGCAATCTGCATCTGATCAATGGACTCTATGACTGCCATCGCAGCCGCGTGCCGGTGCTGGCCATTGCCGCGCACATCCCCTCGCGCGAGATCGGGAGCGGCTACTTTCAGGAGACGCACCCGGAGCTGCTGTTTAAGGAGTGCAGCGCCTTCTGCGAACTGGTGTCGCATCCTGCGCAGATGCCGCGCACGCTGGAGATTGCCATCCAGACAGCGCTGGCCAAGCGGGACGTAGCGGTGGTGGTGCTGCCCGGGGACGTGGCGCTCTCTGACGCCGTGGTGAGCGAGCAGCGCGTCAACCTGGCCGTTGCACAGCCGCAGGTGACGCCGGGCAGGGAAGAGATTGCGCGGCTGGCGAGCGAATTGAACAGCGCGCAGCGGGTGACGATTCTGGCCGGAGCGGGATGCGCCGGGGCGCATGACGAACTGGTGGCCGTGGCGGGCAAGCTGCAGGCGCCGATTGTGCACGCCATGCGCGGCAAGGAGTTCATCGAGTACGACAATCCTTACGACGTGGGCATGACCGGCTTGCTCGGCTTCTCCTCCGGCTACAAGGCCATGATGAGCTGCGACACGCTGCTGATGCTGGGCACGGACTTTCCCTATCAGCAGTTTTACCCGCAGAACGCGCGCATTGTGCAGGTGGACATCCGGCAGGAGCAGATTGGCCGCCGGAGTCATGTGACTCTGGGCGTGGTGGGCGGCGTAGCGGAGACGCTGCGCGCGCTGCTGCCGTCCATTGAGCAGAAGCAGGGCCGTGGCCATCTGGACAACGCACTGGCCGACTACCGCGAGGCGCGCAAGATTCTGGATGACCTGGCGACAGGCAAGCCCGGGCAACTGCCCATTCATCCGCAGTATCTGGCCAGGGTGCTGCATGAGGTGGCCGCAGACGACGCAATCTTCACCGTGGATGTGGGGACGCCGGTGATCTGGGCGGCGCGCTATCTGAAGATGAATGGACGCCGCCGTCTGCTGGGCTCGTTCAACCATGGTTCGATGGCCAATGCACTGCCGCAGGCGATTGGCGCGCAGATCTCGCACCGCGGACGGCAGGTGGTGGCGCTGTGCGGCGATGGCGGCCTCTCAATGCTGATGGGCGACCTGCTCTCGCTGCGGCAGTTGCGGCTGCCGGTAAAAATTGTGCTCTTCAACAACGGCTCACTCGGCTTTGTGGAACTGGAGATGAAAGCCACTGGCTTTTTGAACCACGCGACAGACCTGGAGAATCCTGACTTTGCGCAGATTGCGGAGGCCGCGGGAGTGCTGGGGCTGCATGTGGACGATCCGGCGGATGTGCGGCCGGCGCTGGAGAAGGCCTTGGCGCATCCCGGACCCGCTCTGGTGGATGTAGCGGTGAACCGGCAGGAACTGGCCATGCCGCCGTCTCTCAAGCTGGATCAGATCGTGGACTTCAACCTCTACATGATCAAGGCGATTCTGAACGGGCGCGGCGACGAGATCGTCGATCTGGCGCGTACCAATCTCTTCCGATAGAGCACTGGTGTACTCTGCGCCAAACGCAACAACGGCCTGAGCGCGATGCCCAGGCCGTTGCCGGTGAACTGTTGGGATTGGACTAAGGCCATCGCGCTGCCGCGACTGCCAGGGCCATGACGGAGAACCCTCCGCCGGGTCTTACCTGAGTCTGGGGACGCGATGCCCTAGGCCTCAGTCACCTCACGTAAGAAACTACTGGAACAATCATTCTGCATAGACTGGATCAACCTCCTTTCCCGTGTAAGGACAAGCTAGTCCCGTGGGCGGGCGGCCGTCAAGCACGGACTTTCACCGGCTCAAAAACAGTCTCATCAGGCTAGGGCCAGGTTGACGTTGCTGATGGCCTCGTCAATTTCGGCAGGACTCTTGTAGCCCACGGTGACGCAGTTGACGCCTGCGTGGTTGAAGGCGAAGCGCATGGATTTCTGCCGGTCTTCGCGCTCGGTGAAGCGCCCCTCGCCGATCAGCTTCATGCTGATGACGCCCATACCCGCCTGCCGCGTCATGTGCACGTATTTCACCACCTCCGGCACGTTGCCCGGTTCATGCGCGTGGCCGGGTTCGTTGTCCATGATGGTTCCCTTGTGGTTCATGCGAATCATGGCTACCTGCAGCCAGTCCGTGGTGGGTACCTGGTGCAGCGCGGGCAGGCCATGGACGCTGGCGCCGCGGGCGATGACGATCTTGCGCTGTTGCGCTTCGTTGATGCCCTCCTGCCAGCGCAGGCTGTCGGTTGGCCACGTGGGAGACTGCTGCACATGCAGCAGCATGATGTCGAAGTAGTCGCTTTGAATCTGGCGGCGCAGGCTGTCGATGGTCTGCATCGGGTCGGCATCGTCCGTGGTGAGCTTGGTCATCAGCCGGTAGCTTTCGCGGGGCAGGCCCTTCAGCGCGATGCCCAGCATGGTGTGCATCTCGGGATACGACTGCGCAGTCTCAAAGAAGCGAATGCCCTGGTCATAGGCGTAGCGCACCAGGCGCGTGAATCCTTCCTGGCCCAGGTCGCGCTGCACGCGGCCATTCATGGTGCCGGTGCCGAAGGCCAGACGCGTGACCTGCACATTCGACTTGCCCAGTGTGACCCAGTCAGTGGCCTTGGCGCCCGGCTCGGCGGCAAAGGATAGGGTGCTGATACCGGCGAGCGCGCCTGCGGCAACGCCTGCCTTGAGAATGTCTCGCCTGGATGTGTTGGACATGGAAACCCTCCGCAATTGGCCGGGGAAGCCGATAGCCCGCATCGTAGCATAGAGCAATCAGGATGCGCATCCATCCGATCGA
Organism: Acidobacteriaceae bacterium; assembly: GCA_027452125.1. Taxonomy (GTDB): domain Bacteria; phylum Acidobacteriota; class Terriglobia; order Terriglobales; family Acidobacteriaceae; genus Telmatobacter. The sequence goes on along the minus strand of DAIDGZ010000154.1, from coordinate 10,145 downwards.
AGCAGAATGTTTCACGCGCGTGAAGCATATTTGCCCGCAGTGTCCATGCACCGCTAGTCTTGGTGCGATACGCATTTCGTTGATTCACGAGAGGAACTAAAGGGATGAGCCGCACCACACGCCGACGTTTTCTTGCTTCTGCCACCGCTGTAGCCGGCGCCATGCCTTTGGCTCGCCGCGTGGGGCTTGCCCAGTCTTCGCAGCACGCAGCGAGCGATCTGAAGCTCTGGTATACACGCCCTGCGGCGCAGTGGGTGGACGCATTGCCGCTTGGCAACGGACGCCTTGGCGCCATGATGTATGGCGGCGGCCCAGTTGCCCCCTTCAACGCAAATGATCCAAGCGCACAGCATCAAACGAACGACGTTGCCATGGATCCCGCGAAGGAGACCTTGCAGTTGAACGAGGACACCCTGTGGTCAGGGATGCCGGTGGATGGCAACAATCTGCAGGCCAAGCAGTATCTGCCCGCCATTCGCGATGCCGTGCTCAAGCAGAAGGACTATCACCTGGCCGACAAGCTTTGCACCGGGATGCAGGGCCTGTTCGCCGAGGCTTATCAATCGATGGGCTATCTGCACGTGGACTGCGCCCACGACGGCGCTGTCACCGAGTATCGCCGCGAACTGGATCTGGCTACGGCACTGGCCGGCGTGCGCTATCGCGTGGGAGACGCGCAGTTCGAGCGGACGGCGTTTGTCTCCGCGCCGGACCAGGTGATGGTGCTGCGCATGACCGCCAGCAAGCCGGGCGCATTGAGTGCCTCCATCTGGATGGATGGAGCGCTGGTGCAGCAGGTGCGCGCGCACGGCGGCAATGGCCTGTGGATGACCGGCAAAGCAGCCCGGCATGTCGCTGGAGCCGGACATCCCGGCAGCGAAAAGCCCGTGGTGTTCAGCGATGTGCCCGGAGAAGGCATGTATTACGCCGCTTGTCTTCACGTGAGCACGGAAGGCGGCCATGTGACGGCGCACGGTGACCGGCTGCGCGTGGAAGGCGCGGCGGCCATGACGCTCTACCTGACCGCCGCAACCGGATTTCGCGGTTATGACAAGATGCCCGATGCGCGCCCGAATCAGATTGAGCAACGGGCAGCACGGCAACTGTCTGCTGCGCTGCGCAGCAGCTATGAGCAACTGCGCGAGCGGCATGTGGCCGATCATCGCCGCCTGTTTGAGCGGGTTTCGCTGCGCCTGGGCGCGGGCGAACCCGACGCGCGGCCAACGGACGTGCGCGTCGCCGCGTTTCCCGGTGCGCCCGATCCCGCGCTGCTGGCGCTGTACTTTCACTTCGGGCGTTATCTGCTGATCGCCAGTTCGCGTCCTGGAACGCAGCCGGCCAACCTGCAGGGCATTTGGAACTACCAGGTGCAGCCGCCGTGGAGTTCAAACTGGACCTCCAACATCAATATCGAGATGAACTACTGGCCGGCGGAAACGTGCAACCTGAGCGACTGCGCCGAGCCGCTCTTCGATCTTGTCGAGGGGCTGAGCCACACCGGGGCGCGCGCCGCCAAGGAGACCTACGGGCTGCCGGGATGGGTGTCTCACCACAATATCGACCTGTGGCGTGCGGCAAACCCCGTGGGCATGGGCGTCGGCAAGCCAACGTGGGCCAACTGGTGCATGAGCGGGCCGTGGCTTTGTGCGCACCTGTACGAACACTATCGCTTCACGCGCGACAGGGCGTTCCTGCGCACGCGTGCCTATCCGCTGATGAAGGGCTCGGCGGAGTTTTGCCTGGCGTGGCTGATTCCGGATGGCGAAGGCCATCTGACGACCTGTCCGTCGGAGTCGACGGAGAACAACTTCATGGCCCCGGATGGCAAGCCGGCCATGACCAGCGCGGGCTGCACCATGGACATGGCGCTGATCCGCGAGCTGTTTGCCAACTGCATCGAGTCGGCGAAGGAACTTGGCGTGGATGCTGACTTTGCCGGCAAGCTGGCCGATGCGCGAGCCAAACTGGTGCCGTATCAGATTGGCCGCTATGGGCAGTTGCAGGAGTGGTCGATTGACTTTGTCGAGTCGACGCCGGGGCAGCGGCACATGTCGCATCTCTATCCGCTGTATCCGGGCGGTGAGATTACCCCGCGCGAGACGCCGAAACTGGCGCAGGCAGCGCGCGTTTCGCTGGAGCGGCGGCTGGCGCATGGCGGCGCGTACACCGGCTGGAGCCGGGCGTGGGCCATCGCCTTCTGGGCGCGGCTGGGCGAGGGCGACAAAGCCGCTGAGTCACTGAACATGCTCATGAAGGTGAGCACCAACATCAACCTGATGGACATCTACGAAGGCCGTGCGCACATCTTCCAGATCGATGGCAACTTTGGCGCGACAGCCGCGCTGGCAGAGATGCTGCTGCAAAGCCATGCGGGGTCGATTGACCTGCTGCCGGCCTTGCCTGCCAGTTGGACGGAGGGTGAGGTGCGCGGCCTGCGGGCGCGCGGCGCGGTGGAGGTGGATCTGCGCTGGGAGCACGGAAAAGCGGTGCATGCGGCGCTGCGCCCGCAGTTTGCCGGCGTCTACAAGCTGCGCGCGCCTGCCGGGCAAAAGATTCAGAGCGTCATCGCCGGCGCCGCGGCAGAGCTGAAGTCCGAAGCGGATGGCAGCGTAAGCGTCCAGTTGGAAGGGAAGCAGAGTTATCGCGTGCTGTTCGCTTAGTTCAAGGCGCTGCGTGATCGTTGTTCTGCATTGCAGGCCGGGATCACGCAGAGCGACCGCGAACTTGCCGCTCAGGCTTCCTGCCTTTCACATTGCGAAAGAGCAGCAGAAACGGCAGGCAGGTGAGGCTCAGGTAGCCGAGCAACCGAAAGTCGTCGATATACGAGCACAGCGCAGCCTGTTGCTGCAGGTTGCGGTAGAGCAGGCCCAGGGCGGCATGGCTGGAGTTGGCTGTGCCCATCTGCAGCCCGAGAAAATGTTTCAGCTTTTGCAGCGTGCTCCAGTAGACGGGATCGCTGAGGTTCAGATGGGCGGCGAGGAAGTTCTGGTGCGCCTGTTCGCCGCGGGTGAGCAGCGTGGTGACCATGGAGATGCCCAGGCTGGCGCCCAGGTTCCGCAGCAGGTTGTAGAGGCCGGTGCCCGCACCCATCAACTCATTGGGCAGGGTCTTCATGGTGAGCGTGGTCAGCGGCACAAAGAGAAAGCCGTTGGCAAATCCATTCACGATATTGGGCCAGACTACGCTGCCCATGCTCATGGTCAGGTTCAGGTCGCCCAGCATAAACAGAGATGCGGCGCGGATCAGTACGCCGATGGTAATCAGCAGGCGCTCGTCCCATCGGCCCACCAGCCGCGCGGCGATCATCATGGAAAGAATGGCGCCTATGCCGCGTGGCGCCACGGCCATGCCGCTGCTGTAGGCGGTGTAGCCGATAAGCTCCTGCAAAAAGAGCGGGAGAATCGCAGTGGTGCCATAGATGATGACGCCCAGCAGGCCGATGAGGAAGGTGCCGGTGGCCAGGTTGCGGTTGATCAGCACGCGCAGATTCACCAGCGGCGCAGGAGTGGTGAGCTCATGCACGACGAAGGCGACCAGCGACACGGCCGCAATGGCGACAAACCACCGTACCCAGAGGGCAGAAAACCAGTCTGCCTCCTGGCCCTTGTCAAAGACCGTTTGCAGAGCGGTAAGAGCCAGCGCGAGCAGGCCAAAGCCGATGTAGTCGATGCGGCGGTCTGTGTTGCGGCCGATATACGGCGGATCCTCGACGAAGGTGTAGATCATGAACAGGGCGAGGATGCCGATGGGCACGTTGATGTAGAAGATCCAGCGCCAGGAGTAGTTATCCGTGATCCAGCCGCCCATCAGCGGGCCCAGTAGCGGCGAGACGATAATGCCCATGCCATAGACCGCCATCGCCTGGCCGCGCTTCTGCACGGGAAAACTCTCCAGCAGCACCGCCTGGGATACCGGTTGCAGCCCGCCGCCGGCTGCGCCCTGCAGTACGCGCGCCGCAATCAGCATGCCCAGGCTGGTGGCTGCGCCGCACCACATGCTGGCCAGCGTGAAGAGGCAAACCGAGAGAAGCTGATAGCGCCTGCGCCCCAGCATATTGCTGAGCCACCCGGATGAGGGAAGAACAATAGCGTTGGAGATGAGATAACTGGTGAGGACCCAGGTGGACTCGTCGGTTGTGGCGGAGAGGTTTCCGGCGATATGCGGCAGCGAAACGGTGGCCACGGAGGTGTCGAGCACCTCCATGAAGGTGGCCAGCATGACCGAGAAGGCAATCAGCCAGACGTTATGGCTAGGCTTCCAGGCCCGATCGATTGCCTCGTATTGTGCTTTGCCGGCCGGTTCCAAGGGGGTCCAGTAGCTTTCACGGGTGGCTTGCAGCGCGGAATTCCCGGCCCGCCACACGAATCGAAGCCAGGCGCGCACGGGGGCACTGCCCGGCAGCAGAGATGCGCCGCTCTAGCCGGCCAGCGCCTTCTTCACCAGGTCGCTGACCACCCGGCCCTCGGCGCGCACGCTCTTTGCCTGCAATTTGGCCTGCACAGCCTTCATCACCGCGCCCATCTCCTTCGGGCCGGGCTTCTGGCCTGATGCGGCAGTCACCTCGCCGACAGCCTCTTGAATCAGCGCTGCCAGGGCAACTTCATCAAGCGCCTTGGGCAGGAACTCCTCGATCACAACGATCTCGGAGGCCTCTTTCGCCGCCAGTTCAGGACGGTTGCCCTTGGTGAACTGCTCGATAGAGTCGCGGCGCTGCTTGATCATGGTGGCCAGCACCTGTTCGCTCTCCGCCTGCGTGAGCGGGGCGCGCTTGTCGATGGCCTTGTTCTTGAGCGCGGTCTTGATCAGGCGCAGCGTGCCGGTGCGCTCCGCGTCGTGGGCCTTCATGGCCACAACAACCTGCTGACTGATAAGGGCTTCCAACTCACCCGCTTCTGACATAAATCTCTTCCTCTTGTGCAATAGTAACGAATCGTTGTGGCGTATGGTGAATACAGGCTCTGTGGCCGATCGGGCTGGCAAGCGGGGCGGTGTATTTTTCGCAGGATGAAAAGCAGGTTGCATTTGGATGGTCGTACCATGCAGAACTTTTTCCTGCGGATCGCGTTCAAAGAGGTGTGAGGGTATTAGAAAAATGATGAGCCGACAGCCCAATCTCATAAGAATGTCAATGCTTGCTCTTCTTGCCTTGGGTTCTCTCTGCGTTGCAGCCTCCGCGCAGGACCAGGCGCGCCCCGGAATGCTGAACTACGTAGAGGGACAGGTCACACTCGCGGGCCGAGCCCTGAATAACAAGAGTGTGGGGAGTGTTGTGATGCAGCAGGGCGATGTGCTGCATACCGGGCAGGGCAGGGCTGAGGTTCTGCTGACCCCGGGCGTCTTTCTGCGGGTAGGTCGACAGAGCGCAGTCCGGATGGTCTCGCCGGATATTGTGCAGACGCAGGTTGAGTTGCTGCAAGGCAAAGCCGGTCTTGAGGTCGATCAGCTCTTCGAGCAAAACGATCTCGAAGTGATGGATGGCGGCGTAACCACGCGGCTGCTCAAGACCGGCTTTTACGAGTTCGAAGCTGGCCATCCCACCGTGCTGGTCTTCTCCGGCAAGGCCCAGGTGGAGCAGACCGCCGGCAAGCCGATCACGGTCAAGCAGCACCACATGCTGCTGCTGGATGCCAGCACCCGCCTGCATCCTCGCGGCTTTAATACCAAGGATGCAGAGGATGGGCTCTTCCGCTGGAGCAGCCTCCGCTCGCGCTACCTGGCACAGGAGAACCGCTCCATTGCCCAGGAATATGCCGATGAGTCCGGCTTTGGTCCCGGCTGGTATTGGGATCCGTACGGCTTGGGCTACACCTATATCGGCATGGATCCGTTCTATAGCCCGTTCGGCTGGGGATACTACAACCCCTGGTGGGGATGGGGCGGCGGTTGGGGCCCGGGCTTTTATGGCGGCTACTATGGCGGCTATGGGTTCCGGGATGGAGATGGCGACCGTATGGGCAATCGGGCTCCCTATGGTGGTTATCGCGGCGCTGCCGGACAGAATCATGTCACCATCCCCGGCCGGATGGGCGGCACTCCCGGCAACAATGGCTTCCACGGTGGCTTCAGCGGTGGCGGTTTCCGAGGCGGTAGCTTCGGCGGAGGCGGCTTTCATGGCGGTGGCGGCGGTAGCTTCCACGGCGGCGGCGGCGGACGCAGGTAAACTCGTTCAGATACTGCTGTAAGCACAAGAAAATACGAAGTATAGCCAAAGAGCTCTCCCGGAAACCGGAGGGCTCTTTGCGTTTGGCGTCGTTCAGACGCCCGGTTAGCGTTGCAGTGTTGGCTACCTGGACGCGTCCGGCCGGTATTCGCGAAAGATTCTTAAATCGAAATTCACAAAAACCACAAACTTGTGTATTCTGTGATTGCGCACGACCCATCTTCGCTCCAACCCTCTGGGAGGAATCATGATTCGCAAAACTCGCCTGTTCACCCCCGGCCCGACCCCGCTGCTTCCCGCTGCACAGTTTGCCATGGCTGCGGCGGATATCCACCACCGCACCCCTGAGTTCCGCGCCCTCTACCAGAAGGTGCTGGCGCAGTTGAAGGTGTTTGTCGGCACGCAGAATGATGTGCTGCTGCTGGCCTGCTCCGGCACAGGCGCCATGGAGGCTTCGGTTTCGAACCTGACCTCGCCCGGCGACCGCGTTCTGGTGCTGACGGCGGGCAAGTTTGGCGAGCGCTGGGTGGACCTGGTGAAGGCCTTTGGATGCCAGGCGGATGTGGTTGAGGCGCCTTACGGGCAGACCTTCCAGCTGGCCGCGATCAAGGCGGCTTTGAAGCCGGATACCAAGGCCATCTACTTGCAGGCCTCGGAGACCTCCACGGCAACCAACCACGACGTGCAGGCTGTCGCCAGGCTGCGCGACGAGGTGGCTCCGGAGGCGATCCTGGTGGTGGACGGCATCACCGGCCTGGGCACCACGCACTTTGATGTGGACGGATGGGGCATCGATATTCTGATCGGCGGCTCGCAGAAGGCCGTGATGATTCCTCCGGGTCTGGCCTATCTGAGCGTGAGCGAGAAGGCGTGGAAGGCGATGGATGCCTCCAAGAATCCGCGCTACTACTTCGACCTGCGCAAGGAGCGCAAGAACGCGGTCAAGGGCGAGAGCGCGTACACGCCTTCGGTGGCTTTGATTGCCGGTCTCGGCGCGGCGCTCGACTACATCGCCGGCCAGGCGGGTGGCGATCTGGAGAAGGGCCGCATCGCGCTGGTCAACAACGCGATCACCAACGCTGCGGCGACCCGCGCGGGCCTGGTGGCGCTGGGCTTCAAGCTGTTCTCGCCCGATTCGCCTTCAGCGGCAGCCACTGCGGTGGCGGTGCCCGAGGGGCTGGATTCGAGCGACGTGGTCAAGGCGCTCAAGTCGCGCTTTGCCGCGGTGATCGCCAACGGCCAGGGCTCGATGAAGGGGCAGATCTTCCGCGTGGCGCATCTCGGCTTCTTTGATTACCTGGACACCGTAGCCCTGCTGGCCGCGATGGAGCACATCGCCAAGGACGTATTGAAGCTGCCCGTGGAGTACGGCACGGCAGTGGCAGCCGCGCAGAAGGTGTACGCGGAAGCGGCAAAGGCGTAAAAGACGGCAGCGGAGTGAGCGGAGCTGGCGAAGTCAGTACGGCGATCCGGCTCTTCTGACTCCGCTCACACGCGCGAAGCGCGGCGAACACCGCGAGCAACGCCCACGTGGAAGGAACCCATGGCTGAACTCACATTTGGGGAAAAGCTGATCATCGCGCGACGGCAGCTTGACCTCTACCAGTACCAGATGGCCGAGCAGTTGGGAGTGCATCCCAACTCGCTGACCAAGTATGAGCGCGGCGAGGGCAAGCCGCACGCCGCTGTTGTGCGCATGTTTGAGATGCTGTGCGAAAAACACAATATTCGCTTTGATGAGTACGCAACCGCAGGGAACAGCAGAGGAGACGCGATGAAGGTAGTTCTGGCTGAGAAGGTTTCCCCGGCAACACTGGCCGTGTTTGCGGCCGAGCCGGGATGGGAAGTTCTGACGCACGACAAGCTGCCCGACGGCCTGCCCGCCGCGCTGGCCGATGCCGATGCCCTGGTGGTGCGCTCCGCCGTGCAGGTGGACGATGCGCTGCTGGAGCACGCCCCGAAGCTGCGCGTGATTGGCCGCGCCGGTGTGGGCGTGGACAACATCGATGCCGACGCAGCCACCCGCCGCGGCATCGTGGTGATGAATACGCCCGGCGCCAACGCCGTGGCCGTGGCTGAGCTGACCCTGGGCCTGATGATTACCCTGGCCCGCAAGCTGTCTGTGGCCAACACCGGCATGCACGCCGGCCGGTGGGAAAAGAAGAATCTGCAGGGCAGCGAGCTGCGCGGCAAATCGCTGGGTATTCTCGGCCTGGGCCGCATCGGCCTGGAAGTGGCCAAGCGCGCCCGCGCCTTTGGCGTGGAGCTGATCGGCTCCGATCCGTTTGTCTCTGCTGCGGTAGCGCGTGAAAACGGCATCCGCCTGGTGACAGTGGAGGAGCTATTTGCGCAGGCCGATTATCTGACGCTGCATGTGGGCCTGACCCCGCAGACCGCCGGCATCATTAACGCCAAGACCCTGGCCACCATGAAGAAGGGCGTGCGTATTGTGAATTGCGCCCGTGGCGAGCTGGTGGACGAAGGCGCGCTGGCGGCGGCGCTGAAGAGCGGCGACGTGGGCGGTGCGGCGCTGGATGTGTTCACCGTGGAGCCTCCCAAGGACAGCCCGTTCTTCGGCATGGACAACGTGATCCTGACCCCGCACATCGCCGGCTCCACCGCGGAGGCGCAGGAGGCCGTGGGTGTGCAGATTGCGCAGCAGGTGCGCGAGTACCTGAAGCTCGGCGTGGTGCAGAACGCGGTGAACCTGCCGTCGCTCTCCCACGAAGAGTACGTGCAGCTGGCTCCCTACATCGATCTGGCGGCTCGTGTGGGCTCCTTCCTGGCGCAGGCCGGCAAAAGCGGCATCGAGGGCATTGACCTGGTGTACGGCGGCGCGCTGGCCGAGGCCAAGACCGAGCTGGTGCGCAACGCGGCCATCGCGGCTCTGCTGGAAGGCCTGGAGAATGTGAACCGCATCAACGCAGCAGCCATCGCGCAGGAGCGCGGCATCCGCGTGCACGAGGAGAAGCAGGAGAGCTCGCGCGGCGGCGGCGCCACGGTGCTCTCAGTCCAACTGCGCACGGCGGACGGCATCAGCCGGGCCGCGGCGACCGTGATCCACGGCGAGCAGCCCCGCCTGCTGGAGTTCGACGGCATCGACATCGAGGCGCCGCTCGAGGGCAACCTGCTGGTCTGCCGCAACCTCGACGTCCCCGGCGTTATCGGCCGCATCGGCACCATCCTCGGGCAGCACGGCGTGAACATTGCCAACTTCGCCCTGGGCCGTGAGCGCGGAGGCGCCGATCCGGTGAAGGCGCTGGCGGTGGTGCAGATCGATGCACCGGCGCCGGATGAGGTGCTGGAGAGCCTGAAGACGATTCCGGCCCTGCTGGAAGCGCGTCCGGTGAGCCTGCGCAACGGCAAGTAAGCGTAGCTGAGCGAATCACTCGAGGTCACAGCTTGTGCGGCTGTGACCTCTTTTCTTGCATCCCGAAGGAGTTGCCAAAGAAAAAGCCCCATCGTCGGCGGTCCCCGGGAACAGGCGACGATGGGGCTTTTTCAGGAATTCAGTGGCTTACGCGCGGCTCAGGTAGGCGCCTTCGCTGGTGTCGACGCGGATCTTCTCGCCCTCGTTGATGAAGGGCGGCACCTGCACCACAAGGCCGGTTTCCATCTTGGCCGGCTTGGTCACGCTGGAAGCGGTGGCGGACTTAAGGCCCGGCTCGGTCTCGACCACGGTGAGTTCCACAAAGGTGGGCAGTTCGATGCCCACGGCCTGACCGTCGTGGTAGCTGACGTGAATCTGCAGGTTCGGCGTCAGGTATTCCACGGCTTCGCCCAGGGTGGAGGCCTTGAGCATGGTCTGCTCGTAGTTCTCCGGGTTCATAAAGTAGTAGTCGTCGCCGTCGGCGTACAGGAACTCCATCGCCACTTCGTCCACCACAACCTTCTCGATGGCGTCGGCAGAGCGGAAGCGGTGCTCAAACATCGCGCCGGACCTCAGGTTGCGCAGCTTGGCCTGGATGAAGGCGCGCAGGTTGCC
>DAIDGZ010000153.1 GCA_027452125.1 Acidobacteriaceae bacterium | reverse complement strand
TCTTCCTGCTGGACAAGATGGACGCCGTGCAGGACGGACCTCGCCAGGAGCGTTCGCAGTATGCTCCCCGCATTGAGACGGTCATGATCCCCACGGACAAGATTCGCGACCTGATCGGCAAGGGCGGCGCGACGATCCGCGGCATCGTGGAACAGACCGGCGCCAAGATCGATGTGGACGACACGGGCCGGGTGAGTGTGGCCTCCAGCGATGCCGATGGCCTGAAGAAGGCGCTGGCCATGATCAACGACATCACTGCCGTGCCGGAAGTGGGCAAGACCTACCTGGGCAAGGTGGTGCGCCTGGCAGAGTTCGGCGCCTTTGTGGAGCTGTTCCCGGGCACCGACGGCCTGCTGCACATCTCCGAGATTGCCGAGCATCGCGTGAAGGACGTGAAGGACGAACTGCGCGAGGGCGATCAGGTGATGGTGAAGGTGCTGGCGCTGGAAGGCAACCGCATCAAGCTGAGCCGCAAGGCCCTGATCAAGGAACAGAAGGCCAAGCTGGCGCAGACTGCCCCGGCAGAGGCGGCCGAGGGCGAGGCGGGCGAAGCGCCTGCGGCGCAGGAGGCTCCGGCGCGTGCGAAGCATGAGTTCGATGAGCGCCAGCCCCGCTCAAACCAGAGCACGATTCTCATTGAGGGCGGAGACGACTTTGATGAGGAAGACGGCGAAGAGTTCGACGAGGAGAACGAGCCGAACTTCAACCGTGTCGAGGGCGCTCCGGCTCCGGCAGCAGGAGCGGGACGGCCGCAGCAGAACAACCGCCGCCGCCGCCGCCGTCGCCCTGGTGGCCGCGGTCCGGGTAATGGCGGACAGGCGTAAGGCAAGGCAATAGAGACAACAAAACCGGCAGTCCGGAGGAGAAATCCGGACTGCCGGTTTTGTTTGTGCGAGAGATTGAATGGCTGCAGGAAGCGATGAATGCGAGGGAACCCGGGCAGGGGTTACTGCGCCGAGGAGTCGGCTCCGGCTGGGGCGGTATAGGGCTCGCCAGCCTTGGAGAAGGCCGGCGGGGCAGCAGGCGGACGGGAGGTGTTCTTGTCGCTGTACATGCGGATGTCCGCCGCGATGCAGAGGGACTCAGCGCTGAGAGCGTCGTCTGGAAAGATGGCTACTCCTACGCTGGCGCCGACGCGGACGGTGTGCTCGCCGAGACGGATGGGACTGTCGAGCCGCTGCATGAGCGAATCCGCGACGCGCTGGGCATCTTCGCGACAGATGGGCTCTTCGAGGATAAGCGAAAACTCGTCTCCTCCGGTTCGGGCCACTGTATCGGAACGGCGGACCCGCCCGAGGAAGAGCTTGCCCACGTCGATGAGGAGTTGGTCACCGACGTGGTGGCCGTAGGTGTCATTCACCTGCTTGAAGTGATTGAGATCGACGAGGAGCAGGGCCATCTGGGCGCCGGTGCGGCGGGCGCGCTCCAGGGCGCTGGAGAGGCGGTCCTGAAAGAGGCGGCGGTTGGGCAGGCCGGTGAGTTCGTCGTGGAGGGCCAGATGCTTGTTGTGCTCGATCTGATCCTCCAGCAGGAGCAGGATCATGCCGACGGCCACGACGTACTTGGGAAGATTCCAGACCTCGTCCTGGATATGCTTGTGCGGAAAGGCGACGCCGATCCACGGAGCGACGACGAAGACGGCAGCCCATGCGAGAAAACCGGCAATGGTGATGAGGCTGCCTGCCGTAGCACGCCGGTAGGTGTACCAGAAATGGATGCTGCATCCGATATATACGACGAATAGCAGGGCATTGAGCGCAAGATCCGAGCCGTCTCCGGGACGGTTCTGAAAGGCGAGCAGGAAGGCGGAGAGTGCACAATAGAGCCCGGTGGTAAACCAGCGCAGGGGGGCATTCAGGGTGCGCGCCGAAACCAGGGTGATCGACAGGGGCAGAATCCCTAAGAGCAGAGCCGCAGAGTTCAGCAGTGGATGGGAATCAGGAAAGAAGGTAGAGACAGCAAGATAAAGCGCGTTGGCGGCAATGAGCGCAACGAGCATCCAGCGGCTGGAGAGCGTGTTGTGGTAGGGCACAGCGGCCCACATGAAGAGGATGCCAGCCCACACGAGCGCGATGGTTCCGGCCAGCGAAGCAATGGTTCCGGTATGGCCGGGCAAAGGCGCAAAGAGGAAGAAGGCGAAGTGCAGGACGATCATCAGCCAGCCGGTGAGCCACAGACGTGCAACAGGCGAGCGGCTGCGCCAGGAGACAGACGCAAATGCGCTGGCAAGGGATGCAACCGTAGCCAAATCTGGCAGCTTACTCCAGTCCACCTGAAAAATACCCCAGCCTTGAGAGTCTCTCTATAGAATGATATGAATTTTGATGAATTCAAAGATATTTTGCAGCAGGTCTGCCGGAAATTGAAAAAACATTCGTCACCTGTTCAGGTAACATCCCGTTATTGATTGGGTAACCGGGCGGAATTCCGGGGCTTCAGACACCCATCTCAGCTACACTTCTACCGATGGCTGCAAGTCTTTACATTGTGGTGGAAGGCGTCGATCCGGGCTTCGATATATTCGTGAATGGCCGGGCATTGGCGCGCAATGAGGATGCGCTGGAGCGGTTGGCGGAACGGTTGATGGTCAGTCCGCTGCTGTCTTTTTTCTCGGCGGACGAGAATTCCATGGCGCTGCTGATGGAGCAGGGCACGGAGCATTCTGACTGGGTTAGCCATCTTCCAAAGCCACAATGGTTTGATCCGCACGATGGGCTGCGCACGGTGCGGGCCCTGATGAGTTTTCTGAGCACGACGCCGGCGGCGCTGGGATCAGAGACGCAGCCTGTGCTGGATGAACTGGCAGAGTATGAGCGCGTGCTGCGCAAGACGGCCGAGCGGCGGCTGCGGTGGCATCTCTCCGTAAGCTGGCGCTGAGCCGTGTTTTCTGACGCGGAAAAGAAACAGCCTCGGCGGTTGCCGAGGCTGTTTGCGTTTGAGGCACAGTTTCCGAACTAGATCAGAGCAGTTTCCAGAACGGGCGCCGCCGCAGGGCGGGGCGCAGGCGCCGCGGATGCCGCGTGCGTGTGCTGGTGTCCGGAGCGGGTGAGGCGGTGCACAAAGTGATAGGGAGGCCAGGGGCCGGAGATCTGCATCTGGCACTCACGCAGGGTAGCGCTGGTGGTGGTGAACTTGTTCATGTACCGCTCAACACACTTGCGATCAATAAGATGCGCAATGTCCAGGACCAACTTGCCGCTGTCGGTGAGGCGGCAGGTAACCTCTTCGTCGAGGGGCATAAACAGCCGGTGCATCTGGAAGCTGATGGCGCGTGCGCGGGTCTGGCGCTCGCGGGTGCGGGTGGCTGTTTCGCGGAGATTGGAGAGGTATTCACGTCCCACGGTCTCAGTCGTCAGGTGCTTCTCAAATTCGTGGGTGCAGCAGTCATCCACGAGGATCTTGAGGTGCATCTCGGTTTTACCGCGGAGCTTGTCGATGTTGGTGAGGAACTGGCGCTGGTTGGAACGGATGGACTTGCGAAGACTCTCGTCGTCGTTGAAGACCGTGCCGAACCGGAAAGGAAGCACCGTGGAGTGATGAAAGCAGTCCGCGATGACCCGTGCATGATCCACATAGGATTTCTGATTGATGGGTTCCTGCGGATTGTGCTCGCTCACAACGATGGCAAGATCGCTGGCGGGGTAGAGAAAAACCTGATTACCGCTGACTCCGACTACCGAATCCATCGGAACTGGTTTGCGATGCCGTGCAATTGAGGGAAATGCTTCTCTTTCACCGATGCAGTAGGCATACCATGCCATGTGGAGGCGCTCCATGTGCGCGCGCTGGTAAGCGCCGCTCGTTGGTGAAGCTAAGTGAACGTTAAAACTGCTGCTTGCTGCTCAAGCCAACTACGGTTCCGCCGGTTCGACTGAACTATGCGCATATTAGTCCTCTGAAAATACGACTGGCAACTTTTGCGGGCGGGAAGCGTGGAAAAGTAAGCAGATTTAGGAAAAATTGTTTTTATTTTATGGAAATGACATTCGATTTTATGCTGATCGAAGAAGGGGGAGCTGAACAGATTTTCAGTGAGAAGACTCTGTATCTTATGACAAAGCAAGCTGTTTTTGGATTTTGGGGAGGTAGAGGCGATCAGGGAAGAATGTTGCGGATGTGGAGATAGAGGACCAGATTGACGAGGACGGAGATAACGAGCAGGCTGATGGCGACGGTGGCCACGATGTTGACCTTGCGACCGACGACCTTGAGATCCTCGAGCAACTCCTGCTGTTCAAGGGTGTTGCGGTCCGTGGCTTCGCGGACCAGCTCCAGCTGATCTTCGACGCGCTTGAGCGAAGTGTTTTGCTCGGCGACCTGGACGCTCAGCTCGTGGTGCTGGGTTTGCAGATCGACCAATCCTTCCTGGATGGGCACGAGATCCACGGGGGGCGGCGGCGGCGCGGATTTTTGCGGCTGCTGCGTGAGGACATTGCTCACGGCGGTGACCACGTTCCCCTCCAGCAGGGGAAGCAGCTTGGTGACGAAGGGCAGCGTGGAGCGCACGGCGGAGAAGATGCGCTGGAGGCTGCCGGAGAGATCGTCTGCGGCGGGAGCAGCAGAAGCGGGAGAAGAGAGGGAGCGGCCGGGGGGCGGCGGCGAGGCGGGAACGTGGTGCGCATCGATCGGCCCCGCAGGGGCAGGAGTAGCGGCGGCTCCCATGGGTAAAGGGGATCCGACCGGGCGCGGACGCGCCATCCCGGGATTCTGCACTGGGCGGCCTTCCTGGAGGAAGCTGCCGCTTTCAGGTGCGTTCATAGGCTACCCATCCCTCCCGCATCGAGACGGAACCCTCCATATATAAATGATTTCGCGCCTCAGGGGAAGCGGCGAGGCGGCATTCGGGCGCTTTTGCGTATTGATTAGCAGGGCAACGTGCGGCAGGAAGGGCGCGATGCGGGATAGAGTGTCGGGTATGCTCGATTACGAGGAGAGTGGCGTGAAACGAGCTGTTGCCCATGCGTTGCGCAGTCTGCAGAACAGTATTCTGGCGGGCATTCTGACCATTGGTCCACTTTTTGTGACCTATCTGATCTTCAGCTTTGTGCTGGGCGAACTGGCAAAGGCGGGGTTGCCGATGGTGCAGTTTCTGGCGAGAGTGTTTCCGCGGGCCTGGCTGGGCGATCCGTGGATGCAGCCGGCGCTGGCGATTGTGCTGACGCTGGCGGTGCTGCTGATTACGGGGCGCATCTCGTCGCTGGTGGTGGGGCGGCAGTTTCTGAACCTGTTTGAGGCGGTGCTGGAGCGGCTGCCATTTGTGGCCAAGGTGTACACCTCTGTGCGGCAACTGCTGGACACGATGATGGCCAAGAAGGAGACCAGCCAGCGCGTGGTGCTGGTGGACTTTCCCATTCCCGGGCAGAAGAGCATCGGTTTTTTGACGCGCACGATGACGGATGCGACGACGGGGGCGCCGCTGGCGGCGGTGCTGCTGCCGAATGCCATCAATCCGACTTCAGCGTTTCTGCAGGTGTTGCCGCTGGAGCGGGTGACGCTGACGGAGATGAGCATGGAGCAGGCGATGAGCATGCTGATGACTGGCGGCGCGGCAGGGCCGGAGACGATTCGGTTTACCGAAGGAATTGCCCCAGCCGGCACGCTGCTGGCAGACGAGACGGAGCGCGCGCAACGCTGATGCCTGGTGGACTGTGAGTCTACTTAGACCACTGGGTTGAGTCTTCAGTGGCCGATTCGGGGAGTTGCTCGCCGGCCTGTTCGCTTTCGACGGCGATTTTGCGCAGGTTAATATTTTCAAACTGCGCCCAGACGAGGCCAACCGGCACCGGGCTGAGGAAGGTGACCAGCAGCAGGAGCGTTGACCACGCGGTGGAGACCTCTCCGGGCACGCCAAAGAGCGCGGACATGGCCGCGGCTACGACGCCGATCTGCGAGAACCAACCGAGCACCGGCAACTGGAAGAAGCTGGCGCCGCCGCTGACGGCCAGCATGAGGACAGCCTGCGGGAACGAGATGACCGAGAGCAGGGGACTGGCGGAAAAGGCTCGTGCGGATTCGAAGTAGGCCAGGGCAATGAGCACCCACAGGACCAGCGAGAGCGCGACGACGATGGCAAAGTCGGAGACGGTTCGCATGGTGTCTAGGCCGGCATGGAAGGTGCGAATTTTGTGGCCGGCGGCGTGGCCGAGTTTGGGGGAGAAGCGCCCCAGCAGATTTTCAAAGAACCGGGCCACCTGGTCGCCGGCCATGCGCACGGCGAAGAGAAACAGGGCGCCGGCGAAGGTGCCCAGCAGGCCCCAGGTGCCGAATTTTTTGAGGACCTCGGCGTGGGGCAGTGAGCCCTGTGGGGCGAAGAGAATGGCGCAGGAGAAGACCAGCGCGAGCGAGCCAGCGTCAAAGAGCCGCTCCACGATGTAGACGGCGATCTGCGAACTGAGCGGCAGGTCAGTCTTTCTGGCGACGAGATAGGGGCGGCTGAGATCGGCGACGCGACCGACGAGGGCGACGGAGGTGAAGCCGATGATCTGGGTGCCGAGGAGCGAGAGCAGGGGAACCTGCTTATTGTGGCGGACGAGCCTGACCCAGCGCATGGAACGGAAGAGATAGCCGACGTAAATGCAGGCTACGGCGAGGAAGATTTTGCGCCAGTCGACCTGGGTGACCTGTCTGCGGAAGACCGCGAAGTCGAAATGAATGCGGTTGTGGCTGGCGACGACGAGGGCCACCACGGCCGCGATCAGAATGATTCCCAGGATGAACTGCTTCTTCACGTGCGCTCCGTTGTGCGAAGAGAGATGCCTCTTCGAGTTTACGGCAAGGCAGGGGCAGAAGCGGGATGAACACTCTGTGAAGAGAGCTGGGCGGACTGGGGGGCGGAGGAAGAGACAGCACGGCGGGTCAGGGCTTCGCGGGCACGCACGCGGCGGTTGAACTCATGAATGACGCGGGCTACGTAGGCACGGGTTTCACGATAGGGAGGGATGCCGTGATAGCGGTCCACAGCTTCGGGGCCGGCGTTGTAGGCGGCGAGCGCGAGGGCCAGGTTGTCGTGGTAGCGGGTGAGCAGGGCATCGAGATAGGCTGAGCCGCCGCGCACATTCTGGTCAGGCTGGAAGCTGTCCTTTACGCCGAGCGTGGCCGCGGTGCCGGGCATGAGCTGCATGAGGCCCCGGGCGCCCGCACGGCTGACGGCGTGGGTGTTGCCGCCGCTCTCCGCGTGGACGACGCTGGCGAGCAGATCGACGTCGAGGTTGTGCGCCTGGCCGGCGCGGGAGAGAATCTGACCCAGATCGGTGCGGGTGAGCGCATCGCTGTGGGGCGCGGGCGCCGGGGCTGCCTGGGATCGCGCGGGTTCGGCAAGCGGTTGCGCACTGACGATCTCCTGCTGGGGCAGCTCGATGTAGTTGTCTTCGCCGGCGTTCAGGTAAATGCGGACGGTGCCGCCGGTGGCAGCGTAATGGTCACAGCGCATCTGGAAGCCGTTGCGCAGCGTGAGCTGCTCGGCGGCGTGCGCCAACGACGCCATGCCGGCGAGCAGGGCGATGGCGGCGGCGAGTTGGATGCGAGTGGCGGTGCGCAAAATCTTCTCCGGACTGCTTTCTACACGCGTGCGTCAGGCAACTTCTTGAGTGCTGCTTCCAATGCGACGGCTACGCCATCTTCGTCATTTGAGGGCGTCTGCTTCCAGCCGCGGGTGCGGGCCATGGTGCGCAGTTCCAGCGCGGCATTGCCCATGACGATGGCCTGACCGGCCCATTCCAGCATACCCACGTCGTTCCAATTGTCTCCTATGGCCATGACTTCCTTGCGGTCCATGCCGAGCTGCGCGGCTAGCATTTGCAGGGCGGTTCCCTTAGAGACAGCTTTCGGCAGGAGATCGAGAATCGAGAGGTCGCGGCCGGGATATTCAGTTCGTGTACATTCGCAGGCGTCGCCCCACTGGCTGGCCTTGAGTGCCTTTTCTGCCTGGCGCATGCGGCTGAGCCCCCCGGCAACCATGCCCTGGATGGGATCGTCTCCGTCTTTGAGCGCGTTCTCCAGAGGCTTGACCACCTGAATTGCCTTACGGTTTGCTTCCACCCAAAGAGCGATACGCCCCTGAGCCTTGTCCAGATCTTCCACGACCAGTTCGTTGCCCGGACGGTCGAAGGTGAAGACGAGTACACCGAATTCACGGAGCACCGCACACAGGCCGCGGGCTACATGCGCCTCCAGGCGGCGCTGGTCGATCAGCGTGCCAGCCAGCGTGCTGGTGACTGCTCCATTGGACGTAATGAGAGGGGTATCCGCTCGCAGGCCGAGCCCCTCGAGCAGCGGCACCGTGTAGCCGGTGCGTCTGCCGGTGGCGATGACCACGGTAACGCCAGCCTGTTGAGCCGCGCGGAGGGCCTGGGCATTGCGGGCGCTGACTGCCTGGGTGAAGGTAGGGAGCAGCGTGCCGTCCATGTCGATGGCCACCATGCGGATGGGAGGGTGCATATCTCCAGTGTAGCGGGGGCGTGTGAAATTCCGATGGAGGCTCAGGGGTGGTTCAAATCCGGTAAGCTGGGGATATGGAACGGATATGCAGGCAGTGCCACGCGGTGGTGGATGAGACGGTGCAGGCGGACTGGTGCCCGGCATGCGGCGGCGCGCTGATGGAACGGACTCCGCTGGAAAAGCCGGAGGCTGTGGCGGCGAAGGCTGAGGTGGATCACCGAGGGCTGGTGTTGCCGCGACGGCATGCACTGGGTGGGATTATTACGCCGCAGTAGCTATTATTCGTAGCGCAGCGCCTCGGCGGGGAGGATGCGCGCGGCTGTGGACGAGGGGTAGAGCGTGGCCAGGAGCGAGATGCCGATGGAGAGCGCGGAGACGATGAGGCCGTCGAGGGGGCGCGAGACGAAGGGCAGCGTGTCGATGGAGTAGACCTCAGCCGAGAGGTGGATGAAGTGGTAGTGTCCGCCGGCCCAGGCGGCGATGTAGCCGAGGACGAGGCCGAGAGCCGTTCCCACGACACTGATGAGGAAGCCCTGCAACAGGAAGATGCGGCGCACCTGACCGGGTTGAACGCCGAAGCTCATGAGCACAGCGATGTCGCGGGTCTTCTCCATCACCATCATGGTGAGAGCGATGAGGATGTTGAGGGCGGCGACGATGACGATGAGGGCGATAACGATGAAGGTGACCACCTGCTCCAGGCGCAGGGCGCGGAAGAGCTCGCGGTTCTGCTCCATCCAGTTGGTGGTCATGTAGCCCTTGCCGGCGGCTTGCTCGATGGCGTGCGCGATCTGGGGCGCGCGGTTCAGGTTGTCCACCTTGAAGCTGATGACGGAGAGCAGATCGGGCTCGTCGAAGAGGCGCTGCGCGTCGGCCAGGCGGACAAAGCCCATCTCGGCATCGTACTGATAAAAGCCGGTGTGGTAGATGCCCGCGAGGCGGAAGGGCATCCACTTGGGGATGATGCCGTACGGGGTGAGTTCGCCCTGGGGGCTGATGACGGTGACGCGGTCGCCGATGGCGGCGCCGATGGTGTCGGCCAGATCTTTGCCGAGGACGATGGGGGGCAGGGCGACGTCCGCGGGGCTGGTGGAGTTGGCCGGCTGCGGCTGCGGCTCGAGGGCCTGGATGGAGCCGGGCGTGGCCGTCGAGAGCAGCGTGCTGACCTTCTTTTCGTAGTCGGGCAGGATGCCTTCAATGAGCGCACCGCCGTCGCGGGCATTGCGGCCAACGAGCACCTGTTCATAGAGGCCGGGGGACGCGGCGACGACATGGGGCACATGGCTGAGGCGATCGAAGAGCGGCCGCCAGTCGCGGATGCCATTGCCGTTGACCTGCATCAACTGGACGTGGGCGCTGGAGTCCACGAGGCGGTCCTGGAGGTCGCGCTTCATGCCGTTGGTGATGGCCAGGGCGATGATGAGCGCGGCCACGCCGGCGGCAACGCCAGCGACCGAGATGCCGGTGACCACACCGACCACGGCCTGCCGCCGCTTGGCGCGAAGATAGCGTGCCGCCACGTAGAGTTCGAATCGCATCACAGGCTACTTTGCCACCGTATGAAAGACGGTCTTGGCCACGCCGACGTTTTCGTAACGATCGTAGACGCGGACGGTGATGAGATGCTCGCCGGGAGAAGCGGCCAACGATGCTGCGGGGAGCAGGACGTCGTAGTGTTCGGTCCTGGAGTCGGAGATTTGGCCGACCGGGGCGATGAACTGCCACGGACCGGCGTCGAGCGAGTACTCGGCATGCGCGATGGGCGACGTGGCGTCCGCGGCATCCAAGGTGAGCCGGACAGATTGCGGGCAGGTCGCCTGTGCGCAATGGCCTGCTTCCTGGGCGGTCTTGAGATCGTTGATGGCGGGCGGGGTGGTATCCACCACAAAGCGATTGCTGACGCGATCGCCGGTGAGCGCGCCTCCCGGCGTGTGCGACGGGGCATCGGAGGCAACGACTTTTACCTGATAGCCGCCGTCGGGGATGAGGGTGGCGTCGAAGCTGTAGACCTTGTCGGTGAGGTTCTTCCTGAGCAGACGCCACACGGTCTCGCCGTCGCCACGCAGGTAGATGGAATAGACAAGGTTGTCGCCATCGTCGTCGTGCGCAGCCCAGCGGACGGTGATGGCGGTGCGATCCTTGCTGGCGCTGATGGCTCCTGTGGAACTGCCGTCATCGGAGGTGACAGTCTGCACCCCGGAACCAAAGGCGATGTTCACGGTTTGCTGAGAGCTGGTCTGGGATTGCGAGGTGACCCGGGCGCCGGGCACCACAACCAGATCATCGACGACGGGGGCGGAGTTGACCGGCAGGTAGTTGACACCGACGCTGCCGATGGCGCCGCCAGGGTGGAGAACCGCTTTCCATTGCAGGAAGCGCCCGGCAGGCGAGGCGACCACGTCGTCCTTGAGCGGCTCCCAGTCGCTCCAGCCGCGGACAGGCTGCTCGACATTGCCGGTGCGTGTCCAGATTTCGTAGTTGGAGGAACCGGGCTCGATTTCGACGCGGCCAAACTGGGCCAGGGCGCCGGCATCGAGGACGCTGCTGGCATATTCGTGCTTCTCTGCGCCGGTTCCGAAGCGGTAGAGCTTGCCGGTGTTGCCGGTGCCGATGAGCAGGGTGGATGATCCAGCAGCGCCTGGTTCGGCGGCGAGACTCAAGCCTTGCAGGGCCTGGAGATGGCCCACGTCCGCATAGTTGCCGTCGGACTGAATGCTGTAGATGCGGCCGCGGTTGCCGCTAAGCGCGAGCAGGCCGCCGGGACGAGCAGCGAGCGCGTAGACGATGTCATCCTTGCTGGACCAGAGCTTGCGTGGCGCCTGATCCTTCGCCAGGGCGAAGATGTCAGTGCCCTCCGGCAGGGAGGAGCTGGCGTTGGCGGCCTGCAAGGAGCCGGGCTGAATGATGGTGATGGTTGCCGAGGCGATGCCCTGGACGGGGAGCGGAGGCAGCGGATTGCGGTTCTTCTCGCCGACGCAGGCGGCGTAGATGGCGCCATCGGCGGCGATGGCGAGGGAGGTGATTTCACGCCGGGGCGCCTCAAAGAGGACGTATCCCTTGCCCTGCGGGTTGATCCGGTAGATAAGGCCGGTGCCATCGGAGCCGGCAATCAGATTGCCTGCGGCATCCCAGGCGAGAGCGCGGATGTGCGCTTCATCGCTTCTGAAGAACTCTTCCGGCTTGTCTTCCGGCTTGGAAGGGTCGACGCGGTAGACGGCTCCCGGGCCGCCGGTGGCGATGTAGAGGCGGCCTGCTGCGTCGAAGGTCATATCCCAGATGTAGTGCGAGGCGTTCTTACCGTTGGAGCCGTGCGCATGAGCACCATCGAGGGATGAGGCGTCGAAGACGAGGGTGGCCGAGGACTCATCCTGGCGCGTAGTGGCGTCGGGCTTGAAGCGATAGACCTTGCCGCTGGGCATGGTGGCGGCGTAGAGGTAGCCGTCCGGGCCGATGCGCACCACCTGCACGCTGAGGTCAGTGGTTTCGAAGAGCGCGAAGGGTTTGCCGTCTGGCTTGGGGCCTACGCGCAGCACCGCGGCCGGCGAGCCGGTGCCGAGGTAGATGTTGCCGCTCTTGTCTGCCGCCACGGACCACACGAAGGTGGAGGGGGTCGTGAGCAGCGGCGTGAGTGCGGGCGCTTCGCGGAGCTGACCGTCGCTGGTGAGGGCTACTCCCTGGGGCGTGCCATTCTCGAAGTCGCCTAGGCTCGACTGGGTCCAGAGACGGGT
This sequence comes from Acidobacteriaceae bacterium, assembly GCA_027452125.1. Taxonomy (GTDB): domain Bacteria; phylum Acidobacteriota; class Terriglobia; order Terriglobales; family Acidobacteriaceae; genus Telmatobacter. The sequence goes on along the minus strand of DAIDGZ010000153.1, from coordinate 11,968 downwards.
GGTCTGGGCGCGGCAGAGAGGCGAGGCGGCGAGGGAGAGGAAGAGTGTACAGACGAAGAGCAGCAGGGCTATACCGGGGCGGCGATGGCTACGGACGGCAAAATACATTCTGCCGTTGAGTTTACTAGAGTTGGTAGCCCGGGACCCACTTGCGGGGATGGCGCAGCGCCTGATGCGGCGTTTCATCGCAGGCTCTGGCCGGGATATTTCTACAAAGCAATGATGTAGGCTCAGAATAGCGTTTTTGATCTCACATCTGCTGTTACGGAATCCAAGTTGACCAAGTCAGACCTTCCCTTGTCCCGTCCGTTTGCCGCCGTGGAACCCGGTGGCGCTTTGCACTGCGGCAAAGTCTCGCTGGAGTCGCTGGCGCGCCGCCATGGGACGCCGCTCTACGTCTACTCCGCAGACCAGATCCTTGAGCGTCTGGGGCTCTTTCAGCGTGCACTGAACGGCCGCGAGCATCTGATCTGCTACGCGGTCAAGGCCAACTCGGCGCTGGCGATTCTCAAGCTGCTGGGCACGCATGGCGCGGGCTTCGACATTGTCTCGGGCGGCGAACTGGAGCGCGTTCTGGCGGCGGCTCCTGAAGCTGTGGGGCGGGTGGTCTTCTCTGGCGTGGGCAAGACGGCGGCGGAGATGGATCGTGCGCTTGAGGCGGGAATCTTGCAGTTCAATGTGGAGAGCGAAGGGGAACTGGAACTGCTGGCTGCGCGCGCCCGCAAGCTGAAGCGCGTTGCCCGGTTTGCGCTGCGGGTGAATCCGGATGTCTTTGCGGATACGCACCCGTACATCTCCACGGGATTGCGCGAGCACAAATTCGGAATCGATATTCGCCGCGCGCTCGACATTTACAAGCGCGTTGCGAACAATCGCTGGCTTGAGGCCTACGGCATCAGCGTTCATATTGGCTCGCAGATTCGCTCAGCGGAGCCGTTTGGCGCGGCGGTGGAGCGGGTGAGCAAGCTGGTGCAGCAGTTGCGCCGGGCGGGGATTGAGCTGCGCGTGATCGATGCGGGCGGCGGATTGGGCATTGATTATCACGCCACGCATTTTGACGCCGCGGCCAAGGTGGCGGAGTATGCCGCGGCGCTGGAGACGTCTCTGGGCGGATTTGGCGGGACACTGCTGATTGAGCCGGGGCGCTTTCTGGTGGCGCAGGCAGGCGCGCTGGTTTCGCGCGTGGTGAATGTGAAGCGCAATGGGCGCAAGACCTTTGTGATTACCGATGCGGCGATGAACGACCTGATCCGCCCGGCGCTGTACCAGGCGCACCACGAGATTGTGCCGGTGCGTCCGCAGGCCGGCAGGGCGCAGGCGGTGGACATTGTGGGGCCGGTGTGCGAGTCGGGCGACTTTTTTGCGCGCGACCGGAAGCTGGCTCCGCTGGCCCCGGGCGACCTGGTGGCGCTGCTGGATGCGGGCGCGTACGGGATGGCGCAGAGCTCGAACTACAACACGCGCATGCGTCCCGCAGAGGTGCTGGTGGAGGGGAACAAGGCCCGGCTGATCCGCAGGCGCGAGACCATGGCCGACCTGCTGGCTCCGGAGATGCTGTAGAAGCTGACGGAGATTTGCATCTGCTATTGTGTTGCCCGGGGGGGCTTTCATGCAATTTGGGGCACGAGTGGTGTGCGCGATGGCGGTGCTGGGGATGAGCATGGGGTTGGTTCCGACGGCCCAGGGTGCATCGCTGACGGTGAAAACCGCGCAGGGCAAGGTGCGCGGCAAGACGATCCATGAAGGCCGCGTGCGTGCCTTTTTGGGGATTCCCTATGCCGCGCCGCCGGTGGGCGAACTGCGCTGGCGCGCGCCTCAACCGGCGGGGGCGTGGAAGGGCGTGCGCGAGGCCACGCGCTACGGGGCGCATTGCTACCAAGGCCACGTGTACGACGATATGATCTTTCAGGACGATGGTCCCAGCGAAGACTGCCTTTATCTGAACGTCTTTACCCCGGCCAAGGCGCGGCCCAACAGCAAGCTTCCAGTGATGTTCTGGATTCATGGCGGAGGCTATTCGGGAGGCTCGGCGTCTGAGCCGCGGCATGATGGCGACTATCTGCCCACACGCGGTGTGGTGCTGGTGACCATCAACTACCGGCTGGGCGTGCTGGGCTTTCTGGCCACGAAGGAACTGGCCGAGGAGAACAACGGGTCCGCAGGCAACTACGGCCTGATGGATATGGTGGCCGCGCTTCACTGGGTTCACAACAACATTGCACGCTTCGGCGGCGATCCGGACAACGTGACCATCTTTGGCGAGAGCGCGGGGTCGTTTGCCGTGAGCACGCTGATGGCGGCCGAGCCTGCGCGGGGTCTGTTTGCCAAAGCCATTGGCGAGAGCGGCGGGGCGTTGAACGTCGGCGCGCCGGGCTCCGCGACATTGGCTGAGACGGAGGCCAAGGACAGCGCATGGGCTGCATCGTTGGGAGCAAAGACGCTGGCAGAGTTGCGCGCGATGCCGGCAGAGACGTTGATTGAGGCGGGACGGAAGAAAGGCGCAATGCGGTTCAGCCCGGTGATTGACGGCGCGTTTCTGACCGAGCCCGTGGCGGAGACCTACTCGGCGGGCCGGCAGGCGCACGTGCCGCTGCTGGCCGGCTGGAATCGCGATGAGAACGCGGGGCTGGCCAGAGGGATGACCGTAGAGAAGTGGAAGGCCTTTGCCGCGGATCACTTTGGGGAGCAGGCAGCGGAGTTTCTCCGGCTCTTTCCGGGAGAGACGGATGAGCAGGCGCAGCGTTCCGCGATCGACTACGGTAGCGCGGCCTTCATTGCCTTTGGCACCTGGCGCTGGATTGAGGCGCAGCGCGAGACGGGCGATGCACCCGTGTATCGCTACCACTTTGAGCTGGCCGCCCCGCCGAGCAAGTATCATCCCGGCTGGTTTGCGTTTCACTCGGACGACATTGAGTATGTGTTTGGCACTCTGGATACGCGGCCGGGCGCCGAGTGGAGGCCGGAAGACCGCAAGCTGAGCGAAGAGATGATGGGCTACTGGACGAACTTTGCCCGGAGCGGGGATCCCAACGGACAGGGGTTGCCGGAGTGGCCGCGCTACGACAAGACGGGAGAGATCGTGCACCTGGACAGCGCAATCACCGCAGGAGATGCGGCGAAGACGCAGGAGCGGTACGAATTTCTGAGGAAGTGGATGTCTGGAGGGAGCCGCTGAGGAGGCGGCTCCTGCAAGGCTATTCGCTTACGCCGGAAGCGGCCATGAAGCCAGCGGATTGATCCGTGGGGATGGTGCTGATGGGCGGCGGGGCGGAGAACTTCGCATCCCTGGCGTTGAGCGCGTTGGAGTAGTCAGGGCCGAGGCCGAGCTTCTTGAGGGCGCGGGAGTCAGGCATGAGCTTGGTTTGCCAGCCCTGATCGCCCTGAAACTTCTTCATGGCGGCGATCGTTGTGGAATCCCACTTGCCATTCGGCTGGCCGTCCATGTAGTGGGCCTTGATCAGCGCCTGCTGGATCTGCGTGACGCGTTCCGGCTCGATGGCCTGCTGGCCACGGACACGGACAACGTGATGCCTGCGCGATACTTTGTGATGGCTGCGGGTATGACGCACGTGGCCGCTGGTGGGCGCGCGATGAATGTGCGAAGCAAACGCGGGGGAACCCATCAGAGATGCAGAAAGAAAAATAGCGAAAACTGTGCGATGAAAATGCACGGCTAAACCACCTTATGAAATGAAAACTTGTGCCGGACTTTCGTTTGCAGTCTAGATGAACAGGATGCGAATCAGCAAGGAAAAATCCATAAAAGGCCGTATACGAACAATTTTGGGAAATGGCCGCCGGGTCTGGTTCATGGCCCGGCGGCCCTGTGATTACTCCAGCGTGCCGCCGATGTAGTTGATTCCCAGATCGGGATGCTGCGGATCCATTACCTCAAATACAACGTCATCACCGGTTTGCAGTTTGCTCACAACACTTTCAAACTGCTCGCGGTTGGGGGTGGGGCGCCGGTTGACGTGGGTGATGACCAGACCAGCCTCGAGCCCTTGCAGATCAGCAAATGAGCCGGTGCGCACGGAGTCAATGACGACGCCGCCGATGTGGAGTTTATCCACCATGGACTGCGGCGCGGTGTGCACGGCGAGGCCGAGCTTGGTTTCGCCCGCGTTGCCATTGTCATCGGGGCCGGCGGCGCCCGGGTTGCCGGTCATGCTGGCAAAGATCTTGTCGCGGTCGCCGATGGTGACGGTCGTATCCTGCTGCTGGCCGTTGCGGAGATAGCCGAGGCGGGCGGTTGATCCGGGCCTGCGGCTGGCGATCTCATTGACGAGGTCATCGCCGTCCTTGATGGAGCGGCCGTCGATGGCGGTGATGATGTCGCCGGGCTTGAGTCCGGCCTTGTCCGCGGGACCACCTGGCTGCACCTCCTGCACCAGAACGCCATTTTTAAAGCCATAGACGCGGTTGACGGCATCGGAGAGGCCTTCACGGAACTGGATGCCGATGGATCCGCGCACCACCTTGTGGCTGGGTCCAATGAGGTCGTTGTAGACGGAAACGACGGTATTGGAGGGCATGGCGAAGCCGATGCCCTGATATCCGGCGGACTGGGTGTAGATGGCCGTGTTGACGCCGATGACATCGCCGTTCATGTCCAGCAGGGGACCGCCGGAGTTGCCGGGGTTGATGGCGGCATCGGTTTGCAGGAAGTGCTGGAACTGGCCGCTGGCGCCGGGCTGGATGGTGCGATTCTTTGCGGAGATGATGCCAGCGGTCACCGTCTGGGAAAGGGCAAAGGGACTGCCGATGGCCTCAACCCAGTCGCCTACCTGCACATTGTCCGAGTTGCCCATCTTGACCGTGGGAAGCGGGGTGCTGGAATCGATTTTAATGACGGCCAGATCGGTGGCCTTGTCCACGCCAATGACGCGTGCAGGGCGGCCCAGATCGGTGGTGTCGGGATCGGTGGACAGCTTTACGTAGATCTTGTCGGCCTTATCGATCACGTGCTCATTGGTGATGATGTAGCCCTTGGGGTCCACGATGAAACCGGAGCCGAGCGACTCCTGGACGCCGGTGTTATCGCCGCCGTCACCCTGCGGACCCTGGAAGCCGAAGAAGTGGTTGAAGAAGTCCTGGAAGTTATTTTGCCCCTGCTGGTCGTCCCCCTGGCCGCCATCATCGGGCGGTGTGGTCGGTGCGGGCTGTCCATGACTGCGGAAGCGGCGGGTGGGGCCGGCCTGCTTGGGGAGCGTTTGCGTGTTGATGTTGACCACGGCGGGACCAACGCGTTTGGCAATCTGCACAAACTGGTTGGAGGCGATCGGCGAGTTGACGATCTTGAGGGGAGCGGCGTCTGCACTGGCATTCTGCTTTTCCTGCCCACGTACCCCGTGCGCCCAGAACGAACCAGCCACGATCGCCGCCGACAAGGTGGCGAGCAGGACAAACGCTGAAGACAAGCGGCGTGTACGCAGCCGTTCGAAGAGCGAATTCATAAATTTCTGCGACCTCATGCAACTCCCGCTGCCGACGGGAGACTTGATTGTGATTGAACTCAGTATAGACAGTTGCAACCTGGACTGCACGGCGCGGAGGCTTTGTACAAGTCGCCGGTATGCAGACATTTACCAGCGAGTGCGGAAAGTTACCGATGCTGAATAGACGCATTTCTTCGGGGAGAGTTGCGCGCATTGATGGAGGGTTTGCGTAGAGTCGCCAGGCAGACCATCGCGCATGTATCGCATCCAAACAGATATGACTATCTACACACATCAAGCTATCTCAATGATTCTATTTACGAAAAGCAGCTGGATGTATGCGGTGCTTCTGCTGTGCGCGGCGGTGGTTTTCGGGAATGGCGCGCACTTTCTGGTTTTTCGCAGCATGAAAAAGAAGGAGCGAGTGCCGCGATTTCTTTCAATGGGAATCGACAGGTACCTGGCCAAGCCGGCGCGGGCGGTGTTTCTGGCGATCGGCCTGCTCATCGTGCTCCCACTGATTCCAGGGATTCCCGCGCCGATTGGCGACCGGATTGAGCAACTCGCCAGCAGCGTACTGATTGTGCTGCTGGGATGGCTGGCCGTTGGCGGGATGTATGTGTTTCAGTCCTTTCTCACCAATCGATACGACACCAGCGTTGCCGACAACCTGCGCGCGCGGCGCATCCACACGCAGATACAGTTTTTTCGCCGCGTGCTGGTGGGAATGGTTCTCGTTCTGGATGCGGGCGCGCTGCTGTGGAACCTGCATGATGAGCGGCTGTGGAAGTATGGCACGGGCCTGCTGGCATCCGCCGGACTGGCCTCAGTGGTGATGGCCCTGGCCGCGAAGTCTACGGCGTCCAATTTAATCGCGGGCATGCAGATTGCTTTGACGGAGCCGATTCGCATCGACGATGTGGTGGTGATCGATGGCGAATGGGGCAGGATTGAGGAGATTACCAGCACGTTTGTGGTGGTGAAGATCTGGGATGAGCGACGGCTGGTGATTCCGTTGAGCTACTTCATCGACCAGCCATTTCAGAACTGGACGCGCCAGACCAGCGACATTATGGGGACGGTCTTCCTGTATGTGGACTATGCGGTTCCCGTGGATGCGCTGCGTGCGGAGTTGCAGCGCATTGTGAGCGGCTCGCCCCTGTGGGATAAGCGCGTGTGCGGGTTGCAGGTGACGAACCTGAGCGAGCGAACCATGGAGTTGCGCTGCCTGATGAGTTCTGCTGGTTCGTCAGAGAACTGGGACCTGCGCTGCCTGGTGCGCGAAAAGATGATTGAGTATCTCCATGTGCATTATCCGCACGCGCTGCCGACGCTCCGCATTGCGCAGACGCAGGAGGCCACACAAAAGCAGGAGGCAACGCCGCTGCTGAGTTGAGAGATTTCCGGGTCGCCTGAGGCCTCTCGGCGGGCGGCTGCACGTGCGCGGCAGGAGAGGTTTCAGGCGATCCTCGAGTGTTCCGACTAGACTTCGGCGGCCCACTCCAGCATGGTGAGCGTGAGCAGCAGGGCGCGGCGCAGGCCCAACTCGCGGTCTTTGGCGCTGTACCACTCGGCTACAGTGTGCGCTCCACCGCCCTCGCCACCGGCGCCGATGGAGACTGCGGGCACGCCGAGTGAGAGCGGGATGTTGGCATCGGTGGAACCGAGGCGGAGTTCGGTGCGCAGGCCGAGATGGCGGTCTACCGCGCGCAAGGCCGCGAGCAAGGCTGAGTCCGCAGGCAACTCCGCAGCGGGACGGTCGCCGATCTTCTGGATTTTGAAGGTGAGCCGTCCACGGCTGCCGTTGACACCGGCCCTGGCGTTGGCGCGCTCTACGGCGTCTTCCACGGCGCGGTGAAGCGCCACTTCCATGCGCAGCAACTGTTCGGCACTCGTCGAGCGAAAGTCGACCGAGGCCTGCGCGCCCTCAGGGATGGAGTTGACGCTGGTTCCGCCGCGGATGGTACCCAGATTGAGCGTGGTGCGGGGTTCGGCGGGCAGTGCGATGCTGTCCACCTGGGCGAGAGCGGTAGCCAGCGCGGCGATGGGATTGGGCGTGCCCGCATCGGTGAAACTGTGGCCGCCTGGTCCGAAAGTGCTCACCTGATAACGACGGCTGCCCAACGCCTGGGTGACGGCTGCGTCCGCTCCGGCGCCATCGAGCACGATGTGCGCGGCAATGCGGCCGGACAGTTTTTTCTGGCGGTAGATGTGGCGTACGCCGCGCAGATCGCCTTCGCCTTCCTCACCTACATTGCCCACGAAGATGAGCGGTGCAGGCAATTCGACGCGGGCATGGATGAGCGCATGCGCCAGTGCCAGCAGGCCCGCGAGTCCGGCACCGTTGTCGCAGGCGCCAGGAGCCTGCAGCCGGTCGTGGTCGAGATTGACAACCAGAGGGGTTTCAGCAGGGAACACCGTGTCCAGATGTGCGGAGAGCAGCACCACGGGGCCTGTACTCTCTGGCGGCAGATGCGCGGCAGAGAGCGTGCCGTAGACGTTGCCCTCGGCATCCGTGGCGATGTGCGTGAGACCGGCTTCAGCGAATTTGTTTGCCAGCCACTTGCCGCGGGCAGCTTCACCGAAGGGAGGAGCGGGAATGGCGACCAGCTCCGCCTGCCAGTCCATGATCCGTTTGGGATTGCCGTGCATCCAGGCGAAGGCCGCATGGACGGCTCGTTGACGGGCCAGAGCGGTGACGCGCGCGTACGCTGAGCTGGAGCGAAGAAGAGGCATAGGCCAAGTCTCAGGGTAGCAGGTGGACATGAGGGATTTCATGCGCCCGACGCTGCGGTGTTGTCGTCGCCATACTCCACGGAGTGCAGGAAGAGTCCGCGGGCCGGAGCGGTGGGGCCAGCGGCTGAGCGCTGCCGCGCATCGAGGATGGCGGGGATATCGCCGGCCTTGACGTGCCCTCGGCCTGCGTCGAGCATGGTGCCCACCAGATTGCGGACCATGTGGTGCAGGAAGCCGTTGCCGCGAACCCTGTACACGAGCAACTCGCCGGCCTCGGAGGCCTGGCTTTGCCACTCAGAGCGGAAGATGGTGCGGATGGTGCTGCGCGGATCTTCGAGGGGCTGATCATCCGGTGCGGTCGGAACTGCATTTCTATCGCTGAGGTCGGGATCACTGGCGGCGAAGCTGAGAAAGTCATGCTCACCGAGGAAGTGCGATGCGGCTTCGCACATGGACGGCACGTCGAGCGGCCAGTTGCAGGCGTAGACGTAGCGCGCAAGAAAGGGAGGGCAGATTTCGCCGCGAAAGATGCGGTATTCGTAGGTTTTGGCCGTTGCGGAGTGCCGGGCGTGAAAGTCGCCGGCTACCACGCGGGCCTGGAGGACGCGGATGGAAGCGGGCAGCGTGCGATTGAGGGCGCGGTGCAGATTCTCCGCAGGAATGGGCGCATGCAGGGCAAAGCTGGCCACCTGCGCGAGGGCATGAACTCCGGCATCGGTACGGCCCGAGCCCTGGGGAAGAGGCGCTTCTCCAGTGATCCGTCCGAGAGCAGCCTGCAATTCTCCCTGAATTGTGAGCTTGTCGGGCTGTACCTGCCAACCATGGTAGTCAGTGCCGTCATAAGAGACGGTCAGCTTCCAGGTGCGATGCGGCGCGGCGGGTTGGTGTGGTTGATTCATGGCGCTTGCATATCAGGGTACCTGACGTCCCGCAGAGCGGTGGCAAGGGGTGCGATTGGGATATACTCAGCTTTCCAGAGAGCTTGATGACGGGGCCAGCGCTCGCCGCCGGCCGCAAAATGCGTAAAAAAGCAATGCGGGTGGAACGAAGCCGATTCCGGGCGCGTATCGGAAGTTGAGCCTGCTGAACATCTGGAGTCGCACCAGGCCGATTCAGAGTCATAATTTTGCGTCCGGAGGGGCCCTTCAGCCGTCTTTTACTAAGGTGCCCACACGCCTCAGCAGTCCCTTGGGAGAGGAATCATGCATTTGTACCGAACAGGTGTGTTTGAAGAACAGAATAAAGAAGCGCGTAGCCATGGCAAGCGGCGTGAATTCGGAGGAAATCGTCTCCGTGCTCTGGCGGCAGTGATGCTGACCCTGGCTGCGGGAGCCCCGACGGGTGTTTCGCAGCAGATTGGGGCGGGCTCCAAGGGACCAGACAAGGCAGCGTCCCAGCTGCCTCCGGCGCCGCAGCCGGTGCTGACCCAGCCGCTGTCCTTGCGCGCTACCGCTCACGACTATTCCCGCCCATTTGCCACCTGGATTTCAAACCCGCTGAAGGTGTACCTGCCTACGAGCATTCCCAAGGCGAGTTTTGCCAATTCCGTGCGCCTGGGCGACCTGGTGAAGAACGGCAAGATTTACCTGAGTCTGTCGGATGCGATTGCCCTGGCGATTGAGAACAACTACGACATCGCCATTGCACGTTATGACCTGGATATTGCGGACACCGATATTCTTCGCACCAAGGCAGGAGCGACTCCGCTGGGTGTCCCCACCGGCATTGTTTCGAACACGCTGGGCAGCGCGTCATCGACTGCGGCAGTGGGCGGCGGTCCTGGCGGCACGACGGGCGGCTCCGGTGGAGCCGGCGCAGGCGCCTCGGGCCTGACGCTGACGACCTCAGGCGCGGGACCGGCGCCGGAGAATCTGGACCCGACTGCTACGGCGGCGATTCAGTTCGATCGTCAGCGCGCGCCGTCTACGAGCTTCTTCACCGGCGGTACCAGCTCGACAAATGACTACAATTTCAGTGTGAGCCAGGGGTTTGTGACGGGCACGAACTTCCAGGTCGCATTCAACAACACGTACGCGACCAGTTCGAACCCGGTTACGCAGTTCAGCCCGGAGCTTTACTCGAGCTTCAGGGCGACGATCACCCAGCACCTGCTGCAAGGCGCGGGGATCTGGTTGAACAAGCGGTTCATGTATCAGGCGCTGAACAACCGGCGCATCACGGACGCCTCTTTCCGCCAGCAGATTCTGTACACCGTGAATCAGGTGGAGACCATCTACTGGGGCCTGGTGCAGGCGTATGAGGATGTGCAGGCCAAGGAACGCGCGCTGCAGCAGAGCAGCCAACTGCTAGCCGACGACCAGAAGCAGTTGCAGATTGGCACGATGGCTCCGCTGGACGTGGTCCAGGCGGAGTCTACGGTGGCCACAGACAAGCAGGCGCTGATCAGCTCGCAGAACTCGCTGAACTATCAGCAGCAGATCATCAAGCAGGCGATTGCCCGCAATCTGAACGATGCGGTTCTGTCGGCTGCGCCGGTGATTCCCACGGATCGCGTGACCATCCAGGAGATTCCTGAAGAGAAGCAGCCGGTTGAGGCCCTGGTGCAGGATGCCTTCAAGAGCCGTCCTGAACTGGAAGAGGCCGTGCTGACGCTACGCAACGACGAGATCACCCTGAAAGGCGCGCGGAATGCGCTGTTGCCTACCTTCGATATCTTCGGGTATCTGCAGGGACAGGGCATTGGCGGCGCCATCAACAGGCACCTGAATTGCAATTTCTATCCCGGCGGCATCTGCCCCAAGGGAGACACGGGCTACGGAACGGCGTTTACGAACGCCTTTAACAACTCAGCGCCGGACAAGGGGATTGGATTCAACATCACGATTCCGATCCGCAACCGGACTGCGCAGGCGACGCAGGAGCGCTCGCTGATGGAGTATCGTCAGGCAGAACTGCGGCTGGAGCAGCTGTACACGCAGATTCGGATGCAGGTGGTGAATGCCCGCTATGCACTGACGAACGATCGCGCCGCAGTGCAGGCCGCGATTGCCGCCCGCGACTACAATCAGCAGAGCCTGGATGCCGAGGAGAAGAAGCTGAAGCTTGGGGCTTCCACCACGGCCAATGTGCTGATGCAGCAGCGCAATCTGGCGAATGCGGAGGATCAGCTGAACTCGGCCTATGCCACCTATGCCAAGGATCGCGCGGGTCTCTACCAGGTGCTGGCGGATACGTTGCAGCACTATGGCATCAACCTAGGCGATGCTGCAGCCGGCAAGGTGAGCACTGCGCCACTGGTGCCGGGAGTACAGCCAGCCGGTAAGGAGCCGGAGCCGCCGATGGCTCCGCCCGCAGCCGAATAAGCTGCTGACGAGACGCCAACAAAAAGCCCGGCATCGCGCCGGGCTTTTTGCTTGGTTCGGCTGTGCTGTTAGCGCTCCGCCACCTGATCGAGGAGATCGAAGAACTCAGGGAAGCTGATGGCTGCGGACTCGGCGCCCTGGATGAGGGTGTCGCTGGTGGCGCGCAGCCCGGCCACGCTGAAGGCCATGGCGATGCGATGATCGCCGCCAGAGTCGATGGTGGCGCCGTGCAGCGTCTGGCCGCCGGGTACGTCCATGCCGTCTTCGAACTCGGTGACTTCAGCGCCCATGGCGCGCAGGTTTTTGACGACCAGCGCGATGCGGTCGGACTCCTTGACGCGGAGCTCGCGGGCATCGCGGATGCGGATGCCGCCGCGGGAGAACGGGGCAATGGCGGCGAGCACGGGAAGCTCGTCGATGAGCTGGGCGGCGAGGCCGCCGCTCACCTCAGTGGAGCCCAGGCCCTGAGGA